>VGPD01000004.1 GCA_016875635.1 Chloroflexota bacterium
CTGGTCGAGGCGCCGGCGGGCGCGATCCGCGGCGGCGGGATGGGCGGTGGCGGGGACGCCGCGGCCGCGGCGCGGCGGCGCGCCTTCAATCCGCTGGGCCGCAACAAGCGCTCGATCGTCGTCGACCTGCGCCAGCCGGGGGGGGTGGAGATCGTCCACGCGCTGGCGGCGCAGGCGGACGTATTCCTCGAGGGCTTCCGGCCTCGCGTCACGGACCGCCTCGGCGTGGGCTACGAGGCGATCAGCCGCACGAACCCGCGGATCGTCTACGCCTCGCTGTCGGGGTACGGGCAGACCGGGCCGTACGCGAACATGGTGGGGCACGACATCAACTACATCTCCGTGGGCGGTTCGCTCTCGATGATTGGGCGGGCGGGGCAGAAGCCGGCCGTCCCGCAGAACACGATCGCCGACTTCGCCGGGGGCGGCCTCATGACCGCGTTCGCGATCGTCTCCGCGCTGTACGCGCGCACCTCGACCGGGCGCGGCCAGCACCTCGACATGTCGATGTCGGACGGCGTGCTCTACCTGCTGGCGAGCCAGACGGGCGGGGTCCTCGCGGGCGGGCCGCCGCCGCGGCCGGGTATGGCGGGGCTGGGCGGCGGATCGCCGCACTACACCGTGTACGAGTGCGCGGACGGCAAGTATCTCTCGATCGGTTCGCTGGAGCCGCAGTTCTGGTCCGCGCTCTGCAAACTGAGCGGCCGCGAGGACATGCTGGACGCGGAGTTCGATGTCTCGAAGCATTCGGAGTTCGGTGCGTACCTCGACGCGTTTTTCAAGACGAAGACGCGCGACCAGTGGTTCGCCGAGTTGCGGGATGTGGAGCTGTGCGTCGCGCCGGTGCTCGATGTCGCGGAGGCGCTGGCCGACGAGCACCAGCGCGCCCGCGGCATGGTGGTCGAGTTGGAGGACGCCGTCGCCGGCCGCGTGCGCCAGGTGGGCGTCGGCCCGAAATTCTCGGAGACGCCCGGGAGCGTGCGCAGCACCGCCCCGGCCGCCGGCGCGCACACAGACGAGGTGCTGCGCGGCCTTGGGTACGATGGGGCGCGGATCGCGTGGCTGCGCGAGCAGAAGGTCGTGGGGTAGGCCTCGACGGCTGGCCCGCTGCGGCGGGGCTACTGCTGGACGACGACGATCCACTGTGAGGTCACGGCCTCCCAGATCGACTCCGCGACGAAGGGCCCCGGCGCGATCGCGTGGTCGCCGCTCGCGAGCAGCGACATGACGACGCACCAGAGGGCGAACCCGGCGAGGTTGGCGGCGAGGACGCCCCGGCCGGTGCGGCCCGCGACGCGCGCGAGGGCGGCCTGCGTCGCGGCCACCCATCCGCCGATGGCGACCAGGCCTACGCTGAAGGAGACCGCCGGGATCGCCATCCCCAGCGCGAGGAAGAGCGGCCAGCAGGCCAGCCCTGCCTCCCGCAGCAGCCGGTCGACGGGAACCAGCGTCCGTCCCAGCCGTTGCACGACGGCGATGGAGACCACGAGCCAGGCGATCCAGAGCGCGAAGGAGAAGGGCACTCCTACCGTGAGGGTCTTCGTCAGCGTCTCCCGTGGGTCGCCGAGGCCAGAGGTCAGCCACCAGAGCCATCCGCCGAAGGCGAGTGCGACCATCGCGGCGAGCGCGAACACCAGCGCGAACGGCATCGGGACGAGCGTGTCCACGTCGGCGATGCGTCGCCGGCGTGGACGGGTCAGGGGCGGAGCCAGGTCGATGTCGTCGCCCTCGACAGGCGCGGGGGGCTCAGGCGCGCCGGCGTCCGGGGGGGTGTCCTGCGGTGGGTAGCGCATCGGCCTTCTTCCTCGCGCTGGGGAGGCGGCCGGGGAGTCCGCCGATTGTACCGATCCGCCGGGCGGATGAGGTGGAGGGTCTAGAGCGGCTGCCGGGAAGGCGTCCCGGCCCGCCTCGGGTACTGAGGGTCGAGACGGCCCGTCCGCCGCACGACCAGCACGCGCTGTGGCGGTACGCCCTCGGGCAGGGGGAGGTCGAGGGTGTCCCGGACGTCGCCGCCGAGCGCCTTCAGCGCCCCCGCCGACGCGGCGAGTTCCTCCTCGGCGCGGCTTCCCTTCGGGGCGACGAGCAGCCCGCCGTCTCTGAGGAGGGGGAGGGCGTACTCGATCAGGACCGGCATGGGGGCGAGCGCGCGCGCCGTGACGAGGTCGAAGGTCGCGCGGAGCATCGGCCCGCGTCCGGCGTCCTCGGCGCGAGCCTGCACGACCCGGGCGTGCTCCAGCGCGAGCGCCTCGATGACGGTGCGCAGGAATTCGGCGCGCCGTCCGTGCGATTCGATGAGGACGAGGTCGAGGCCGGGCTCCGCGATCGCCATCGGCACGCCGGGGAATCCGCCGCCGGAGCCGAGGTCGGCGATGCGGAGCGTCGCGCCCGGTGGGATCAGGCCGGCGGCGCGGAGGGCGGCGAGGAGGGCGAGCGACTCGGCGAAGTGGCGGCGCTGGATTTCCCCCGGATCCGTCAGACTCGTCAGGCCGGCGCGCTCGTTCCACTCCATGACCAGGTCGAGGTAGCGGCCGAACCGTTCGAGGGCGCGCTCGTCGAGGTCGACGCCGAGGCGGGCCGTCTCAGCGGTCAGGACTGCCATTTGTGCGCCGGTCATGCGGCGGCCACCCAGCCGCTCGAGTGGGTACTCCTCGGGGTGTCGATGGGTCGGGGCATCACGCGTTGACACGGCATACCCGCCATCTTCTAGACTCTTGGCACGAGGTTCCAGCCGCCGTGCTGGCGGCTGTCGCATTTCCGAGCGCGACGCCCGCGGCCCGAGCGATCACCCGATGCACCCCGGCCAGCGTCGAGCAGGCGCGGCAGAGCGCGAGCGGAGACCCCCGTGGCGGAGAGCGTGACTGCGTCTGAGGCGATGGAGCACTTTGCTGGCTCCATGGCGAACGAACCCGAGAAGGCGGAGGCCGAGTTGCCCGCCGTCCGCGGATTTGTCGCGTGGTTTGGCCCGACGCGCCCGATGGGCGAGCTGCGCGGCGGTGATGTCACGACGTACGTGAAGACGAAGACGGACGTCTCGCTGGCGCATGTGGAACCGCTCCGAGCGTTCCTTGCGTACTGCTCCCGCCTTGCGTTCACGCCGGAGAACCTTGTCCCCGCGCTGGGGATCGGGCTCACGGGCGGCGGCGCCCGCGGTGGCCACGGCGCCAACGCGGAGCTGGGCGGCGCCGCGTTCTATGTCACCCTGGATGGCCTCCGGCACATCGAGGACCAGCTGGCGATGGAGAAGGCGAAGCGCCCGGCGATCGCCCAGAAACTCCACGACGCGATGGCGGACAAGGATTTCCGTGAGAACGCCCCGCTGGATGCCGCGCGTGACGAGCAGGGCCAGCTGGAGGCGCGCATCCGCGACCTCGAGAGCCGCCTCCGTAACGCTGTCATCATCGACGAGCATGCGAAGGGCGGCCGTGCCAACGTGGGCTCGACGGTGAGGCTCGTGAACCTCGACACCAAACGGGAGCAGACGTTCATGCTGGTGAGTGCGACCGAGGTGGACCCGTCGAAGGGGAAAATCTCGATCCAGTCGCCCGTGGGCATCGCGGTGATGAACCGCGGCCAGGGAGAAGAGGTCACGGTGAACGCTCCCTCCGGTCCGGTGACCTTCCGGATCGTGGAGATCCAGGGGTAGGCGCGGTAGGTACCGTCGCCGCGCGAGCCTCTGCGGAGGTTCGCGGGTATCCTCGGTGGAATGCACGGACAGACGACTGACCTGGTGATCGAGGCGCACGGCCTCGTCAAGCACTACGGCGCGATCACGGCGCTCGCCGGCGTCTCCTGCGAGGTCCGCCGTGGCGAGATCTTCGGGATCCTCGGGCCGAACGGGGCCGGGAAGACCACGCTGGTCGAGGTCCTCGAAGGGCTGACCCGTCCCACCGAGGGCACCGCGCGCGTCCTGGGCGTGGACGTGACCGAGGATCCGGTCGCGGTGAAGTCGCGGATCGGCGTCCAGCTGCAGGCCTCCTCCTACCACCGATACCTGACGCTCCGGGAGATCCTGGAGCTCTTCGGGTCGTTCTATCCGCGCCATGCCGATGCGCTGGAGTTGCTGGAGCGGGTCCACCTGCGGGAACGAGCGGGGGCGCGGATCAGCACGCTTTCCGGTGGCATGCAGCAGCGGTTCAGCATCGTGGCGGCGCTGGTGAACGAGCCCGAGCTGGTCTTCTTCGACGAGCCGACCGCCGGGCTGGATCCGGATGCGCGCCTGGACCTCTGGGAGATCGTGCGGTCGGTGCGGGATTCCGGCGCGACGGTCGTGCTGACGACCCACTACATGGAGGAGGCACAGGCGCTCTGTGACCGGGTGGCGTTCATGAACGCCGGCCAGATCGGCGCCCTCGACACCCCGGCCGGGCTGATCCGCTCCCTGCAGGCTCCCTACCGCGTGACCGCGACGAGTGTGACGCCTCTCTCCGAGGCGGGTGTGCGCGGGCTCCCCGGGGCCGACCAGGTGGAGATGGCCGTGGGACCGGACGGGCACATCGTGCGGCTGCGTGCGCCGGACGCGCCGGGGGTGACCGCCGCGCTGACCGCGCTCGCCGCGCGCGAAGGCGTGCGCCTCGTCGACCTGGCTGTGCAGCCGGCCTCGCTGGAGGATGTGTTCCTCCGCGTCACCGGACGGAAGTTGAACGGATGACGCGCATCCTGTTCTCGTCGTCGTTGAAGATGCTGACGCGCGACCGCCAAGCGCTGTTCTGGGCGATCGTGTTCCCGCTGATCTTCATGGGGGTGTTCAAACTGTTCTCCGGGGACAGCAGCGGGACGACCCGACTGATCGTCTCGGTCGACGCGACCAGCGAGCGAGGGCGCGTCCTGGTGGATGCCCTCGGGCAGGTGGGGTTCCTCAATGTGACGCTGACTCCGGGGCTGGACGAGGACTCGGCGCGGCTGCTGGTGCAGGACGACGAGGGTGACGCGGCGCTGGTGGTCTCTCCGGCCGCCCCGACCACACCGGCGAACGCGGTGTTGTTGATGGGGATCCGGGACCCGATCGGCCGCCAGGTGACCTCCGCGGCGATCGCGTCCGTCGTCGACCGGGTGAACCTGTCGCTGGCGAAGGCGCCGGTGCCGATCTCGATGTCCACGCGGCCGGTCGAGGAGAAGACGACGTCGTTCTTCCAGTTCGTGGCGCCCGGGATCCTCGGCATGGGGCTGATGAACTTCGCGACGATCAGTCTGGCGAGCTCGCTGTCCCGGTACCGCGAGGAAGGGGTGTTGCGGCGAATCCGCGCGACGCCGCTGTCGCCGTCTTATTTCTTCATGAGCGTGCTGGGAGCGCACCTCGTCATCACCGTGGTGCAGGTCGCCGTGCTGACGCTGGTCGCGCAGATGCTGGGTGCGGACCTGTTCCGGGACGTGTCAGGGCTCTGGGCGCCGCTGATTGCGGTCTGCGGCACCATCGTCTTCCTGAACCTCGGTGTGGTGGTGGCCGGGCGCGTGCGGGGGCGCGGGGCCGTCGAGGGCGCGGCGAACGCGATCACGCTGCCGATGATGTTCCTGTCCGGTTCGTTCTTCCCGGTGAGCGCCTTGCCCGAGGCGATGCAGCGTGTAGTGCAGGTGCTTCCGCTGACGCACATGCTGAACGCGTTGCGCGGCGTCACGATCGAGGGCGAGTCAATCCTGAAGCAATGGCCGTCGCTGCTCGTCATGCTGGGATGGACGGTGGTGTCGTTCGTGGTGGCGCGGATCGCGTTCCGCCTGGAAGACGCGTAGCGCGGCTAGCCGATCAGCATCCGGTCGGCCACCATTGCCCCGAAGAGCGCGGCCAGGTACAGCGTCGAGTAGCGGAACATCGCCCGCGTGCCCTCCAGCCCCTGCCCGCGCAGGATGCGCCACGCCGCGAAGGCGAAACCGACGCCCCCGAGGGCCGCGACGGCGAAGTAGATGGCGCCCATCGTCGCGACGGCGCCGAAGATCAACGTGACCGCCGCTGTGAGCATGCTGTAGAGGAACGTCTGTCGCTTCGTCTCACGCTCCCCCAGCACGACCGGCATCATCGGGACGTTTACGGCCCGGTACTCGTCCGCGAGGCCGAGGGCGAGCGCCCAGAAGTGCGGCGGCTGCCAGAAGAAGACGATCGCGAAGAGCAGGGAGCCTTCGATGGTGATGGAGTTGGTGATCGCCGCCCAGCCGATGAGGGGCGGTAGCGCACCCGCGATGCCGCCGACGACCGTGTTATGGACGGTGTGGCGCTTCAGGTACATGGAGTAGATGAAGACATAGAAGGCGAACGCGCCGAGCGCGAGCGCGGCGGACCAGGCGTTCACTGTCAGCAGCAGCCAGGGCGCCGACGCGAGGCCCAGCACCCATCCGAAGGTCGCGGCGTGGTGCGCAGGGACACGTCCGCCGGGGATCGGACGGTTGCGTGTCCGAAGCATCAGGCCATCGATGTCGCGGTCGATGTACATGTTGACGGCGCCCGCGCCGCCGGCGGCGAGCATGCCGCCGACCAGGGTGGCGAGGACGAGCCCCCAGCCGGGCCAGCCATCGTTGGCCAGCACCATCGCCGGCACGGTGGTGATGAGGAGCAGCAGCATGATCGACGGCTTCGTCAGGATGAAGTAGTCACGCACCGTCTGACGCCATGCGGTCGCCGGGCGCCCCATCCCCACCCGGCGGTCCGCGGCGCTCATCGAGACGGGCCGCCTCTGGGCGGGGTCTCAGCAGCATCGGCTTCCGCGTCCGCCAGTCGTTCCTCGAGGCGGTCGACTTCGCGGGTGAGCGAGCGGATGCGTGTCTGGAGCAGGAGCAGGTAGACGAAGAGGCCGGCCCAGAAGACGGCGAACCCGGCGAAGAGATACCCAAGCTGACCGTCCATTACGCCTCCTCGCGCCGGTCCACGGCGGCCCGGAGGCCCAGCAGCCGCTGGCCCAGCCGTTCCGTGTCCGTGCGTAACAGGATGAGCCACAGTGCGAGCAGGAAGATCGCCAGGGTAGAGATACCGAGGACGGCCAGCATCGAGCCGGGCAGTTGCGGGTCGAGGCGAGAGACGATCGGCTGCGGGTGGAGCGTGCGCCACCAGCGTACCGACATGACGATGAATGGCACGTCCAGGAATCCGACGATGGCGTACACCGCGGAGTAACGCGCGGCCTGTTCATCGCCCGGGTCTGAGACGGCGCGCGCGAGCAGGTAGGCGGCGTACACGAGGAACAGGACGAGCGTGGAGGTCAGGCGCGCGTCCCACTGCCAGTAGACGCCCCAGATCGGCTTCCCCCAGAGGGAGCCGGTCACGAGGGCAAACGCTGTGAAGAGCACCCCGACACTGGCCGCGCCCCGCGCGACGGCGTCCCAGCGCATGTCGCGCTTCCACAGCACCATGATCGAGGCGACGAAGACGATGCCAAAGGCGAGGTACATCGCCTGCGCGCTAGGTACGTGGATGTACATCAACCGCTGCACGTCGCCCTCGACCAATTCGGTGGGGGCGGCGACGACTGCGCCCACGAGCATGGCCAGGATCCCCATGCCGGTCAGCGGCGGGAGCAGGACCCAGCGCAGGCCGTAGACCCGGTTGGCCGTCCTCATCGCTCCACCGCCAGGGGGAACAGGATGATGGCGGTGAGGGTGCTCCAGAGGGCGAAGACGGCCAGCAGGAGGGTCCAGGGCGCGTCTCCGCCGAAGATGCCGAGCGAACCGCCCGTCGCGCGGACGGCGGCGATCAGCATGGGCACGAGGAGCGGTAGCGCCATCACGGGGAGGAGCACGGCACGCGTACGAGGCCCGCTTCCCAGCGTGCCCAGCAACGTGGTCAACGAGGCATATCCGGCCGTCCCCAGCATCACGATCGCCACCAGTTCGGGGGTCAGGAGCGGTTCATCGAACAGGATAGTCGCGGCGATCAGCAGGGCAAACTCGATCGCGATCAGCGCGATCAGGCTGGAGATGAGCTTCCCCAGGAAGATCACGGTCGGACTGACCGGCGAGAGCAGCATGGCGTCGAAGGTGCCCTCCTCCGCCTCACGCTGGAATCCAGCGCCCGCCGCGAACACGCCGGCGAAGAGGAAGGTGGTCCAGAGGACGCCGGGGAGCAGCGGACGGACGTCGTTCGTCGCGAGGTCGAAGGCGAACGAGTAGATCAGGATGCTGATCGTGGCGAAGGCGCCCGCGGTCAGCCATCCAGCGCGGTCGCGCCATGCGAGCCGAAGGTCCTTGGCGACGACCGCGAATGTCGCGTTCATGCGCGCGCCCCCGCATGCGGGACAGAGGCACTGACGGTGTCCTCGGCCACGCGCCCGCGGTCGAGCCGGATCACGCCGTCCGCCCATGCCTCGATCCGGTCGACGCGGTGGGTCGCGGCGAGCACGGTGACCCCCGGCGCGCGGAGCATCAACTCGTCGAGCAATGCGATGCCCTCGGGGTCGAGGCCGGTCTCCGGTTCATCGAGCAGGAGGACCGCCGGACGGTGCACGAGCGCCCGTGCGATCGAGAGGCGCTGGTGGGTGCCGCGCGACAGGATCGAGGCAGGTTCGTGGCGGCGTCGCCAGAGCCCGAGCAGCCGGAGCAGTTCCTCGATGCGTGTCGCGGCGTCGGGCACGTGGTAGAGGCGGGCGAAGAATTCGAGGTTCTCCAACGGGGAGAGGGCCTCATACAGCATCGGGCTGTGGCGGAGGACGCCCAGGGAGCGGCGCAGGGCCGCACTTCGCTCGCCGAGAGATCGTCCGGCGATCCAGGCCTCACCGCTCGTCGGCTGGACCAGTGTGGAGAGGAGGGACAGCAGCGTGGTCTTTCCGGCGCCGTTCGAGCCAGTCAGGGCCACTTTCCGGCCAGCCGGCACCCGGACCGTGACGTCCCGGACCACATCGACACCCGCGTACCGGCGCGTCAGCGCCCGGGTGTCGATGGCCAACGGGGCCGCGTCGCTCATGCGGCGACCTCGCGACGCCGCCAGACGATGAACGCTGCCCCGGTGACCACGACCATGACGACCGCTGCCGCGATGGACGCCCCGGGCTGTTCGGTCAGCGGATGGTGTCGGAGCGTCCCGGCCACACCGTCGATGTCCACCAGGAGCGACTGGCCGGCCTCGATCTTCGTGGGTGTTCGGACGACAAAGAGCACGGTGCGGGCGTCGTCCTGCAGCACCTGGTTGTCCGCCTGCTCCGCCGGAGCGACCGGCCGGACGGCGCGCACGAACTCTCGAGGGACACGCGCGACGACGGACTGCGCCGGCACCGGCACGGTGACGCGGAGCCGGTAGCGGTCGACGGCGGCATCGTATTTCACTAGATACGACGTGATGATGGAGGAGGCCTCCCCGGGGCGGACGGGCGTGGTGACGGAAAGTACGCCATTGGCCAACGTCCCGCTGCCGTCCTCATCGCTTGCCTCGACGGCGCCCTCGGGCGCAGGAATGCGGAGGGTGACGCCGGAGGGGCCGCCTGTATAGACGCGGTCGCCGGCGACCGCGACCACATCCTCGCGCAGGATCCCGATCTCTCCCTGCTGCGGGTCGATGCCGACCACGGTGACGATCGTCTGGATCAACTGGAGCACGTCCGCGCGGTCGGTCGTCGCGTACACGGTGAAGTCGCGAGTGGCCGACCGCCCGCTCCCGTTGAAGCGCACCGGGTCACCGAAGTAGTCGACGCGCTGGTAGTTCAACCGGGGGACGTACGTGCGCGCCTCAACGGCGGGCACGCGTGCCTCGTACGCACCGTTGGCCACGGGGACCTTCACGCTCCCTGTGGCCTGCGCCCCTTCGAGGATGATCAATTCGACCTCGACCGTGCCCTCGAAGGTCGCGCCGGCGCTGGCGAGGGTGACCTGGCCGCGCACGATGCCCTCACCGGCCGGTTGCTGGGCGCTGGCGGGCGTCGCGGCCGCGAGCGTGAGGGTGTTGAGCAGGGTGGCGAGCGCGAGGAGTCCGGTGAGGGCACGGTGGCTCATCGTGTCGCCACCTGGTCAGCGTCGGCGGCGCGGATCGCCTCGGTCACCTCGCGGAGGCGGGGGCCAAGGGCGCGCCGGCCGTCGAGACGATCGGCCGGGCTGATCCGGCCGGCGGAGGCATCCTCGTCCAGTTCGCGGAGGGCCAGCAGCAGGCGGTCGCGCTCGGCGATCAATTCGGCGGCCTCGCCGGCCGGATCGCTGATGGGCGTGTCGCCGCGACGCGGGAGCGTGATGAAGATGCTGGCGGCGAGCGCGAAGAGCGCGAGGACGGCCCACTCCATCAGGCGTCTGCCTTCGCCGAACCGTCTTCGGCGATCTGAGCGTCCAGCCAGGCATCGTCGGCTCCAGCGGTGGCCGAGGCGGGCACGGGCAGCCTCGATCGTCGTGCGGAGAGGAGGAACCATCCGCCTGCACCCGCGACGAGCACGAGCGAGGCGCCCACCCAGCCGAACAGGACGAGGTTGAACCCCTCGCGGGGGAGGTCGGCGCGGACACGCGCGCCGTAGCGCTGCTCGAAGTACAGGATGATGTCGTCCGGCGTGGATCCGGCAGTCAACCGCTCACGGATGATCTGCTTCATGTCGGCACAGATCGCGGTGCCGCAGACGTCGAGTCGCTCGTTCGTGCAGGTGGGGCACAGCAGCTGGCGCTCGATCGCCTGCGCCTGCGCCTCGATGCGCGGGTCGGGCGAAGGGGGCACCTGGGCGGCGGCGGTCGACGCCTGCAGGAGGGCGCCCGCGAGGAGCGCGAGCGCGATCAGCGGGAGGGATGCTCGCCTCATGCCTGACTCGCCTCGGTGGAGGCGAGGGCGGTGACGGGACGTCGCACGCGGGCGGGGCCGTATGCCAGGAGCCCGCCGGCGACGTAGACGCCACCGCCGATCCAGAGCCACATGACCAGGGGATTCACGAAGGCATGGACCTCTGCGACGCCGTCGGCGTTCCAGCCCTGCACAAACAGATAGAGGTCGCGTGTCAGGCTTTCGTCGAGTGCCACGATGCCGGTCGGCTGCTCCGGGAAGTTGGTGAAGAAGCGCCGCCCCGGCTGCATCAGGGCGACTTCGTTGCCGCCCTCCGTCACGCGGATGTCCGCGTAGACCTCGAGTTCGATCCCGTTCACGCCAGGCTCGCGTGAAGTCAACCGTTCATAGGTGAACGTATAGCCGCGTGCCCCGAATGACTCACCGGGTGCGAGGACGGCCCGTGCCTGTTCCCGGTAGATCGTGGAACCGACCACAGCGATGGCCATCACAGCGACGCCGAGGTGGACGAAGTAGCCGCCGTAGCGCCTCGGATCCCGGCCGAAGAGCGAGGGCGCGGCCTGGAGCGCGGTGACGCCGCGCGCGCGGCCCACCGCTCGCGCGCTGGCGACGTATTCACGCGACGTCACGAGTGCGACGGCGATCGCGCCTCCGGTCGCCGCGAGCGCACCGAAGTGGCGCATGCCAAGGGCGAACAGCACGGCGACCGCGATGGCGGCGGCGACGGACGGGGGGAGCAGGCGACGGCGGAGCAGGGCGGGGGTCGCGCGACGCCATGGCAGGGCCGTGCCGAGTGCGATGAGCAAGAGCATCACGACGAAGAGCGGCCCCATCACCTCGTTGAAGAACGGCGGGCCGACGGTGATGCGTGCGTCTTGCAGCAGTTCGGAGAAGACGGGGAAGAGCGTGCCTCCGAGGATGACGAGCGCCATCGCGACCATGAGGTAGGAGTTGAGGATGAGCCCAGTCTCCCGCGAGGCGAGCGAATCCAGCTCGCTGACCGCGCGCAGCCTCGGGAGCCGCCACACGATGAGGACGAGGCTTGCCACGACCGTCACCCCGAGGAGGACGAGGAAATAGGGGCCGACCTCGGACTGGGCGAACGAGTGGACGGACGCGACGAGTCCGGAGCGCACGTTGAAGGTGCCGAACACGGCGAGGCAGAACGCGGCCAGGACGAGGACGACGTTCCAGGTCTTCAGCATCCCCCTGCGCTCCTGCACGATCAGCGCGTGCAGGAAGCCGATGATCGGGAGAAGCGGAAGGATGGCGGAGTTCTCCACCGGGTCCCAGCCCCAGTACCCACCCCATCCGAGCACTGTGTACGCCCACCAGCCCCCGAGGAAGTTGCCGACGCTCAGGACGAGGAACGAGGTCAGCGCCCAGCCCCGGGCGTGGCGTACCCATGCGCCATCCAACCGTCCGGAGAGCAGGGCGGCGGTGCCCAGCGCGAACGGGATCACGGTGGAGACGAGGCCCGAGAGCAGGAACGGCGGGTGGACGAGCATCCCCGGGTCGACGAGCAGCGGGTTCAACCCATGGCCGTCCGCCGGGATGACCGGGCTCACCCGGAACGGAGAGGCGAAGAAGACGAGGGTGAAGAGGAAAGCGGCGATCACCAGGCCCAGCGTGGCAACGGCATGTGGCGCGCCCCAGGGGATCCTCGGGACGGTGATCAGGACGAACGCCGCCATAAAGAGCGACATCGACCACGTCCAGAAGAGCAGGGAGCCGGGCTGTCCGCTGTAGAGCGAGGCCCATCTCATCGCCGTCTGCATTTCGCGGGATGAGACCGACGCCACGTGCGCGATCGAGAAGTCGTTCGCGAGGAGGGCATAGCCGAGCGTCAGGACGGCGGTCGTCGTCAACAGAGCGACGGCGAGGATGGCGCGCCGGCCGGCGAGCAGGAGGGCGCGGTGGCGCAGGCGGTGTCCGGCCACGGAGGCGCCCGCGGCGAACAGCGCAGCCCCGAGCGCCGTCAGCAGCGCGGAGGCGCCGACCGTCGCAGCGACGTTCACGTTACCGGCCGGACGGGGTGGGGCTGGTCAGCCCCTTGAGGATGTCAGACGAAATCGACCCGGGCGGGGGCGTACCGGCGATGAACTCGTTCTCATGCTTGATCACGACGGAGGAGGCCTCGAGGTGTCCGGGGCGGTCGGAGGTGCCGTCGATCACGACGAAGGCATAGGGGCCAAAGAGGTTGGGCACGACGCCTGTGTAGGCGATCGACATCCGCTCGCCGTGTTCGCCCTGGATCTCGAACGTCATCGACTTGCCGTCCTGCTGAATCGTTTCGGGGACGACCCGCCCTCCGACGCGCCAGCGAGCGTCGGCCTTGTTCCCGATCTGCTGAGCGAATTCCTCCGGGGTGACGTAGTAGGAGACGGACGAGGACGCGGCCCTGAACGCGAGGAGCCCGATGGCCGCCGTGGCGACCACCAGCAGCAGGATCAACCGGGTGCGGCGACCCGAGACTCTCACGGTACGGGAATCCAGCGCCACTGCGGCCTCCCGCCGGGTGCGATCTCGTTGAGCAGGCCTCGGAGCGTGCGCTCGTCGATGGGGCCGGTGAACTGGGAACGAACCGCGCCACCAGGGGCGATGAAGAACGCGGTCGGCAGTCCCTGCACGCCGTACTCAACGTACACGGCGCGTGCCTCGTCCGCGACGACGGGGAAGGAGAGCCGGTACTGCTTCACGAACTGGCGGGCATCCTCCGGCTGATCCCACATGTTCACACCCAGGAAGACATAACCACGATCTCGATATTCCGGCCAGAGCGCCTCAATGACGGGCGCTTCGGTCTGGCACGGGACGCACCACGAGGCCCAGAAGTACATGAACACGGGTCGCTGGTTCTCGTGCGCGAAGTCGAAGGGCTCGCCGTTGAACTGGGTGAGCGTGAACGGAGGGGCTGAGGTGAGAGCCGCGTCCGTGCGGCCTTCGACCGCGCCACCGACGCCACGCTGAAGGGCGATGGCGAGGCCGCCCAGCAGGAGCAGAAACCCCGCGCCGGCCATGAGAGTGATGAGGAGCGGGGCGCGCGGGCGAGCCATGATGTACACGAGGCTAGGCCTCCATGGTGGATGACTTCAACAGGTGACCTTCGTCACCAGATTGACCCGGTCCAGATTCGCGCTGGGCCTCTCGTGGATTCGCGGGGAGGCATCACTCAGGGGCTCCGCGCTTGACCCTGTAGCGGGTGACGGGTATCAAGGGGGCTGCGAAGCACTTGGGGTGATCGCACCTTGCGCGCGCGGCAACCGGCGCAGGCGCATTCGAGGTTAGGTACGGGGGGACGCTGTGGGCAGGTCTGGACCCGGTCGGATCATCGCGATCGTGTTCTCGGGCGCCGTCGTTGGCGTCCTCTCCTATCTCCTCTACCTCGCATTCGCGGACTCGGCGAACACGCCGCAGAGTACGTGGATGCCAATGTCGGACAATACGGACAACATCCACGCCGTGTACCAGGTGGTGTTCTACCTGGCCGCCGCGGTCTTCATCCTGATCCTCTTCCTGACCCTGCTGTTCACGCTCATGTTCCGCGAGCGCGAAGGCGCCGTCGCCCAGCAGTTTCACGGCAACTCAAAGCTCGAGGTCCTGCTCGTCGGTGTTCCGGTCCTCATCGTTGTGGCGATGATGGTGCCGTCGTTCAAGGCGATCGCCCAGAACACGGCCGACCCGCCGAAGGGCGCCCTCGAGGTGGTCGCCATCGGCCACCAGTGGTGGTTCGAGTTCCAGTACCCGGAGTTCGGGATCACGACGGCGAACGAGTTGCATGTGCCGGCCGGCCGGGCCGTGAGTGTCACCCTGAAGTCGAATGACGTGATTCACTCCTTCTGGGTTCCGCAGCTGGTCGGCAAGGTCGACATGGTGCCGGGCCACACGAACCACCTCTGGTTCACGCCGGACACCGCCCGGGACGAGGCCTACCTCGCCCAGTGCGCGGAATTCTGCGGCGCTTCTCACGCCAACATGCGCTTCCGCGTCTTTGTCGACACCGAGGCGAAGTTCAGCGACTGGACGAAGGCGACGGCGGCGGACGCGGCCAAGCCGGCGTCCGAGCTCGCGAAGGCGGGCGAGCAGCAGTTCACGGCGTCCGGCTGCATCGGCTGCCACACGGTGAAGGGGAACCCGCTGGCGCAGGGGAAGGCGGGCCCGAACCTGACCCACATCGGTTCCCGCACGACGATCGCCTCCGGCATCCTCCCGAACAGCGCGGAACCCATGCACAAGTGGCTCGCGAATCCGCCGGCAGTGAAGCCCGGGTCAAAAATGCCGAACCTGGCGTTGACTGAAGAGCAGATCCAGAAGCTGACGGCCTACCTGGAGAGCCTGAAGTAAGGGGCTCGGCCAGTGGGGCGCGCCGCGGGGCGCACGGAATGAGCATCTCGCGGGCGACGGCGCGCCGCATGGTTGGAGGATGGTAGATGGCGACTGCTGTCGGGACCGTCGGCCACACGCACGAGGAGAGCACGGTCTGGAAGTGGTTGACCACGGTCGACCACAAGAAGATCGGGGTGCTCTACCTCGTCACCGGCTTCGCCTTTTTCCTCATCGGCGGGATCGAGGCGGTGCTGATCCGGACGCAGCTCGCGGTGCCGAACGGCACCGTGCTCGACGCCGGCCTGTACAACCAGCTCTTCACGATGCACGCGCTGACGATGATCTTCCTGGCGATCATGCCGATGGGCGCGGCGTTCTTTAACTACTTCATCCCGCTCCACATCGGAGCTCGGGACGTGGCGTTCCCGCGGCTGAACGCGCTGTCGTACTGG
Source organism: Chloroflexota bacterium (assembly GCA_016875635.1). GTDB lineage: Bacteria > Chloroflexota > Dehalococcoidia > UBA2979 > UBA2979 > SURF-43. Next base: position 15,439 of record VGPD01000004.1, read on the forward strand.
GTGCTGCTCTCGGGCGGCCTCATCCTGACTTCCTCATTCCTGTTCGGCGAGGCGCCGGACGGCGGGTGGTTCGCGTACGCCCCGCTGACGGACGAGACGTTCTCGCCGAACAAGGGTCTGGACTTCTATACGGTGGGGCTGGTGGTCGCGGGCCTCGCATCGCTGATGTCGTCCCTGAACTTCGCAGTGACGATCATCAACATGCGCGCGCCGGGCATGACGATGATGCGTCTTCCGGTCTACATGTGGATGACGTTCGTCGTTGCGTTCCTGCTGATCCTGTCGCTGCCCGTCATCACGGTCGCGCTGCTTCAGCTCTACTTCGACCGTAACTTCGGCACTCACTTCTTCACGCCCGGGACGGGCGGCGACCCGATCCTGTGGCAGCACCTGTTCTGGGTGTTCGGCCACCCTGAGGTGTACGTGCTGATCCTCCCGTCGATGGGCATCGTTTCCGAGGTTCTGCCGGTGATGTCGCGCAAGCCGCTGTTCGGCTACACGGCCATCGTCATGGCGGGCGCGGCGATCGGCGTGCTGGGCTTCGGCGTGTGGAGCCACCACATGTACACGACCGGCCTGGGCACCGTCCCGCAGTACGTCTTCTCTGCCAGCACCATGGCCATCGGCGTACCGACGGGCGTGAAAGTGTTCAACTGGCTGGGCACGATGTACGGCGGCAACATCCGCATGACGACGGCGACGTACTACTCGATCGGCTTTATCGCGCTGTTCACCATCGGCGGCATCTCGGGTGTCATGCACGCCTCGCCGCCGGTGGACGGGCAGCACCAGGACTCTTACTTCATCGTCGCGCACATCCATTACGTGCTGTTCGGCGGCGCGATCATGGGCATCTTCTCGGGCCTGTTCTACTGGTTCCCGAAGATGACCGGACGCCTGCTGGACGAGACGTGGGGCAAGATCGGTTTCTGGTTCCTGTTCGTTGGGATGAACCTGACGTTCTTCCCGATGCACTTCCTCGGCCTCGCGGGGATGCCGCGTCGTATCTACACCTACGACGCTGACCTCGGCTGGGACACCTGGAACTTCGTGGCCACCATCGGCGTGTACATCCTCGTCGTGGGCATCCTGCTCTTTATGCTGAACGTCTTCATGACACTGCGGAAGCCAGCGACCGCGGGCGACGACCCGTGGGGCGGGGCGACGCTCGAGTGGGCCACCTCCTCGCCGCCGCCGGAGCACAACTTCGACGTGGTGCCGGTGGTTCGCGACCGCGACCCGCTCTGGTACAACCGCGACCACAACATCCCGATGCCGGAGCGTCCGGCGCACCTGCACATCCACATGCCGCCGCCGTCCTACTTCCCGCTGGTGCTGGGGATCGGGATCCTGCTGATCGGCGTCGGCGCGCTGTCGAGCCTGGCGATCACGGCGCTGGGCGTGGTCGTCGCCTACTACGCGGTCTGGGGCTGGGCGCTGGAGCCCACGGAGTAGCGAGCGCCCGCCGCAACGCGCACGCACGAGGAGCACATGATGGCCGCAGCCCACGCAGAGACCCAGCACCACACGACGACGGGGATCGACAACCGGAAGCTCCTGATGTGGATCTTCCTAGCGTCGGAGTGTCTCTTCTTCGGTTCGCTGATCTCGACTTACCTGATCTTCAGGGGCGACTCCATCGTGGGTCCGCTTCCGGCAGACCTGCTGGATATTCCTTTGACGTCGACCTCGACGTTCGTGCTGCTGATGTCGAGTCTGACGATGGTGCTGGCGGTCTTTGGAGCGCAGCACAACCGGCTGGGCCTGATGAAGGGGATGCTTCTCGCGACCATCGTCCTGGGCCTGGTGTTCCTCGGGTTCCAGGTCTACGAATTCCGCCACTTCGCCCACCTCGGCCTGAACCTGGGCACCAACCAGTTCGGGGCGAGTTTTTACCTGCTGACGGGGATCCACGGGACGCACGTCGGCGTCGGCGTCCTTTATCTGGCTTCGCTGCTCGTCGCTTCCGCGCGGCGGAACGGGCTGGGCAAGGAAGCGGCGCTGCACGTCGACATTGCCGGCCTGTACTGGCACTTCGTCGACATCGTGTGGATCGTCATCTTCACCTTGATCTACCTCATCCCGTAACCGGGCGCCGTTTGAGGATCGGAGACATCGATGGTCGGACACGAGATGCAGCACGGCGGCGAAGAGCACCCGCCTTCGACGATCCGCCAGTACGTGATGACCGGCGTGATCCTCACGGTGATCACGGTGGTGGAGTTGTTCCTTTCGTACTCGTCACTGCCGCATGGGTTGATGGTGTCGTTGCTGATCGGCCTGTCAGCGGTCAAGTTCGTCATCGTCGTCGCGATTTTCATGCACCTGAGGTTCGAGAACGGCCTGCTGACGCGGCTGTTCATGTTCGGGCTGGTGCTGGCCGCGTGCATCCTGCTTGCGCTGGTCTCGCTCTTCTGGAACGACGGCACCGACGCGGTTGGCGGCATCCCCGCTGGCCAGGAGCAGTCCGCCCCGAAACACTAGCATCGGGAGCCGTCTCCGCAGAACGAGGAGGGCCGTCAACGACGGGGCTCCTGCGTGTTCCCCGCGAATCTCAGCGTCCGAGTTCAGCCTGTTCCTGCGCCCTGTACCAGTTGAGGAACACCGCCCCCGCGACGGCGAGCATGAGCAGCGTGCCCGGCACCCACATCACCAGGCCGCCAAGTTGCTGGTCTCGCAGCGTGCTCCAGTCCACGACCGGCGCGATGTGGGCGTACTCCTGATAGAGCGGCGTCGATGCGAAGACGATGAGCGCCGCAGCGCCATCTTTCGCCGCGCCGGCCACGATCAGGTAGAGGATGCGCGGCATCGGATCCAGCCGGGGGCGGTGGGGCGGCGCCTCGATGACGTTCCACCAGAAGAGCGTGGCCGTGGCGGTGAACGTGGCGTGCTGGAACGCGTGGAGGGCGGGCAGCCGCAGCGCCGCGTCGTACCACCCCGGCACGAGGTGCCATGCCCAGACGGTCGCAATGAACGCCACCGCCGCAATGCCGGGGCTGGTCAGGCCCTCGTACAGGCTGCGCCCGAGACGGCTCCCGGCGACCGGCCGCACGGCGCCCTGGCGGAGCCACCGCGGCATCCCACGCAGCACCGGCGTCGCCGGCGCGCCGAGGAGGAGCATCGGGACCGCGAGCATCGTCACGACTTCGTGCTGGATCATGTGGAATGTCAGGTGGCGAGCCGCGAGCGCGTCCAGCGGCGACTCCTGCGCGAGCGCGAGCAGCGCGATACCACAGAGAAACGTCGCGGTTCGCCATCGCGGGTGCGGCCTCGAGCGGTCGGGCCACTGCCGGAGCCCGCGCAGATACCACCAGGCGAGGAAGGCGACGGGCACGAGGAAGGTCGGGTCAGCGCCCCAGCTCTGCCACCAGACGGAATCGTCGGCGACCTCATGTGCGGTGCGGAACGCCTCGGACGCCTCGCGCGACGGCAGGGCCACGCTAGGAGGTGCTCCCGGCGGCGGCGCGTGCGGCGGCCAAACGGGCGTCTTCCGCCTCTTCCCTGGCCCTCTGTTCCGCGTTCCCTCGGCGGAACCAGAAGCCGAGGATGGCGCCGGCGGTGATCAGGTTGAGCAGCTCGCCGAAGGGGACCCACATGAGGAGGCCGGCGAGTTGCTGGTCCTCGAGGGGGGAGCCGGGCAGGAAGCGGTGGACCCGCTCGTAGGTCGGGTAGAAGGGGTGGTCAGCGAAGACGATGAACGCCGAGAGGACGTGCTTCGGGATCATCGCTCCGTAGAAGTAGAGGACGCGCGCCAGTACCGGGATCCGCGAGTGCAGCGGCTTCGGGTCGATGACGTTCCACCAGAAGAGCATTGCAACGGCGAGGAAGGTCGAGTGCTGGAGGTTGTGGATCAGGTCGTCGTTCAGGGCACGGTCGTACAGCCCGGGCAGCAGGTGCCAGCCCCACTGGAAGACGGTGAACAGCATGATCGTCACCACGGGGAACGTGAGGAACCGGTACACGCGCTGCGCGACGCCGTTGCTGACGACAGGGCGGACGACGCCCTGACGCAGCCAGCGAGGCATCCCGCGCAACATCGGCGTGGTCGGCGCGCCGAGGAGGATGAGCGGCGGCACGATCATCATCACGACGTTGTGCTGGACCATGTGCATGGAGAAGTGGTGCTCGCCTAGCCGGTCGAGGGGCGACTCGAAGGAGAGCACCAGGAGGGTGAGACCGGCGTAGTACGAGGCCGTCCGCCATGGCGAGTGTGCCCGGGTACGCTGCGGCCAGCGGCGCAGCCCTCGGGCGTACCAGAAGGCGAACAGGGCAACCGGGAGCAGGAACTGGGGGTCGAACGACCAGGCCAGCCACCAGCGGTTGTTTTCGTTGATGACGTCGTGTGACGCCCACTCGAGGGCGGCAGGCAGGAGCGATGAGTCGGCCATGGATGCTCTCCCGGTGGGTGCCGTCTAGTCTGGCGCACGGCCCTCGCTGGCGCACGCGTTGACGCGGCGGAGGCCTGCCGTCTAGCATTCAGCGACGGTACTTTGCGTAGTCAGTACGCAATCACCCCGCGCCGCGTGCCGGGCCGCTGGTTACGCGTCGAAAGGCCGTCCAATGCAGACGCTCCGCGTGGCACTCGCCCAGCTCAACACCACCATTGGCGACCTGGAGGGGAACCGGGCGAAGATCCTCGACGCCGCCCGGCGAGCCGCCGCGCAGGGCGCCGACCTGGTCGCGTTCTCCGAACTCGCGATCACGGGTTATCCGCCCGAGGACCAGCTCATCCGGTCCGCGTTCATCGAGGATGCCCACCGGAGCCTGCTGGCGCTGGCGGAGGAGGCGATGGGGCTCCCGCCGCTGATCGTCGGGTGTGTCGAGTTCGACCAGCATCTCTATAACGCGGCGGCTGTCGTCCACGACGGCCAGGTGGTGGCCACCTATCGCAAGCAGCGGCTTCCCAACTACGGCGTGTTCGATGAGGAGCGGTACTTCCAGCCCGGGGCGGAGGCGCTCGTCGTCACGGTCGCCGGCGTGCCGGTCGGCATCACGATCTGCGAGGACGCCTGGTATCCGGGCGGGCCGATCACGGACCTGGCGATCGCGGGCGCCGCGGTCGTTGTGAACATCAACGGTTCGCCGTTCCATGCCGGGAAGGCGCGCGACCGGGAGCGGATGCTGGCCACGCGCGCGGCGGACAACACCGTCGCGCTCGCCTACGTGAACCAGGTGGGCGGGCAGGACGAACTTGTCTTCGACGGCAACTCGGTGATCTTCGATGCCTCCGGCGTGGTGGTCGCACGCGGCGCCTCGATGGAAGAGGACCTGCTGATCGCTGACCTGCTGGTGGAGGAGCTCCTCCAGCGCCAGTTGCACGAGTCGCGGCTCCGTCGCCTGCGTGGCTTCGCACAGCCGTCGACGCCTGTCCGGGGCGTAGATGTGACGACGACGCCGAAGCGCGACCGTCCGCTCCTTCGCTCGACCGTGCCGCCGCCGCCGCCGATGGTGGCGGAGACCTATCGCGCGCTGGTGCTCGGGACGCGGGACTACGTGTTGAAGGTCGGCTTCGAGCACGCGTTCGTGGCGCTGTCCGGCGGCATCGACTCGGCGATCGTGGCCGCGGTCGCCGTGGATGCCCTCGGGGCGGAGCGTGTCACGGGCGTATCGATGCCGTCGCGCTACTCCTCGGAAGGTTCGATCTCGGACGCGGTCGACCTGGCGCAGCGGCTGGGGATCCGCCTTGCCTCGCTGCCGATCGAGGCGCTGCACCAGGCGGCGCTGGACACGCTGGCGCGGGAGTTCGGCCCGGGCGACCCCGGGGTCGCGGGCGAGAACGTGCAGAGCCGTTCCCGCGGGATGCTCGTGATGGCGCTGTCGAACCATACGCCTCGATCGCTCGTGCTGACGACCGGGAACAAGTCGGAGTACGCGTGCGGGTACGCGACGCTGTACGGGGACATGGTCGGCGGCTTCGCGGTGATCAAGGATGTGCCGAAGACGCTGGTCTGGGAACTCGCCCGCTATCGGAACACGATCAGCGCCGTGATCCCGGAGAATTCGATCACGAAGCCGCCGAGCGCCGAACTGCGGCCCGGTCAGCTCGACTCCGACTCGCTCCCCGCGTACGAGGTGCTCGACCCGATCATCGAGGCGTACGTGGAGGACGACCTGTCGCTGGAGGCGATCGTCGCGCGCGGCAACGACGAGGCGACCGTGAAGCGCGTGATCGACATGGTGAACCGGAACGAATACAAGCGGCGGCAGGCGCCTCCGGGTGTGAAGATCACGTCGCGCGCGTTCGGCCGGGACCGCCGCTTGCCGCTCGCGAGCCGGTACCGGGGGTACTAGCCCGCCCGTCAGGCCCGCGGCTCGTCGTCCTCGATCAGCGAGGGGTCGAGGCCCTCGTCCTCGATCCGCTTGGTCACGGCGGCGGTGAGGGTGTCGATCGCAGTCATCTCGATCCACGCCTCGAACGCACCGCGCACCTCGGCGAACGCATCCTCGATCTGCGCCTCGAACTCCGGGCGGGTCATCGAGGCGTTCCGGGCCGCGCCCAGTTGTTCCACCAGCCGTTCGATCTTCGGGGACACCTGCTGAAACATCCGCATGGCGTCGTCGTCCTCGGCGGCGGCGGCGCGGTCGCGCATGATCTCCAGCGCCCCCATCACCCAGGCGAGCGCGCCCAGCAGCGTCCCGGCGTCGCGTCGACGGAGGTCCAGCCGTACGGGCTGGGCGCGGTCAAGCCGGCCCTCCGGCGAGGTCATTCGAGGCGATCCGTGCGCTCGCCCTCGTACGCCAGGATCTCGGCGGCCCGCAGTGCGCCCAGGAGGGCGCCGCCGTCACCGAGGGCGGGGCGTACGACACGGGCGCCAGGGGAAACCTCGTCGAGCACACCCTGCAGCACGGGGCCGAGCGGGCCGACGTGCGCTTCCTCACCGTCGAGGATCACCACGACCGGGTCGACCAGCGCGGCGAGGTCGGCCAGCACGCCTGTGACCTGCTCCAGCGCGTCACCCGCGAGCGGCAGGGCGGGGTCGAGTTCGGGTAACGCGGGGAGCGAGCCTGCCCGGTTCCCGGCGCCCGTGAGGACGCGTCCGTTGGAGAGCACCGCCGCCTGGGGGATGCCACGGAGACAGACGTAGAGGGCGTCCATCGTGCCGTCGGCCGCCCCGGCGCTCCATTCGCCCTTGAGGGCCGCCTGGACGCGGTTCAGTGCCACCGCGGGGGCATCGATGTGTCGACGGATGGCGTCGACGACATGGAGGCCATCCCACTCCGCCTGGCCGCCGCTCTCGACGAGGATGCCCGCGACCGGGTCGACGAGCCCGGGGCAGGCGATCGCGATCGCCTGCGCCCAGCGTTTCTGGCCCTCGCGCGCGAACGAGGTGGCGATCCGGCCACCCACCTCCCACGCCCAGGCTTCCTCGTCAGGGAGGGGCCCGAGGTCGTATCGCTCGCGTTCGATGACCTCGCCGTCGCTGTCGACGAGGACGACGCGCAGGTCGGTCGCCGTGAAGTCGACGGCGACGAGCACCGGCTCCGGCAGGCTGGCGTCTTCGCTCACAGGGCCCATCGCTCAACCTTCCGCAGCGCCGCCGCCGCCTGGTCCATGTCACGCGAGGTCAGCCCCGCGTGCAGTGGCAACGCCACCATCTCCGTCGGGAGACGGCTGGCTGCCTGCGTCTGATCCTCCGCGATCGATGCCGCGGTCGCCAGTGGGGGCCCCACGGCGGCCTCGACCGGCAGCCCCTCCGCGCGCAACGCGGCGAGGGTCTCCTCGAAGGTGTGCTTCCAGAGCATGCCGCGCAGCCGGAACACGTAGCGGTCGTATGCGTGACGGATCCAGCGGCCGTGCGGCATGGACGCGACGCCGCGCATCCCGCGCAGGTTGAATGTCAGTTCCCATGCCAGTTCGCGGCGAGCCCACAACGCCTCTTCGCGCCCGCGCCACTCCGCGAGGGTGACCCGGGCCACGGCCTCCGACATCGCCGTCGCCTCGCCTCGTGCCTGCGCGGCGAGGACGGGGTCGCGCAGGACGAGGAGGGCGCCGCCGTCCGAGCCAGGCTCCAGTCCGCCTCTCAGCAGGTGCCCCGCCCCAAGCGCGAAGACCGCCGCGCCGCCAATCGAGCCGGCGGGTTCGCCGCGGTAGGAGGCGCCGACGGCCTCCGTACACTCCTCGATGAGCATGCACGTACGTTCACGGATCACGGGGAGGATGGTCTCCAGTACCGGGGGGTGCCCGAAGGGATAGGCGGCGACCACCACGGCCGTCTCCGACGTCGCCACAGCCGAGATCCCGCGTGCGGAGATCGCGGCCGTGTCCGCATCGACTTCGGCGGCGACGATGGTGAGTCCGGCGGCCTGTGCGGTCTCGGTCCATGGGGTCGCGCACAGCGCCGGCAGGACCACCTCACGCCGTCCGGCGATCGCGGTACGCAACGCGATCCGGCGCGCCTCCCCCTCGGATGCCAGCGCGATCACCGCGTCCGCCGTCAGTCCGAGCCCGGCGGCGACCTCGGCCTCCAGCGCGCGGACGGGATCGGGGTCGCCGGCGGGCGTGGCGACCGGCGGGGCAGGCCAGGCCTCGAGGCGGGCCGGTGTCCCGCCATCGATCGCGAGCGCCGGTGCGAGGTCGTTGGCCATCGGTCACTCCCCGCACGCAGCCCGGGGCGAGCGTACGGTGGCTGGGAGACGCCCGCAACGCCGGGCGGCGCGCCCGCGGTTATCCTCGATCCGCTGGAGGGGCGATGCTGCTGCACCTGCGCGACCGCACCATTGATGCCACGCACCGCACGGCGGTCATGGGCATCCTCAACGTGTCCGACGACTCGCCGATCGCCTTCTCGCGGGTCGCGAGGTCCGAGGCGCTTGAGCGGGCGCGCGCCCTCGCAGCCGCGGGCGCGGAGATCGTTGACATCGGGGCGCACTCGACACGGACGGGCGGCCGTGACCTCACCCCGGACGAAGAGGCCGCGCGGGTGGCGCCCGTGGTTGAAGCGTGCGTAGGTGAAGGGCTGCTGACCTCCGTCGACACCTGGACGCCCGCCGTGGCGCGAGCCGCGGCGCAGGCCGGCGTCCACCTGCTGAACGATGTCACCGGCGCGACCGATCCGGAGATGCTCGCGGTCGCCGTGGAGTACCGGTTGCCGGTCTGCGTGATGCATATGCGCGGCCGCCCGAAGCACCATCGCGAGGTCGACCAGTCGTACGAGGAGATCAACGAAGAGGTCACCGCGTTTCTCGTGGAGCGGGCGCATTCGCTTGAAGGGGCGGGTGCGGGGACGCCCTGGCTCGACCCGGGATTCGGCTTCGGGAAGTCAGCGGCCGACAACCTGGCGATGCTGGACGGGCTCCCCGCGCTGGTCGGGCACGGGTATCCAGTGCTGGTCTCCGCGTCACGCAAGGGCTTCCTGGCGGAGTTGATGGGCCTCGGCGATCGTCAGGACGTCGAAGGCCTTCTGGAGGCAACACTCGGCTTCAACGTGCTCGCCGCGGCCGCAGGGGCGCATGTCGTGCGCGTGCATGACGTGGCCGAGGTGGCGCGCGCGCTCAGCGTCGTGAGCGCGCTACGGCGTCAACGTGCCGGGTCGCCTGAGGTCGAGGGCTAGCGGTTCGCGACGGGCGTGAGGTTTTTCGGCGTGTTCGCGGGATAGGTGATGTCCTCACACGCCACGCCGTTCCCGTTCATGTCCAGCCGGTTCGGGTCGCCTGGCGCGTTCGCCGCGAGCGCTTCCTGTGCCTCGGCCTGCGAGCCAAACGAGGTGCAGTTGTATTTGTCCGCGCCGCCCGTGAAGAAGCGCGCGGTCGACTCGCCTCCAGTGGACGTGGATGTCCCGCGTGTCGGGATGGCCGCCGGGAACACCGTGGCTGGCGTGGTCCGTGGGTCGGCGGAGCGCGGATAGGCGAACCGGGGGATCGAGTACGAGCCGGCGGTCAGGTTCATGGGCACAATGCCCGCCGGCGCCGTTGCCGCTGGCGTGCCGGGTGCCGCCGCGGGGGCAGCGACCACCGATGGGGCGGGGCGTTCCTCGAGTGCGGTGACGCGTTTGGCGAGCGCCTCCCGTTCCTGCCCGAGCGTGGCGGCCTGCTGCCTCAGTCCGTCGATCTGCGCACGGAGCACGGCGACCTCGTCCGTCAGGGCGTGCGAGTCGGCCGGAGGCGCATCGCCGCCCGCGAGGTTCGAGGCCATCCACCAGATGATGGCGCTCCAGAAGATGACACCGCCGACGAGCGCTACAGGCAGCCAGCGCGGCGCGCGCCAGGCATATGTGCCAGTGGGGAGCCGGAAGCGCGGGCGCGGGCGCGCCTCACCGTCCGGCTCTGCGTCCACCTCAATGGCGTCCGCCACCTCGTCGAAGTCTCCGGCAATCCCGAGTTCGGCCATCACGCTCCCTGCGCCTTCAGGGGTCACGCTACGGCGGTCCGGAGGCCGTCCCCATCGGGGTTTCCCTCGAACCCGGCGAGGCAAACTACCTGCTAACCGGCACCCGTCAGGGCCGCCAGGTGATGCTTGGCGTCCAGGATGTGGGCCCACAGGTCGCCTGCGGCGGCGACGCGGTCGGGTGCGGCGAGGATGGTGAAGTCCGTCGGGAAGACCCGGGCGAGTTCGTCCCAGCGCAGGGGTATGGAGACGGGGGCTCCCGGCTTCGCCCTCGGGGAGTAGGGGGCGGCGAGGTTCTTGATGCGGGCGTTCTGGTTCACATCGAGGAAGACCATTCCGCGCCGCTTCTGGATGTTCCACTCCGTGGTCACCTCGTGCGGGTGGGCGCGCACGATCAGGCCACCAACCGTCGTGGCGATCTCGCGCATGGTCTCGTAGTCGTACTGGCGCAGCACGGGTACGTAGACGTGCAGGCCGGTCGCGCCCGAGGTCTTCACGAACGATGAGAGGGCCGCGGAGTCCAGCAGTCCCTTCAGCGCCTGGGCGGCCCGCACCGTCTCCTCGTACGCCGGCCGGTTCAATTCCGGTTCCGCGCCCGGCTGTTCGTCGCCGCGATAGATGTACGGGTCGAAGTCGAACAGGACGAAGTCCGGGTAGTTCAGGAGTGAGGCCTCCACGTTCGCCTTCGTCCTGGTGAAGGTGCGCCCGAGGTGGTGGCCGTCCGGCTCCGGGTCCACCCGCGCGAGCGAGGTGTGGAGGGCGATGTCGGCGTACTGGGCGAGCCAGAGCAGCGTGGGGAGGTTGTTGACCACCACGAACTCCTGGTCGCCGCCGCCGCTTTCGGTGAACACTCGCACCGTCTCCACGAATGGCGGCGGGGTGTCGACGTGTTTCTGGTAGAAGGAGTGGCACTCGAGGCCGTTGGGATAGCGGGTAATGGTGAGGGGCCGGTCGCGCAGGTGGGGGAGGAGGACGTGCGCCATCTTCGCGTAGTAGGCGAGCAGGTCGCGCTTCGTCAGCGCGCGCTGGCCCCGGTGCTCGGGCCAGAACACCTTATCGAGGTTCGTGACCGGGACCCGGGCACCATCCAGTTCGATCGCACCCTGCTTCCGCAGCGCCTCGATCTGGCCCAGCGCCGATGTCACCTGTGCTGCGAGCGCGCCTCCATCCCCGGTGGCCGGGGCGGCGGGTGCGGCTTCGCCGGATGGGGGCGGATCGAGGTGCAGCGTGCGCACCTCGGACGGCGCCCTGTCCTCGCGCAGTCGCAGGAAGACGGGTGCACGCAGGTTGCCGTCCGACGTGATCTGGGCGTACTCGACCTCGACCACCAGCTCGGGACGGACGTGCGTGATGTGTTCCGATGCCGGCGGCGGCGTCGCCATCGGTGACTCCGGTATCCGCATCGCATCGAGGCGACGGCGCAGCGACTTCAGCATCGTCTCCGTGAATCCGGAGCCGACGCGTCCCACGTTCACGAGCCGTCCATCCGCTTCGCGTGTGGCAATCACCAGCGCCCCGAAGGTCGAGGAACGCGAGTTCAGCCCCGGCGTGTACCCGGTGACCACGAACTCGTTGGTGAGCCTCGACTTCACCTTGACCCAGGCATGGGAGCGCGTGCCGGACTCGTAGCGCGAGTCGCCGCGTTTCGCCACGAGCCCTTCGAGGCCGATGGCGACGGCGCCCTCGTACGCGCGGACGCCGTGCGTCTCGGAGTGTTCCACGAGGTGCACCCGCGGCGTCGGCATCAGCGTGCGCTGGAGCAGGCGCTTCCGAGCGAGCAGCGGGACACGGCGCACGTCGACGCCGTCGACGTAGAGGATGTCGAAGACGTAGCAGACGACGGGCAGGGAGCGGTCGAACGAGCGGATCTCGGTCGGGTCGGTCAGGTTGATCCGCTGCTGCAGCCGTTCGAACGAAGGCACGCCGTGTTCGTCGAGCGCGGCGATCTCGCCATCGAGGATGAGGGTGTTGGCTGGTTGTTTCGCCAGCGACGCGACGAGGGCGGGGTACTGCGCCGTCATGTCGAGGCCGCGCCGCGACGTCAGCCGGACCTGCCCGTCGCGCAGGGTGATCAGTACGCGCACACCGTCGATCTTCGGTTCGAAGATCCAGTCTGCCCGGTCGAATGGCTGCGCTGTCTGTGTCGCGGCCATTGGCTCGACGCCCTCGAGGAATGGTGCACGGCTGGCACCGGGCAGGTCGGCGGCGAGCAACGGCTCGATCTGCCGGTCCGGGACGTGGCGTCCGGCGTGCAGGTCGGCGATGGTCAGGCCGCAGATCACGGAGTCGTCGAACGTCGTGGCGAGGTCGACGCCGGTGGCCGCATCGTCCCGGTGCTTGAGCGCGAGCCAGGAGTCGGGCGCCTGAGTTGTCTTGACGAGGGCCCACGAGCCCTTCACGCGGTGGCCGCGGAGGAGATGGCCGACGCGCTCGACTCGCTGCTTGCCATCGAGGCGGAGCGCGTGGCCGCCGATGCGTTCCAGGAGGTCGCACCGCGCGTGCGGGGACTGCCTGTCGAGTGGGGCGCTGAACTCCGGGTCCTGCTCATGCTGTCGGATGACCGCGGCGGTCTGTGGATGCAGCGGCCGATCACCGAGCTGAAGATGTGCGTCGAGCAGCGAGGGCTTGTCGCTCAGCACTGGGTTGCCCCCCGGTTCTGGACCAGTGATCCGCCGACGGCCTAGGGCGTCCGCGTGATCACGCTGGTCTCGGTGTATCGCGCGCTCCACCACATTGCGCATGGCCCGTCGAGGACGGTCGCGAGCTTGCTCCAGCAGGAGCGTCGGACCATCGCGTTCGAGAGGGCGGGTGCAGCGCTCTCCGCGGCTGGGGAGGGGGCGCTGCGCGCAGCCGTCACGCCGTATCTCGATGCGCAGGGCGACGGGACGCGGATCGCCGTGCTGTTCGGTGACGCGCTGGCGGTTGCCCTCGGCTACAGCCCGTGCGGGATCCCGGACCGCGGTGGGCTGCGCCTGGCGGCCTTCGAGGCGCCGCACGAGCCCGACTCGATCGCCTTGTTGCAGGGTTAGTCCGAAGCGGGACTGGCTTCGTTCGCCCTCACCCCGTCCCCCGTTGCTGCATCCCAGAGGTGGCTCGGCACGTTCGCTACGGTGACCCTCGATAGGTTACGGCGAGATTCGAGCCTGGCAGCGTGGCGTGGAACAGCGCATCAATCCGCGTTCAGCGGATGGTGGCGAATCCGCGCAGTGGTCAGGCGGCGCCGCCAGCGATGGCGGGGATGAGGAAAATCTCCGCCCCCTCCCGTACGGGTTCGAGGGGGTCGTTTTCGGTCACCTCGGAGTCGATCGCGATGGCGACCTCGCCGCGGAGCGTGGCGCCGTCCGACAGCACCGCACCAAGCGCGGGCGCCTCGCGGGCGATACCGTCCAGGACGCGCTGGAGCGTCCCGCCCGGGACTTCGATGGTTGCCCGGCCGCCGGCGAGGTCGCGCCAGTGGGCGGGGATATGGACCGTCGCCACGGTGTTCGTTCCTCGTGTGTTCGCTGGGCCTACGCGCGGGGCAGCAGTTCGTCCAGGATGCGTGTGGGCGTGACGGGCGTGTGGTAGAAGTTCACGCCGATCGCGTCCCGCAACGCGTTTCGGATGGCGGCCTGCGGCGGCACGATCGGCACTTCGCCCACGCCTCGCACGCCGAAGGGGTGGCCAGGGTTCGGCACCTCGACGAGGATTACCTCGATCGGTTGCAGGTCGTTGGCGACGGGCATCCGGTAGTCGAGGAACGAGCCATTGCGGAGGTGGCCCTGGTCGTCGTACCAGTACTCCTCCTGCAGCGCCATGCCGATCCCCTGTGCCGCGCCGCCCTGGATCTGTCCCTCTACGTATGAGGGGTGGATCGCGGTCCCGACGTCCTGCACGGCGGTGTAGCGGAGCACCGTGACTTTCCCGGTCTCGCGGTCGACCTTCACGTCAGCGATGTGGCCGGCGTAGGCGGGGCCGGCGGTGTTCCGTCTCGACATCGCCGAGACGGCGATGTGGCCACCGGTCGACGGCAGTCTGCGGCAGATCTCCTCGAAGGTGAACCGCTGCTCCTTGCCGTCCTTGTCAGTGCCGGTGATCATCGCGTCATCGTGGTATGTCACCGTCGAGATGTCGACGCCCCAGATGCGCGCGGCGCGTTCCGTGAGGCGCTTCCGGATCTCCTGACCCAGGTCGTACGCGACCCAGCCGCCGGCGAAGGTGGTGCGGCTGCCGCCGGTGACGGCGGTGTAGCCGATCGAGTCAGTGTCGACGACCTGCGGCTTGATCGCCTCGTACGGTACGCCCAGCGCTTCCGCGAGCTGCATCGCGAGCGAGGCGCGCGTCCCGCCGATGTCCGTGGACCCGAGAATCAGCGAAACCGAGCCGTCCGGGTTCACGGCGACGCTGGAAGAGGACTCCATCCCGCCGTTGAACCAGAACCCGAGGGCAATGCCGCGCCCGACGTTGTCGCCCTGGATCTCGGAGTTATAGTGAGCGCTTTCCTTGATGGCGGTGATGACCGCCTTCGCGCCGATCCGTGGCCACGGCGCGCCGCTACTGTTGGTGTCCCCCTCCTCGGGTGCGTTCTTCAGCCGCAGATCGAGGGGGTCCATGTCGAGTGCGCGTGCGATCTCGTCGACGGTGGCCTCCACCGCGTACTCGGCCGCAGGTGCGCCCGGCGCGCGGTAGGCGGCTGTCTTCGGGGTGTTCGTCACGACGTCGAAACCGTCGATGCGCTGGTTCGGGATCGCGTACGGGGCCAGGGCGCAGAGGACGCCCGCGCCGACAGCCGAGCCGGGGTAGGCGCCCGCGGCGAAGCAGAGCGAGACATCCGCGGCGACCAGGGTGCCGTCACGCTTCGCGCCGATCTTGACTCGGTTCCACGTCGCAGAGGTCGGGCCGGTGGCTTGGAAGACGGCCTCGCGGGACATCCACATCTTCAACGGGTGCCCGGTCTTCTTCGACAGCAGCGCGGCGACGGGCTCGAGGTAAACCGGGATCTTCCCGCCGAAGCCGCCCCCGATCTCCATCGGCACTACCTTGATCCTGGCGACGGGCTGGTTGAGCAGTGTCGCAACCTGATCACGCACGGAGAACGCACCCTGTGTGGACGTCCAGACGGTGATCTGTCCGTCGTGGTTCCAGTGGGCCGTGCCGTTCTGGGGTTCGATGTAACCCTGGTGGAACTGGCTGGTCGTGAACTCGCGTTCGATGACGATGTCTGCCTCGGCGAAGCCGGCGGCGAGGTCGCCCTTCTCCACGCGCATGTGCATCGCGACGTTGGTCTCGCGGTCCTTCGGGGTGTCCACGTTCCGCGCCCGTACGTTCGTCCGCAGGTCGTGATGGAGGATCGGCGCCGCGTCGAGCATCGCCTCTCGCACGTTGATGACGAACGGAAGGAGCTCGTACTCGACGTCGATCAGACCGAGGGCCTCCTCGGCGGTGTGCCAGTCGACGGCGGCGACCGCGGCCACGGCGTGGCCGTGGTAGAGGACCTTGTCACCGGCGAGCACGTTGTCCACGAGCCACTTCGGGTTCGCGCTGCCCTCGCCGAGGTCGAGGGTGCCCGACTCCTGCGCGGGGAAGTCGGCATTCGTGATGATCGCCTTCACGCCCGGCAGCGCGAGCGCCTTCGACGTGTCGATGCGCTTGATCCGGGCATGTGCGTGCGGGCTGCGCAGGACCGAGCCGAAGAGCATCCCCTCGAGGACGACATCGGCACCGTAGGCAGCGCGCCCGGTGACCTTGTCGACGCCGTCCGGGCGGACGGGGCGGGTGCCGATGACCTTGTAGGCGGGCTTCTGCGGGGTAGCGACCATAACGGACCTCCTCGTGCCCCGGCGGGGCGCGGGTTATTTCTGAGCGCGCATCTGTTCCGCGGCGGCCTGGACCGCCTCGATGATCTTGTCGTACCCGGTGCAGCGGCAGAGGTTCCCGGCGAGCCAGAACCGCACTTCCTCATCCGTCGGGGCGGGGTTCTCCGCGAGCAGCGCCTTCGAGGACATCAGGAAGCCCGGCGTGCAGATCCCGCACTGGAGCGCCGCCCCCTCGAGGAAGCACTGCTGGAGGGGGTGCAGCGCCTCCGGCCCGGCCAGGCCCTCCACCGTCTCGACGCGGGAGCCCTCGATCTCCGCGGCCATGACGCAGCAGGAGTTGACCAGGCGGCCATCGAGGATCACGGCGCAGGCGCCGCAGTTCCCGTTGTTGCAGCCTTCCTTCACGCCCTTCAGGTCCAGCCGCTCGCGCAGCGCCTCCAGGAGGGAGTCACGGGAGTCGGCGAGGAAGGTGCGTTCGTCGCCGTTGATCGTGGCCGTGATCACCAGTCGTTCGCTCGTTGCCATGGTCGTCTCCTAGTTGCCGCGTGCCTTCTCCGCGGCCGCACGTACGACGCGCTGGACCAGCACGTCAGCGAGGTGTTTGCGCTGGCGGACGGTGCCACGCATGTCTTCGATGGGTATGGCCGCGTCCTTCGCTGCCGCACCCGCGGCCGCGATCGTGTCGTCGGTGAGCCGACGGCCCACCAGGGCCTCCGCCGCCGCCGGCACCATGATCGCGGTCGGGGCGACCGCGCCGATGGCGATGCGGGCCGCCGTCACCGTGTCGCCGGAGAGCGTGAGCGCGCAGGCGGCGTTCACGACGGCGATGTCCATCTCGTTCCGCGGGATGAACCGCTCCCATGCCTGGCCGGTGTGGGGCGCCGGCTGCGGGAACCGCAGCGTGACGACGAACTCGCCCGGCTGCAGCACGTTTCGCCCGGGCCCTGTGCAGAATTCGTTCACGCGGACGTCGCGACGGCCATTCGGCCCAGCGATCTCGGCGACAGCCTCGGATGCCATCATCGTGGGGATCGAGTCGGCGGCCGGGGATGCGTTGCTGAGGTTGCCGCCGAGTGAGGCGCGTCCCTGGATCGCCTTCCCGCCGATGACATGTGCCGCTGCGCGCAGTGCGGGGTAAACCCGCTGCACATTGGCGTCGCCGTAGACGCGGTACAGCGGCACCGCCGACCCGATACGGAGGCCTCGCTGGGGGTCATACTCAAGCGCCATGACCTCCGGGATGTGTTTGATGTCGACGAACAGGCCGATCACGCGCCGGCGCTCACGCGCCTGCACGATGACGTCCGTGCCGCCAGCCAGGACGCGAGCCGTCTCGCCGCCCTCTTGGAGCATCCGCATTGCCTCGTCGATGGAGGTGGCGCGCGCGTACCTGAGTGCCTGCATCCGGCTCCCTCTCGTCCCGCATCGTGAATCTGCCGGCGTGACCCGGGAATTGGGCCAGGGGGATTATGCCACGTCGACCAAATATGTTGCGACGTACGTTATGAGGTGCTCGAGTTGGGCGGCTGCCCTGTCGCTCACCGTCAGGCCTGGCGCTTCAGCCTTCGCACCACCCGCAGGGCATACAGCCCCACGATGACCAGCGTCCCCAAGGTGGCTGCGAGCACAGCCGCGAACAGCGGCATCGCCGCCGTGCGGTCCCCGCGAGGGCTGCCTGTTTCATGGCTGTCGCACCGTCCCCCGGCCTCTAACCCGGGCGGTCGCGCCCCGGCGGGAGAATTGTAGGCAGCGTCCTGTCCGCCGCATCGTCATTCAGTGCCCGCACCGGCAGCACGGAGGAGCCTCGAGATGGGCACTGCATCCCGGAGGACCAGCCGCACGTGGCGGGGGCTCGTCACCTGAGGGACGCTACGCGGTGGTCGCGTCCCGGCCGGGCTCGCGGATGGCGAAGAAGACCAGTGCGGCGATGCAACCGAACAGCGCGGCGATCGTCGCGAAGCCGAGTGTGATCGAGTACGCGCCGAACGCGGCGGCTGCGATGGGCCCGACCATGAGAGCCATCGCCTGAGCGCTGCTGGCGATCCCGAATCCGGTGCCACGGCGCTCTCTCGACACGTTGGTGGCGATGAGGGTGTTGGTGGCAGGGATCATCATCGCGTGGACGAGCGAAAACGCTGAGAACAGGACGATGTACTGCGGGACAGCGTGGGTCGTGGAGAGCAAAAGGGTGGCGCACCCGGCGATGACCGTCCCGACGATCAGCGCGACCTTCAAGCGTCCCGGTCGCAACGAGCGTCGGGCGATGAGGACGATCCCGAGGACGGCTGCCAGGCCGCCGAGGGAGAACGTGATCCCGGAGATGGCCGCCACGTCGTCCGTGCCCTCGATGCCCTGCAGAGCGATCGGGGTGAGGAGCCGGATGATCTGGTTTATGCTGAAGAGGAGAAAGAACAGGAACACCGCGATGTAGAACTGCGCGGGCAATGTCCGCCACAACGCGGCGGGTCGCGGCGTGCCGGTGTCGTCCGCCCGGCTCCCGCCTCGTCGATCACGTAGCCGCACGACGTCGCGAGGTACGAGGGCAAGCACAAGCGCCGCGGCGACGACGGGCAGGACGGCGCCGGCGAACATCGGCCCGCGGAACCCGAAAAGGACGACGAGCGCTCCTCCCAGCGCGGGGCCGATGGTCGTGCCGAGGTACTGCCCGCCGGTGACGAGGCTCAGGCTGCTGCTCAATCCGTTCTTCGGGGACGCTGACACTGACGAGTGCCGTTGCGGCTGGAGTGAACCCAGAAAAGATCCCCTGGAGCGCGAATGCCGCGGCGACCTGCCAGGGCTCCTTCGCCGCCCCGACGAGGGCGATCGTCGCCGAGGCAAAGAGCAGTGTCCGCACAAACATCGGCTTCCGGCCGATGCGATCCGAGACAGCGCCCCAGGTGGGGCCGCTGACGATGCGCCCGATCCCGAGCGCGAGGTTCGCCATCGCCGTCCAGAAGAGCGCATTCGCCTGACTGGTGGCGCCGAGGTGCTGCATGTACAGCGGCAACAGCGGGAGCCAGAAGTTCATCGCGAGGGAGGCGATGGCCGATCCCGCCGCGACGCCGTAGGTGATGCGACGCAGCAGGGCCGGGTCCGACATCGCCGGGTGCCCGTCCGAGGCGCTCGGCGGCGGGGTCGTCGTTGCCATCTCGGCTCCCGGTGTTCGTTATGCGCGCTTGCGGAGACCTTTCGCCCAGCAGACGGTGGGCCTTCTTCTCTTGCTTCTCTCGCTTCTCGCGCGCCACGGTGACAGTGGGTGCACGACCGGAGTACGCGCCATCAACTTCGGGCCACCTGAGGGTGAATCGTCCGTTTCAGAATCCGGGGGTGGCCTGGATCTGGATTCAGAAGATGGTCGGGGAGGCGGGATTTGAACCCACGACCCCCAGTCCCCCAGACTGGTGCGCTGCCAGACTGCGCCACTCCCCGACCGTGCCTCGGATGCTACCAGAGCCGCCGTTGCGGGCGAGTGGGACGAGCGACATCGGCTAGGCCAGTCCCATGACCCGCGCACCGATGACGAGGGTGGCGCCGGCGACGGCGACCACGGCGTGTTCGATGGTCGTGCGGCGGTCGAGGTTGCGCGTGATGTAGGCCTGCAGCAGGCCGGTCACGAGCAGGAAGCCGAGGAGCACCGTGAGGCCGGCGAGGTAACCGTCCACCGGGAGGTAGTGCAGGGCGAGGCGCCACTGTCCCACTGCCGCTCCGGCCGCGGCTGCGTATCCGGCGGTCTCCGTCGCGTCGATCTCCCCCTCGCGTAGCACCTCGATCGCGAGCATGAGGGCGACGAGGCCAGTCGCGAGGGCGGCGATGCCCAGGCTGAGGTCGTACACGTAAGTCAGTGAGAAGAATGCGAAGCCCGCGGCGTACGAGCCCGCGGTCGAGAGGGTGCGCGCCCAGGGGTAGTACAGGGCGCCCGGCCGCGCCGACCCGACCTGTGCGGCGACGATCGCAAAGAAGGCGAGGCCCGCGACGAGGCCCGCCGGAATGACGCCCAGCCCGCGCACGTTGTGTTCGATGAGTGGCGGCACCGCGAGGATGAAGATCGCCGGCATGAAGAGCGCGGGCGTGGTGTCGCGGTCGGCAAAGGTCACACGCCATGAGGCCCGCAGCGTGCCGTCCAGGCCTGCCGCGACCGCCGCGACTCCGAGGATCAGGAACCAGCGAGGGCTCGGCTCCACGAGGAGGTAGGCCAACGTCACCAGTGTGGCGATCCCCGTGAGCAGCACCATGTACGGGTTCACGGGCACGGGGATCGGCCGGAACCACGCCCAACCGCGTGCGGTCCTGGCATCTTTGCCGGCGTCCATTGATTCCATTGATGTGGCGAAGGGGTCTTCGTCGTCGGGCGCGTCGATGGGCATCGTCGTCGGTGGCGCAGGCAACCAGCCCAGTGGCGGATCGACGGCGGCGGGGACGACGGACGTTGCGTTGGTGGTGGGCTCGGCCGGTCGGGACGGCGTGATCGGAGCGGCGAGCGGCACGGTGGTGGGCTCGGCCTGTCTGGACAGCGTGATCGGCGCATCCTCCGGTGGCGTCGGGAACACCGCCTCTGGCTGTGGCATCGGGTGCGCAGAGGGTGTGGCGAAGGGTGGCGCGGGCGTGGTGTCCTCGGGCGCTGTCCGTTGCCACGGGGAACGCGCTGGCTCGAGTGGCGCCGCCGGGAGTGGCGGTGGCTCATCCACATCAGCTACTGGCGTCTCCTCGTCGGGGAGCATGAACCGTGCCTGCAGGTCATCGGACGGGGCACGTCCACGCCGGAAACGGTTGAAGATCGAGCGCCCGCGGGGCGTCACCCCGACGGGTTCGGCCGGCATGTCCTCGCGCGGCGGGCGGCGCGAGACCCATGGCGATGGGGCCGGCCCTTCCGGCGTTGGGGTATCGTTTGGGTCGTCGGGCACGCGGCGTCCCTACCCGGCTCTACTCGGCGGCCAGCACGGGCTGCTCGTGGCCGAAGATCTCGGCCGCGTTCGCCCAGCGGATGCGGTTCGCCTCGTCGTCGGTCAGTTCGACGATCTGGAAGATGTGTTCGAGGTTGGCGACGTGCTGCGCGATCTCGTCGTTGTTGCAGTCCGAGCCCCAGGTGAGCTTTTCGACGCCGATCTCGTGCTTCACCAGCCGGCGCTCGACCGCGTGGCGTTCGATGGTGTCGCCGCCGGACATGTCGAGGAAGACGTTGTGACGCCAGCGGGTGACGGACGCGGCCTCGTCGTAGTTGCCGGTGCCTCCCATGTGGGCGCCGATCATCTTCAGGCGCGGGAAGTTGTTGGCGATGGTGTCCATGTGGAACGGGCGCATCCGCATCGCGGAGATATCACGTCCCTGCATGCGCCCCATGCGCTCCATGCGGCCCATCGTCTCTGCGGCGCGCGGGTCACGCCTCGGGTGCGTGATCGAGTAGTCCACGCCCCCACCGATGACGCCCATGTGCATGAGGATCGGCATGCCGAGCTCCTCGGCAGCGGCGTACACGGGGAAGTACTTGTAGTCGTCGTACGCACGGCGCACGCCGATCATCTTCAGGCCCTTGTATCCCTGCTCGAACAGCCGCTTGATGTCCCGGTAGCCGAGTTCCTCCGGGTCGACGACGGCGCTGGGCACCCAGAGGTCCGGGTGGCGCTTCGCCCACTCCAGGGATTCCTCGTAACTCAGTCCGAAGCGCCCGCCGCAGAGGAGGGAGGCCTTCACCACCCCGGCCGCCTGCAATGCGTCGGCGCGTTCGTCGAGGGCTTTCGCGTGATCCTGGTTCTCGGGGTCTTCCCAGTTCCGCGGGAAGTGGCAATGGACGTCCCAGATCGCTGGCTTCACGCGCGGCTCCTCGCAACAGGGTCGGGTCACGGGCCGTCGAGGCCCATCGGGCGGTGTCTATCGTACTTCGGCTGCCCCCGAGGTTCCGGTCAGGGGCGACGTACGGTCACGACCTGGCGCACCTCGAAGCCGAGCGCGGCCCAGAAGGCGTGGGCGGCGACGTTATTGCGGAGGATACCCGCCTCGACCTCATACGTGGCGCGGTCACACTCCCGTGCGAGGATCGTCTCGACGGCAGCCCGTCCGACGCCGACGCGGCGGTGCGGGGGGAAGACACAGAATTCCGCGATGGTCGTGATCATGTGCTCAGGGTTGAGCCAGTCCGGCAGGTGGCGCAGCACGACGAAGCCTGCCCGTGCGCCGTCCGTCGTGATCCAGCACAACTCCCGCCCCGAGTCCGGGTAGGAGAGGTCGTCCTCCACCGCCTCGCGGTACGCCGCCACATCGGTCGGTTCGTGCGCCGGATCGAACGGCTCGAGTTCGCGCGAGTACGCCTCGTATGCCGCGAAGAAGGCGTCGCGCTCGTCCAGGGCGACCGGGACGAGGCGTACGGTGGATGTGCTCATGCGGGCGGCCATTCCAGCGGGATGTCCATCAGCGTGCGGATCGTTGGGACGCCGCCGGGTGCTGCGCGACCGTCCCGGTCGAGGTAGACGCCGTGGATGCCGGCGCGTTCGGCCCCCGCGACGTCAGCGGTGAGCGAGTCGCCCACCATCACCACTTCGTCCGACCGTGCCGAAGTCAACTGCAGGGCGTGCTGGTAGATGCGCGGGTGCGGCTTGCGCGCGCCCACGCGTGCGCTGGTCACGACGCCTTCGAACTTCGCGCCCGCACCGAGGGCGCGGACGATCTCCGGCAGCCGCCACACGTGGTTGGAGACGACGACGGCCTCGACGCCCGCCTTAGCGAGCCGGTCGAGTGCGGGCAACGTCTCGTCGTAGAGGGTGTACCAGGACGGGTCGCACTCGATTTCGGCGACGCGCTCGCCCGCGCGGCGGAGCGTCTGCTCGTCTGCGACCGCCCCGGCGGCGCGGAGCCGGTCAACGGCTAAATGGACCCGCACCTCACGGAATGCCGCCTCGCTCGCCGACTCCTGGAGGTGGACCGCGCCCTCGGGGGTCATCCAGCGCTCCCAGGCATCGTCCAGCGCGCGGGAGGCGAGCGCCTCTTCGCTCACCTCGATGCCGTATTCCGCGGCGACGGCACGATAGGCGGCAAAGTGGGAGGGGCGCATCTCGCCCAGAGTGCCGTCGAAATCGAGGAATGCGGCCTTCATTCGCATGGATCGACGATACAGGGGGCCGGGGAAGCCGGCTGCATAGCCGGCTCGTGTGCCTGCAGCAAGCCGTCGCGGATTTCTAGAATACGGTCGGCGCGGGCGGCCATTTCGAGGTCGTGCGTGACCATGACGCATGCCTTGTGCCGCCCGTGTACCGCATCGCGGAGCGCTTCCACGACGTGCGCGCCGCGCTTCGAATCCAGGCTGGCGGTCGGTTCGTCCACGAGGATGAGCAGCGGGTCGCGCATCAGCGCCCGCGCAATGGCGACGCGCTGCCGCTGTCCGCCGGAGAGGCGGTTGCCCGCCTGGCCGGCGGCGTCGGTGAGCCCGAGTTCCTCCAGCAGTTCGTCGGCCCGCTTCCGGAGTGCGGCGCGGTCCGCGCCGCCGAACTCTCCGACGAGCAGGAGGTTCTCCCGCGCGGTCAGGAACGGGACGAGGTTGCTCGCCTGGAAGACGAACCCGGCCTGGTCACGGCGGTACTGGCTGCGTTGCCGCGCGTCGAACCGCGCAACATCGCGGTCGCCGATCAGCATCGCCCCCGAGGTGGGGCTGAGCAGTCCGCCGATGATCGCCAGGAGCGTGCTCTTGCCGGAGCCGGACGGCCCGACGAGCGCGACCATCTCGCCGGCCTCGACGGCCATTGAGACGCCGCGGAGCGCGTCCACCCGTTGGGCGCCTTCGCCGTAGGACTTGGTGATGTCTCGGAGGTTGAGGAGTGACATGGCGAAGCTCCGCTACTGCTGCTGCATCGCGATGATGGGGTCGATGGCACCGATCTGACGCATCGAGAGTGCCGCGCCGAGTACCCCTGCCACGACCACGGCCACCGTCGAGTTCACGATGGCGCCGGTGGTGAAGGCGATCGGGACGGTGTCGGCGGAGAGCACGGTGGCCTTTGTGAGGACGGCCAGCCCCACGGCGATCAGCGTCCCGGTCAAACTCACGAGGAACACCTGCAACATCCCCTGCACCGTGAGGTAGAGGCCGCTAGCGCCGATCGCCTTGAGCACGCCGAGGAGGGCGATCTTCTGCAGTGTGATCACGTAGAAGAACACGCCGATCACCATCGCCCCGATGAGCAGGCCCATGTAGCGGAGCGCGTCCACCGTCCCCTGTTGCGCGGAGACGCCCTCGATGTTCCAGAAGGCGGTGTCCTTCGTGACCACTTCCCAGTTCGGGCCGGACGCGCCTTCGAGCCCGTCACCCTGGAGCAGCACCACGCTGGCGTACGGGGTCTCCTGGTCGACCGCGCGGTACGACACGCCCCGCCACGAGTCGCGCAGCATGAACATCGCCGGCTGGAAGAAGAACGACCCCTCGTCGACAACACCAACGACCTCAAACGGTTCGGCCGACAGACCCACCTGGACCAGGAGCGTGTCGCCGATGCCCGTCCCGGTGAGGTTGACCCAGGAGCGGTCGACGAGGAGCGCGCGGGCGTCTCGCGCTGTGAGCGCCCGGCCCTCGATGACCGCGGGTTCGGCGATCGAACCGGGGTCGATGCCAAGCAGCGCCCCCGTCTCCACCTCGCCGGGCTGGTACTCGATCGCGGCGGCGGTGTAGCCAACGGCGGCGGCGGCCTTCACGCCGGGCGCGGAGGAGAGGTCCTTGACCTGGGCCTCGCTGAGCTGCGAGCGGATGACGGAGAGGTTCGAGCGTTCCGAGTACGCGAAGTAGTCGCCGTCCATCGCGAGGAGCGCGTTCCCTGCGAGCTGGTTCAGGCCGAGCCCCAGCCCCGTCACCATGAGCACGAGGTAGGCGATGAGGATGACGACGCCCGTCACCAACCCGAACTGCAGCTTCCTTCGGGACATCTCACGGATTGCGAACATGGCGACCTCCTCTTCACAGCATCGCGGACGGGCCGTTAGGGAGAAGCGGCACGGCTATACACCGACCGGCTCCCGATCACCGGCGAGCAAACGCAGCAGCGCCTCCACCGAGCCCAGCCACGCCTCGCCGAGTGCCCGGCGCGGGATGCGGATCTGCGCCCGGCCGATGTTCACGTCGCGCGGCAGCGAGGGGAGCCGGCGTGTCGCGAACGTCCGGTCGGAGGTCGACTGGATGACGATCTCGTCGCCTTCGACGCGGAGGGAGGAGATGCCGGCGGCGCGCGCCGTGAGGCGGAGGCGGGCGAGCACGAGCATATTCGCCAGCGGCTCCGGCAGCGCCCCGAAGCGGTCCTCGGTCTCCTGAGCCAGCGCCTCGGCGTCCGCGCGTGAGCGGAGGCCCGCGGCGCGCTGGTAGAGCGCGAGTCGTGCCTCCAGGTCCTGGACGTACGACTCGGGGATGTAAGAGGGCACCGGGAGGTCGACGACGATGCTGCGGAGGATGTCGCGGTCCTCGTGCGGGAGCGTCTGAGGCGCGCGGTGCTCGTGCTGGGCGCGGAGGGCCTCCACGGCCTCGGCCAGCATCTCCGTGTACAGGTCGAAACCGACGGAGGCGATGTGCCCGCTCTGCTCCGCGCCGAGCAGGTTCCCCGCGCCGCGGATCTCCAGATCGCGCAGCGCCACCTGGAAGCCGGCGCCGAGTTCGGTGGCCTCGAAGATCGTGGCGAGGCGCGCCTGTGCCTCTTCGGTCAGGATGCGGCCGCGCGGATGGAAGAGGTAGGCGAAGGCCTGGTTCGCGCCCCGGCCGACGCGCCCGCGCAGCTGGTACATCTGCGCGAGGCCCAGCAGGTCGGAGCGGTCCACGATCAGCGTGTTCGCGTTCGGGATGTCGATGCCGGACTCGATGATCGTGGTGCAGATCAGCACGTCGAACTCGCCGTTGGCGAACTTCTCCATGACCGACTTCAGCACGCCTTCCGGCATCTGCCCGTGGCTGACGACCATCCGCGCCTCCGGGACGAGCGCGCGCAGCGAGTCCGCGAACTGGTCGATGCTCTGCACGCGGTTGTGGACGACGAAGACCTGCCCGCCCCGCTCGATCTCGTGCAGGATCGCCTCGCGCGCGATTGGGCCGTCCCACTCCATGACGTACGTCTGGACGGGCTGGCGGCCTTCGGGGGCGGTCTCGATGGTGCTCATGTCGCGGATGCCGGTCAGCGCCATGTGCAGCGTGCGCGGGATCGGCGTGGCGGAGAGGGTGAGCACGTCCACCTCGAGCCGCATCCGTTTCAACCGGTCCTTGTGAGTCACGCCGAACCGCTGCTCCTCGTCGATGATCACGAGGCCGAGGTTGGCAAACTCGATGTGCGGGTCCAGCAGCCGGTGCGTCCCGATCAGGATGTCGATTTCGCCTGCCTTCGTGCGTTCCAGGATCTCCCGCACTTCCTGGTTGCTGCGGAAGCGCGAGATCACGTCGATCCGCACGGGGAAGCCGGAGAGCCGCTCGCGGAAGGTGCGGAGGTGCTGCTCGGAGAGGACGGTCGTCGGCACGAGCACCGCGACCTGGTAGCCCTCCTGCACGGCCTTGAACGCGGCACGCACGGCGATCTCGGTTTTGCCGAAGCCGACGTCGCCGCAGATGATCCGGTCCATCGGGCGGCCGGAGTGCATATCGTCCTTCACCGCGGCGATCGCTTCGACCTGGTCGGCGGTCTCCTCGTAGGGGAAGGCCTCCTCCATCTCGACCTGCCATGGCGTGTCCGGGCCGAAGGCGTGCCCCTGGAGCATCTGGCGCGCTGCGTACAGCCGGATGAGGTCCTGCGCGACGATCTCGACCGCGCCCTTGACTTTCTGGCGCGCGCGCGACCATTCCTGCGTCCCCAGCCGCGTGAGGCGCGGCACATGGCCGGCCGGGCCGTTGTAGCGGGTGACCCGGTCGACCTGCTCCACCGGCACATACAGCCGGTCCTCGCCCGCGTAGCGCAGTTCGAGGTAGTCCCGTTCCTCCTCGCCGACCAGGCGGCGCAAGGTGCCGCCGAACCGTGCGATGCCGTGGTCGGCATGCACGACGAAGTCGCCGGGTGACACCTCTGCCAGGAAGCGCGAGCGGTGCGTGGTGCGCTGGCGCAGCGTCCGCCGTCGCTTCACGAAGCCGAACAGTTCCCGGTCTGTGGAGAGCGAGGCGATCCCGTCCGCGGTCTGGACCGCCCACCCCTCTGGCAGCGAGCCCTGCAACAGCGCCAGCGTCCTGCGGGGCGGCTTCGCGGGCACTGCGTCGAGGACCGTTGTGCGCACGCCCTCCTCACCGAGGATCTCGACGTACCGCTGTGCCTGCTGTGTGACGACGGCGATGCGGTCGCCCCGCGCGATCTGGCGGGCGTGGTCGCGCGCGGCATCCTTCAGTCGCCCGGCGTAGGTGTCGGCGGTCTTGAAGGGGAGGCGGAACGCGCCCGCCTCCGCACCGGTGATCCAGCGTCCGAATTCCGCGCGCTGTCCGCGTCCGTCCAGCGCCGCCTTCAGGCGATCGCGAGGTTCGTGCGGCAGTGGGGCGCGCGGGTCGAGCTCGCCGCGCCCGGCCATTTCGGTCCGTCGCTCGTCGGCGAGTTCGTCGAGGTCGGCCATGGACGCCTCGATGGCCTCCCGCTCGTCGAGGATGACGAGTGCGCCCTCACGCAGGTGGTCGAGGATCGTGGATTCGACCGCGAGCGGGCCGTAGAGCGAGGCGTCCGCGAGCTCACCGGCGCGCAGCGCGTGCAACGACTCCTGGACCTGGCGGTCGCGCACCTCGTCGAGCCGGCCGGCAAGGCGGCTCAGCTCTTCGCGGCTGGGGAACCACTCGCGTGCCGGGCCGATCACCACCTCGTCCAGCGTCTCCACGGTGCGCTGGATCTCGATGTCGAACGCGCGGATCGACTCGACCTCCGGGCCGAAGAACTCGATCCGTGCCGGACGCGGAGCGCCGGGCGGGTAGACGTCGAGGATGCCGCCGCGGCGCGTGGCTTGCCCCGGCATCTCCACCAGCGGCGTCATCACGTATCCCGCCTCGACGAGCGCGAGTGCCATCGCCTCCAGCGATTGCCGGTCACCGCGCCGTAGCCGGCCGGGCCCGCGCCCGAGGTCGGCCGGCCGCAGCGTGTGCGCGGCCACCGCCGCGACCGAGGCGACGACGAGTGGTGGTGGCCCGCCCGAGGAGGCCTGTGCGATCCGCGCGAGGACGCCAATCCGCTGCCAGGTGGCCTCGGTGTCGCCCGCTGTCCGCTGGTACGGGAGTGCGCCGGGGGCGGGGAAGTGGGCGCCGGCCTCCCCGGCCCAGAGCCGGACCTGCTCGGCGAGCGCCTGTGCGTCCGCCTCCCGGGCGGTGATGTACAGCACCGGCCGCCTCGCCCGTCGCCAGAGCAGCGCCGCGGTCACCGCCTTCGCTCCGTCCGGCACACCGATGCGCGCGGGGCGGCCCTCATCGAGGCGCGCAAACACATCCGGCAGCGGGTCGACCGCCTGCAGGGTGGGGAGCAGCGGTGAAAGGTCGCTCACGTCGCTGATGCCTCGTTCAGCCCGGCGGACGCACACGCGGTAACTGGGCCGCCCCGTCTGGGGTGGCCCTCGCGCATAGGTGCGGCTGATTCAGTCAGTGTAGATCGGTGTGGACTGAAGCGCAGCGCAGGTCGCGGAGGTCAGGGGGCTGCCGGGCGTTCGTCCTCGTTCACCAGCCGCATCGCGGCGTCGTAGCCGTCGCGGACGGCGACCTCGACGGCGGCGCAGACACGTTCGACGGCGGCGTCGAGGAGGGCGCGGTCGGCGACATTGGGCTCCGAGAGCACCCATATCGCGACTCGCTCCGGTTCGCGGACAGGCGCTCCGGCTTCGTAGGGGCGGTCGATCCCGATGCGGATGCGGGCGAACTGCTCGCTGCCGAGCGCGGCGATCAGGGACTTCATTCCGTTGTTGCCGCCGCTGGAGCCATGGAGGCGCATGCGCGTCCGGCCCACCGGGAGGTCGAGTTCGTCGTACAGCACCAGCACCTGCGATGGCGGGACGCGTAGCCGTCGTGCCTCCTGCGCCACCGGCCCGCCGCTGTCGTTCATGAACGCCCGCGGGCGGGCGAGCGTCAGGCGATGCCCGTCGATCGAGATCATGGCGCTGTACACGCGGCCTTCGCGCTTCAACTCGACGCGGTACTTCTTTGCGAGTGCGGCGATGCACCACGCTCCCACGTTGTGCCGCGTGCCGCTGTATTCCGCGCCGGGGTTACCGAGGCCGACCACCAGCAGGGGGCGCGGCTCAACCTCGCCCGCGGGCACGGCGGTTTCCGGCACTTTCGGCGCGGCATGGCGGAACGAGTCGAACGGGAGTGGCATGGGGGCATCGTGGGCCGCGCGCGCCGCCAGCGCAACGGGAAGGTCTGCGCGCCGGAGGTGCGCCGGAATCTTGGCAGCGGCTGGATGCCGCGGCTGACCCGGGAGACCGGGCCTCGGAGCGCCCTCGAACTCCGCCTGTGAGGCGACACGCAGTACGCAGTGCGAGGTACCCACGAGGTGGGCTGAGTGCAACGCGCGGTGCCGCGCGAGCAGCCGCTCACCGTCGCGATGAAATCGGCTGACCGGATGTTCGACATGGCGCCGCGGGCGTTCCGCAGCGTCAACCAGTGCCCCTTCGGGGGGCGTACATGGGCTCGGTGGGGGGCGGCGCTTCGGCGTCGCGCGTCCAGAACGTCGCCGGGATGCGGACAGCGTCGAGGGCCGCGAGCCTCCATCGGGGAGCGCTGTCCGAATTACGTCGACGCGGGAGGGAGGACGCGGGAGGGAGGACGCGGGAGTGAAGGCGGCCGCGCGGGAGGCATCGACCCTCGACCCTCCCGCGCAGCCCTGGACTATCGACCCTTGAAGTTCGGCCGGCGCTTCTCGATGAACGCGCGCACGCCCTCCTTGTGGTCCTCGGTCGATCGGGCGATGCCGCTGGCGGCGGTGTTGCTGGCGAAGTGCTCGCGGAACGTCTGGTGTGTCGCCTTGTGCGCCATGAGCTTCATCAGGCCCATCTGTACCGTGGGGCCGTGCGCCAGCCGCGTGGCCAGTTCCATCGTCGCCGCCATCAACTGCTCGTGCGGGACGACTTTGTTCGCGAGGCCGATGCGGTAGGCCTCGGTGCCGCTGACCGGTTCGCCGGTGTACGCCATCATCAGCGTGTTCGAGATGCCGATCAGTCGCTGCAGCTGCCACATGCTCCCATCGCCAGAGACGATGCCGTTGCGGATGAACGCCTCACAGAACGCGGCCCTCTCGGAGGCGATGCGGAAATCGCAAGAGATAGCGATGCCGTCGCCGACGCCGTACGCCGGTCCGTTCACCGCCGCGATCGAGGGCTTCTGCAGGTTCCATAGCTTCCAGATGATCGACGGCCCGCTGAAATTACCGTGTTCGTACGCGTACCCCGCGGGGTCCATCCGCTCCCAGACGCTGGGCTCGGGTGGCGGCCCGGAGCGCTCCCGTTCCTGGATGTTGCGGTTGAACCCCTTCACGTTGGCGCCGGAACAGAAGGCGAACCCCTCGCCAGTCAGCACGAGGCACCGCAGATCGGGGTCGGCGGAGAACCGATCGATCTCCGCCTCGGCCTCCTCGGCCATCTGGCCGCCCCAGGCGTTCCGCGTGGACGGGTCGTTGAACGTGATGACCATGACCCCGTCTGGCGTGGTCTCGGACCGAATGAACTCAAGCGCCATGCGACACCCCCTGTCCGCCGGCGTCCGGTGCCGACGATCTCGGCGAGATCATAGGATCGTGTCCATGTTCCCACATGCGCGCGTTTGCTCGTTACGCTGCACTGGCCGTCGGGAAGGGCCGGCGGCCAGCGGAGGAGTAACGCGTGCGGGGAGTGGTGGTCTGTCCACAACCGGAGGCCGTCGAGGCCGGTCGCCGGATGCTCGAGCTCGGCGGCAACGCCATCGATGCGGCGATTGCGACCTCGTTCGCGCAGGGGATCGCCGATCCGATCATGACCAGCATCGGTGGGAACGGCACGATGCAGGTGTTCCATGCAGAGTCCGGCGAGCACCGCGTGGTCGACTTCTACGGCAAGGCGCCGCTGGCGGCGCGCCCCGACATGTGGGAGCAGCTGGTGGTGCGCCGGCTGCGGGCAGATATGTGGGAGCTGCAGGGCCGCGTGAACCAGGTCGGTCACCTCGCCGTCACCGTCCCGGGCACTGCGCTCGCGCTGTACGAGGCGTCTCGGCGGTGGGGACGGCTGCCGTGGCGCGAACTGCTGCAACCGGCGATCGAGCTCGCCGAGGCGGGGTTCATCGTCGGCCGCGAGCTCGCGGAGACGATGGCGCTGGACATGGGCGAAGGGATGTCGACGATGGTCGAGATCACCGTCGCGACGGCCGCCGCGAAGCGCGTCTTCACGAACGACGGTCAGCCGCTGCAGATTGGTCAGCGTTTCCAGATGCCGGACTACGCCAACACCCTGCGCGTGCTGGCGGCGCAGGGGCCGGACAGCATCTATGCCGGCGGCGAGATCGGCACCGCGATTGTGGACGACTTCAAGCGCAACGGCGGACTGATCACGGAGGAGGACCTCCGCGCCTACCGCCTGGTGGAGTACGAACCGCTGCGCGGCACCTACCGGGGACACGAGGTCTGCGGCAACCGTCCGCCAGGGAGCGGCATGCAGGTCATCGAGACCCTCAACATCCTCGAGGGCTTCGACATGGCCGGGATCGGTTTCGGCACGCCCGAGTACGGGTACGTCATGTCGATGGCGCAGCGGGCGGGCTTCGTCGACCGGGAGAGGTACCTCGGCGATCCCGCGTTCATCGACGTGCCGACCGAGATGCTGCTGTCGAAGGAGCACGCCGCGGGGTGGCGTGAGCGCATCCAGCGCGGCGAACTGTTCGACGTCGAAGGGCTCGCACCCTCCGATTCCAAGCAGACGACCACCGTCTCCGCCATGGACGGCGCCGGAAACGCGGTTGCGATCACGCATACCCTTGGCAGCCCGTGCTCCGGCGTCGTGGTGGACGGGCTCGGCTTCTTCTTTAACAACTCGATGCACATCTTCTACCCGTACCCCGGGCACCCGAACTCCATCGCGCCGGGGAAGTCGCGGACGACCGGCATGTCGCCGACGATCGTCCTGCGTGACGGCCAGCCGGTCTTCGTCACCAGCGCACCCGGGGCGGTGAAGATCCTCACCGGCAACCTGAACGCGATCGTGAACCACATCGACTACGGCATGACACCGACGGAAGCGGTCTCCGCGCCGCGTATCCACTCGGAAGGGACGTGGGTCGATATGGAGCCGCGGCTGGCGTTCTACCTGACGCCGTACCTGGAGCAGCGCGGCGTCAAGGTCGTGCAGACGCCGAAGAGTTACGACTCGATTCTGGCGCTGGTGCACGCGGTCGCGCGCGACCCGCGTACCGGCGCGATCCGTGGGGGCGCCGACCCGCGTGCACGCGGCGGCTGGGCCGAGGTGCGTGACTAGCACGGGATCGGCGGGCTCGCAGTGCTCTGGACGGGCGCGGTGTGGTTCGCGCTTGGTCAGTGGACTGCAACGGCGAGCATCGTGAGCAGCGACCCCGGCGAGGGAGGATCCGGTAGGGGCGCAGATAGCGCCGCCAGCGCAACGCTCGCTGCGACCTCGCCCTGTCAGGAGAGGCGCGCCACGCCGTCCGGAGCCCCGTGTACAGCGGCCGCGAGCGCCCCGCGGAACGCCTCGGCGACCGCGTCCACGTCGTCCGCGCGCACCTCGGGGAATCGCGCCGCCACGTCCGCGAGCGGGTCGTCACCACCGAAGCCCCGCACGACGCGGGTCAGGAGGGCGGCGAGGCGGTCGTCGAGCACGCGGTCGAGGTTGCCGACATCGCTCGCATGGATTGCCGTGAGCACACGCGCGAGGTCGTCGCCGGCACCGTCCAGGACACGATGTGTGAGCGCCGTCGAGAGCGCGCGCAGGCGTGTGTCGAGCGCCTCTTCGACTTCGCCACGAAGTTCTTCGAGCGTCGCGACGGCCGGGTGGCCCGCGCCCAGACGGATGTCGCCTGTCACTGGTTGGCCGGGTAGCGGTGCTGGTGGAAGTGTGCCGAGGGCGTCGACGGCGCCTCGCACATGGAGCGCGATGAGTCGCCTACCGGATGCCAGGATCGAGGCGAGCCGGTCAGCCGTCGCGGCGCGGGCCAGGAGCTGCTCCGCGCCGCCTCGAGTGCGTGCGGCGTCCGCGAGGGCCATCGCGTAGTGGCGTGCGTACGCGGTATCGTACCGGCGCCGCCAGATGGCGAGCGCAGCCAGCGCTGGCGCGAAGGTCCGGTCGAAGTACCGCCACGGTGTGGCCTGTTCGAGCAGCACCTGCCGGTCGAAGGCGAGATCGGCCCACCCACCGGCCTCGGGGACGGCGGCGTCGTCAAGGAATCGGAGCGCCGCTGCCGTCTCCGGGTCGCATTCGCCAATCTGCCGGGTGAGCAGCACCGTCGCGAATTGCTCGGACGTCCTGAAATGGACGTGCAGCCAGCGTTCCAGCGCAGCGCCGTGCAACGGCAGCGCTTCCGTGTCCGTGTCCGTGTCCGCGAGCGCGATCGCGATGGGGTCAACGACCTCGACTCGCGCGGAGGCATGTCGAAGCGCGGCGACGCCCGCTGCGCGGAACTCGGCCTCGGACGGCCCGTGTTCGCGATAGTGCGGCGATGCTGGCCAGAGGCCCTGCGCGACCCCGCCCCAGGCTGCGGGCGGGCGGTTCAGAATGATGGCCAGCCACCCGGGCGGTTGTGGTGGCACGCTATCCGGAGCCGCCAGGACGACGGCGCGAACGTCGGCCACGTCGACGGCTGGTGAATTGAGCAGCGTGTTGTCCCAGCGTTGAGTCGCTCGGACTTCGAGCACAAACGGGATGCCGGAAGGCGCACGAAAGGTGAGCAGCTGCGGGGCGGTAGCCTCAGTCGGCGGGGCGCGGGCAGCGGGGTTCGGCGCATCGTCATATCCGTACAGATGAGCGGAACTGATGTGCTGCGGCGCTCCGGTCGCCATGTCTACCCGTGTGGCGCTCCTAGAGGATTCAGGTTGTCCCGGTTCCGGGCCACCGATACGATGCCCGCGCCCCTGCCGCTCCACGGATTGGGCGGTGTGCGGCGCCTACCTTCCGGAGGTGACCGAACATGTCAGATGTCATTGCGACCGCCCGCAAGCAGCGGCGGACGCTGCTCAGCGAGGTCGAGGCGAAGGATCTGCTGGCCGAGGCGGGAATCCCCGTCGCCCGCGCCATCCTCGCGAAGGGCCCGAAAAAGGCGGTTGAGGCGGCGGAAGCCGTTGGCTACCCGGTGGTGATGAAGATTGTCTCCCCGGACATCGCGCACAAGTCAGACGTGGGCGGCGTCACACTCGGCCTGAAGGACGCGAAGGCGGTTCGCAAGGCCTACAAGGAAATGAT
The DNA here is from genome assembly GCA_016875635.1 of Chloroflexota bacterium. Taxonomy (GTDB): domain Bacteria; phylum Chloroflexota; class Dehalococcoidia; order UBA2979; family UBA2979; genus SURF-43. The sequence continues at coordinate 49,885 of VGPD01000004.1, forward strand.
CGAGCGCGTCTCGGACGCTGCTCCGAACGCGAAGATCGCCGGCGTTGCCATCCAGAACATGGCGGCCCAGGGCATCGAAGTCATCGTGGGGGCGACCACGGATCCGCAGTTCGGGCCGGTCATGATGTTCGGCCTGGGGGGCGTGTTCGTCGAGGTGCTGAAGGACGTGGCGTTCCGGATCGTCCCGCTGGAGCCGCGCGATGCGGCCCAGATGGTTCGCGAGATCCGTGGCCTGCCGATCCTGCAGGGCGCGCGCGGCTCCCAACCCGCCGACCTTCCCGCGCTGGAAGTGCTGATCGTGAAGGTGTCGCAGTTCGTGGCGGCCCATCCCGAGGTGGCAGAGCTCGACCTCAACCCCGTGTTTGCCTACCCGAATGGTGCGTTGGCCGTGGACGCCCGCATCGTCCTGGCGAGCGCGTAAGGGGACTGCGATGCCCATCGACCGAGCTCGCCTGCACCGCGCCCTCAACCCTCGAACCGTAGTGGTCGTGGGGGATAAAGGCCCGGACTTTCGCTGGCTGGACAATTGTTCCGAATTCAGCGGCAACCTCTATTCTGTCCAGCTCGACGAAAAAGAGCTCCCCGGCATCGAAGCCAAGGGGGTGAAGAACTTCCGTGGCCTCATGGAGATCCCGGGCGAGGTCGACCTCGTGATCTGTGCCGTACCGCGCAATGTGACGCCGTTCATCGTCGCCGACGCGGTGAAGAAGCAGGTCGGCGGTATCGCGATGTACACCTCCGGCTTCGTGGAGACCACCGATCCGACCGGGATTGAGCTCCAGGGGAAGATCGCCGCGATGGCGAACGAGGCGGGGATGCCGCTCATCGGTCCCAACTGCCTGGGCGTCTACAACCGCCAACTCGGCGTGAAGTTCGCGGAGGCCCAGGAGAAGGGCGAAGGCGGCGCGATTTCGATCATATCGCAGTCGGGCGCGAACGGCTCCGGGCTCACGCTGGGCGCGCAGCGCCTTGGCGTGCCGGTGAGGCGGGCGATCTCGATCGGCAACGCTGCGGTCCTGAGCGAGGCTGACTACCTCGAATACCTGCTGGATGACCCGGAGACGCCGGCGATCGCGATGTACATCGAGGGCATCCGCTCCGGCCGTCGCTTCTTCGAGTTGTTGCGTGAAGGCACCAAGCGGAAGCCGGTCATCATCTGGCGCGGCGGCCGCACCCGGGCCGGCGCGCGCGCCGTGCAGTCGCACACCGCCTCCCTGGCCTCGGACGATGCCATCTGGATGTCGCTTATGCGCCAGTGCGGCGCGATTTCGACGGAGAGCCTCGAGGACACGGTCGAGACGATGGCGGCGCTGGTGCTCACGCCGAGGTCGAGCAGGAAGAACCTCGCCCTGATTGCGTCGACCGGCGGCCAGTCCGTCGCGATCACCGACCAGTTCGAGCGTGCCGGGTTCGAGATCCCCGAACTCTCGCAGGCCTCGTACGACCGCCTGAGCGAGTTCTTCGTGACGATCGGCGGCTCCTACCGCAACCCGTTCGACGCCTCGTCCACGATCGGGCGCGAGTCCGACAATCTGGCGAAGATCCTCGAGATCCTCGCGGCTGAGCCGGTGATCGACGGCGTGGCGATCGAGCTGCAGGTGCGTGACTCCGAGAAGGGCACGGCGCGGTTGGACGGCATGCTGTCGCTCCTGGCGGAGTACCGCTCGAAGACCGGGAACCCCGTGATCGGCCTGGTCCCCACAGGGGGCACCATGGGCGAGCAGGAGGCGGTTGGCGCCCGCGCACGTATCCATGTCGCAAAGGCCGGGTTCCCCGCCTATTCCTCGTTCCGCGCCGGGGCACAGGCCCTCGGGCGTGTGCGGGCGTACTACGAGGAACTCGGCGCGCGGACGAGGTAGTGCCAGGCCGCCTCCCCGGAGGCGCGCTGTAAGATGTACTGCGTCACCGGGATCGCCTATCACTGGATGCTCATGGCCGTTGAGAAATCTCCGCGCGTAGCGCCATCCTCGCCCCCGGGCGGGCCGGTCTACCTCGACTCGGCCGCCTCCACGGCGCTGCGAGCCGAGGCGTACCGGGCGATGCTCCCGTTCCTCCAGGCGGAGTTCGCGAACCCCTCCGCGCACCACGCCGCTGGCCGCCGGGCGAGCGACGCGCTGGAGGAGGCGCGGGGCCGGGTCGCGCGGGTGTTCAACACGGAGCTGGAAGAGGTCGTGTTCACCTCCGGCGGCACGGAGAGCATCAACGCGGCGATCAAGGGCGTCGCCTTCGCGCAGGCGGATGCCGGCGGCGGGCGGCACATCCTGACCACCGCTGTGGAACACCACGCCGTCCTCCACTCCGCGCAGTACCTCGAACGTTTCGGTTTTGAGGTCGAGGAGCTCCCGGTCGACGAACACGGGCGGGTGACGCCGGAAGAGGTCGCTGCGGCTGTCCGCCCGGATACCGCCCTTGTGTCCGTCGGCTACGCGAACAATGAGGTTGGGACGGTGCAGCCGATCGCGGCGATCGCCGCTGCCGTGGCGGCGCGGGCGTCTGATCTCGGACGGCGCATTCCGTTCCATACGGACGCGGTGCAGGCGGCCAGCACGCTCTCGCTGGATGTGCAGGCGCTTGGCGTTGACCTGCTCTCACTGTCAGGGCACAAGTTCGGCGGACCGAAGGGGACGGGGCTGCTCTACATGCGTCGCGGCGTCCCATTCCTGGAGCTGCTGTCCGGCGGTGGCCAGGAGCGTCAGCGTCGCTCCGGCACCGAGAATGTCCCGGGCAACGTCGGCCTTGCCGTCGCGCTCGAGTACGCGCAGGCGGAGCGGGAGGAGTTCGCCCGCCGCATCGGTGCCCTGCGCGACCGGCTGCTGGCCGCCGTGCTGGAGGCGTGCCCGGATGTGCTCGTCAATGGCCATCCGACCGAGCGGCTGCCCCACGCGCTGCACGTCTGTTTCTCGGGCCTGGAAGGCGAGGCGCTCGTCGATGAGCTCGACCGCCTCGGGATCGAGTCGTCAGCCGGGGCTGCCTGCACCTCGGCCACGTGGGAGCCTTCGCATGTCCTGCTGGCGATGGGTGTCCCGCTGGAACTGGCGATCGGGTCGCTGCGGATGTCGCTCTGGTCCACCACCACGGCGGAACAGGTGGACTACGTCTCGGGAGTGCTTCCCGGCGCCGTGAGGCGTGTGCGGGAGGCCGCGCTTCCCGCCCCGCGTTAGATTCACCGAGCCTCACCATTCGCGTAGGCCGATGATCGTGGACGCTTTACATAGCGACCCCGGCGAGGTAGCGTCTACGCAGTTGATCCATTCCTGCCGACGAGATGGACGCAACGGTGCCTGATTCCCCGTTTGATGAGTACCTCGATCTGGTGGAAGCCGCGCGTGAGCTCGGGATCCACCCGCAAAGCCTGCGCCGCCTGATCAAGCAGGGCCGCGTCCCCGCGACGCTGTTCGCGGGCAAATATCTGATCGGGCGCGACAAGCTCGACATGTTCAAGTCCTCGTACGATCCGCGCCCTGGCCGCAAGCCTATACGCCGCCTTCTCTAGGCTAGGTCGCCGTCAGCTCGTATACGGAACAGCCGCGCAGGAGGCGCGGCTGTTCCGTATACGTCAGGCACCGAGGCTACATCGGCGGTTCCACCTCGTTTGAAGCGGCGTCGATGTCGGAGACCTGCACGTCCACGTGCAGGACCTCCTTTTGCTGTGCGTTCTTTCCGGTGATCAAGACACGGAGCAAGACGCCGCGTTCCTCCGCGAACCAGACATCGGCCTGCGTCTTCACGTCCGCCGCGGATTCAGGGACGGCGCTCTGGGTGTCGAAGACCTCCTCGAACGCCTGGCGGTCGAAGACGTAGTGCCGCGCGGTCACGCCGCCGAGGGACTCCTTCGTGAATGACCGTCCCTCCAGCCGCTGCGTTAGCTGTTCCGAGGTTGGGCCGGCCGGGCCGGAAAACAGCCCCTGCGGGCTGAAGTCGGAGGTCGCGAGGAGCGAGGCGGCCCCCGTCACCCCGCGCTGCCACTGGCCCTGCGGCTCACGGCTCCACCGTTCCTTCCCGATGCTGATCGATTCCAGGTTGGCCTTCAGGAAGCCCAGGTCGGCCTCGATCTGGGACTGTTGCCGGTCCGGGTTGACCCGGGTGCCGCTTGCCTTGATGCGGAACGTGCCGCCCTGGAGCAGGGCCTGGGCGGTCTGCGCCTCGAGCGCCGTGGCCGAGACCGAGATCTCGGATGCGAAGCGGTACGACTTGAGTGCGTCGAGTGAGGTCACTTTGAACGCTGCGGGGGTCGGTGTCGCTTTCGACTTCGGACCGCTCCGGCAGCCAGTCGCCGTCACCAGCGAGGTGACGAGGAGCAGCACACCGAGCAGGGCGAATCGGGATGCGTGCAGGCGCTTCATGCGACCTCCATCGTGCGAGCGGTGTGACCACCGTCGCGGATCGGCGAGACGGCGTCAACGCGACGCTTGCCTGCGGTACTTGCCACCCCTGAGGATGATCAGATGCCGCCCTCCTCAGAAGCCGTCGTCCCGGGCGTCCACCATGTGATGGACGGCGTGTGGTGGTTCTCTGGCGTCCGCGGCGCGAACGTCTACCTCGTGCGGCTGCCGTCTGGAGCGCAGGTGCTGGTGGATGCCGGGATGCCCGGCGCGGCCCCGGTCATCATCTCGCGGCTGCAGGCGCTCGGCATTGCGCATGTGGACGCGATCCTCCTGACGCATCGACACGTCGATCACGCCGGCGGTGCTGCCCGTTTGCGCGAGGCACTGGGGGCGCGCGTGGTCGCAGGCGCAGGCGACGTGGTGGATGGCAGCGTGCGCGCCGACCGCCGCACCCCGGCGGCTTCGTGCCCGGTCGACGTGATCCTGCCGCTCGAGGAGTGCGAGCCGCTGCCCGGGCTGCTGGCGATCCCGGCACCTGGCCACACCGCCGGCTCGACGGTCTACGTGATGCCGGCGCTCGACCTGTGGTGCGTCGGCGATGTCGCCCTGCATTCGGGCGATCGGATGAGCCGCCCGTTGCCGCTCGCCAACGAGGACACCCCGAGGCAGGAGCGCACGCTGCAGTCGATCGCCGCCCGCTGCGGGATGAACGGAGCTCCCGGCCATGGTGACCCGGTGGTGGGCGGTTTCGGCGATCTCATGCGGGTGTTGGCGGCGCGTCCCCCGGCGCGGAGCCCGTGGTGGCTCCGCGTCGTGATGAACCCCCGCGCGATCGCCCGGTTTGTCCGCAGGCAGGCCGGCCGGCGCTAGTCGAACTCGGAGCGCGGCTCTCCCTCGCGACGGAGGTAGGCCATCGCCTTGTCGAAGTCGCCCTCGCGCAGCAGTTTCGCGGAGTCGAGATACGTCAGGACAACCGCCAGCGACAGAAGCGAGTGCATCCGCACTCCCGTCGCCTCTAACCGGCGGGCCGCGCCCTGCTCGCGGTCGAGCAGCACCACGGCGTCGGAAACGAGCAGCCCGGCGCTGCGCAGCCCCTCCGCGGTGGTGACCAGCGACCCGCCACCGGTCGCGAGGTCGTCCACGATTAGGACGCGCATCCCCGGACGGTAGATTCCCTCGATCTGCAGTGTCGCGGACTCCTCGGTCCCCTGCGGTGGGCGGATGTAGAGCAGCGGCTTCTCCATCTGGAGCGCGAGCGCGGTCGCGACATGCAGGCCGCCGATGGGGACGCCCGCGATGGCATCGAACGGGTCGACGGTGCGCTGCCGCTTCAGCATCTCCAGTTCCAGTTCGTCCTGGATCAGTCGGGCGGTGCGCTTCAGTGCGTCCGGACGAGAGATCAGCAGATTCGCGTTCACATAGACGGGCGAGTTCCGCACGGTGCGGCCCAGGCTGAAGTCGCCGAACTGGATCGCGCCGATCCGCCAGAGTGTGTCGGCCAGCCAGAGCCGTCCCTGCGGGTCCATCCGTCCCATCGGGTCGCGCGAGGTCATGCTCGCCTCCGTCCCGCTGCGAGCGCTTCCGGGTTCACTGCGTTCGAGGGGGCCCGACCCGCCAGTCCCGCCAGCAGCCCATCGACCGCCAGGCTCGCCATGGCCGTGCGGGTCTCCAGCGTGGCGCTGCCCAGGTGCGGCGCGACGACGAGGTGGGGGGCGGTCAGCAGCGGGTCACCGACCGGGATGGGTTCCGGTGTCATCACGTCGAGGCCGGCACCGGCGATCCCGCCGCTGCGGAGCGCCTCGAGGAGCGCCGCCTGGTCGACGACGCCGCCGCGGGTGGTGTTGACGAAGATGGCGTCCGGCCGCATGCGGGCGAAGAACGCGGCATTGCACATCCGCTCGGTCTCGCGTGTGAGGGGGACGTGCATGCTGACATACTCGCTGCGCGCGAGCAGATCGTCGAGCGGGACGAAGGTACCCGGGAAGTCCTCGACGGGGCGGTGGCCGGTGTAGAGCACTGTCATCCCGAATCCCTGCGCCCGCTGCGCCACGGCGCGGCCGATGCGCCCGGGCCCGACAATGCCGATGGTCGCACCACTCACCCGATACCCCAGGAGCCAGGTGGGGTGCCACGGGCCCCAGCCACCCCCGCGGAGCGCGCGGTCGCCCTCGGGGAGGCGGCGGGCGGCCGCCAGCAGCAATGCCCACGTCATATCCGCGGTGGCCTCTGTCAGCACGCCCGGCGTGTTGGTCACCAGCACGCCGCGGGCGGTGCAGGCGAGGACATCGATGTTGTCGTATCCGACCGCCATGTTCGCGACCACGCGGACGCGCGGCGCCGCGTCCAGCAGCGCGTCATCGACACGTTCGGTGAGGACGGTGAGGAGGCCATCGCAGCCGGCGGACCGGGCACGGAGCGCCTCCGCGGTGGGTGGCTCGGTGGCCTCCCATACGTCGATTTCCGCGTGCGCCTTGAGGGCGTCGAACGGCGTGCCGGGCGCATCGCCGCCGGGGAGGGTGCGCGAAACGAACACGCGTGGCCGGTTGCTCATCGACTGATTGTACGGTCGAGCGCCCGTGCACCGCCGACGAGCGGGTTCGTCCAGCGGCGCGAGCGCCTCGGCAGCACCAGGGGCACGGGGATGCCTGACCCCATGACCTCGGTGCGCCGGCTGAGGTGGAGCAGGCCCGTGAGGGCACAGGTGATCGCGTCCAGTTCGTCGTGTGTGACCGGTCGCCGAGGGAGGCCGCGCACGCCGGCCTGGAACAGGCCGCGTCGGAGGCCCCCCAGTCCGGCCTGCTTGCGGGGGATGCCCAGCACGTCCTGGGTCATCCCGGGGTAGACCTCGACGACCGCATACCCGGCCGTCTGCAAGCGCTCACGCAGGGCGATCCCGCGCAGGGTCAGGCGCACCATGGAGGGAAGCAGCGCGGGGAATGGGCGGTAGCCCTCACGCGCGGCGATGCGGTCGACCTCGCGCATGAGGCCGGCGACAGCGCATTCGCAGTCGGGCTCCGCGCAGTGGCGTCCCTCGGGCAGCGCCAGCGGCGCGTCGATCGCGATCAAGTCGGGGTGGTGGGCCTCAACGGCCTCCAGGATCGTCTCGTCCGTCCGGACCACACGCAGGTCCAGCAGGCGGCCGTCACGATCCATCACGGCGAGGCCGGTGGGGTAGCGCGGCCCGCTGCGCAGGTCGAGGCCCAGCACGACCCTGGCGGGGCTGCGTCGCGGTGGGCGGGAGGCCGCAGAGGCCCCTACACTCGTCATGCGCCCGTCCTCACCTGCGGACTACGCGCGCTGGCCGCGCCTGGGTGCGCGTCAGCATATCGAGCACCACACTGGCCGGAGGATTCCATGGCTGAGAAGCGCCCGGGTGAGCCGTTCTCGCGGATCGATGTCCATGAAGCGAAGCAGATGATCGACGCGGGCAATGTCCAGGTCATCGACAGCCGGGAGCCGCATGAGCACGAGGACGGTCACGTCCCCGGCTCGATCCAGATCCAGCACATGGCCACGCTGGTCCACGCGGACAAGCTGGCGAAGGATCGCCCGATCCTGTTCATCTGCAAGAGCGGCGCGCGTTCCGCGGTGGCAGCGGAGTTTGCCGCCGCGCTCGGTCTGACCGACCTCTACAACGTCGAAGGCGGGCATGACGCCTGGGCGAAGGCCGGATACCCGATGGAGACCGGCCGCTAGCGGGTCTCCGGGGTCTCGCCGAGCAGGCCACGGATCGCGGACAGCAGTGTCTCCACGTCGAACGGCTTCTGGAGGTACCGCGCCGTCACACCGGGCGGGAGCGTCGCCCGCTCGGCTTCGATGTCGTTGGTGACGAAGATGATCCGGTCACTCAACTGGCGAGTGTGGGCCGCGATCCACGCGGCCAGCGCAGATGCGTCCATCCCGCGGACGGGATGACTGGCGCTCACGGCGTCATAGTTCCCGCCGCGTAAGTACTCCACGCCCTGAGCGGCGTCCGGCGCGAGCGTTACGTCATACCCGGCGTGCGAGAGCGCCTCGGATGTCAGCAGGCGTATGGCCGGGTCACTGTCGACGATCAGCAGCCGGGCCGAAGTAGTGGGGCGCGTGAGCCAACACCCGGCTCGTGCGCCTCCGGCGTCCGCGCCACCGATCGCCGTGGAGGTTCCGAGACCAGCGGCAACTGCACGCCGGCGGGTGGCTTGGGCGGCTCCGGATCCTGGCGCGCAAACTGCAACAGGTTCCGCATGATGCGAGCCGCCCGCTGCGACTCCTCCTCGATGGTGTGTAGCGCGTGCTCCCGGTCCGCCCCTTCGAGGGAGTCCAGGATCTGGGCGTACCCGAGGATCGACGTCAACGGGTTGTTCAGTTCGTGTGCCGCGCCGGCGACGAGGTCGCCCAGCGCGTCGAAGCGTGCGATGGCGTCGATGTCCGGGTCGGGCGCGCGGTCGGAGACCTCCGTGGTCAGCGGGCCGCGCAACCTGGCGCCGAGCCGTCGGAGTGTCCGCTCGGCGAGCCACCCGTCCGCCGCGGCGAACGCCCGGACGCCCTGGCGGTAGAACAGTGCGATCCCCGCCACCTCCGCATGGTGGAACAGCGGAATGTGGATCCGGGAACGCAGTCCGAATGCGGGCAACCGACCAAGAGGCGTCCGGGCGGGCGCGTCTGCCGGTGCGACGCGCAGGTCGCCGTCCATCGCAGGCTCTCCGCGCTCCCGGACGGACGCCTCGGCCTCTTCCAGTTGCGTCCAGGTATCGCCCACGGCCACGCCCGCCATCGACGATGGGTAGACGGCGACCACGGTGGCGGTGTCGCCGGTGAAACGGAGGACGCATCCGAAATCGAACGGCATCGCCGCGTCGAGGGCCTGCAGGACGGCCCGCGCCGCCGCGCCCGGGGAGTCGCTGTCCTCCAGCGCATCCGCTGCCGCCAGCGCGGCCAGTGGGGAAACCGGGGTCACCACGGGGGCACCACTGGGGTCACCTCTGAGTCCGCGCCGCTGGGCGGCGTGGACAGGCGGATCGCCCAGCCTTCGCCAGTCACCAGCCCGACCATCTCAACGGAGAGCGTAACCGCGAGGTCCGAGACCTCGAAGCGCAACGTGCCCGTCCACATAGAGCCGGGCCCGGGCCATGGATCCGGCCAGCTGGCACGGTCACTGCGGGCGACCAGGGAGCGCGGGTCGCGAGCCAGCACGGTGCCGGTCTCCGAGAGGCCGAGCAAAGCACATGCGGCGGCATCCGCCCGGCGGATGCTCCGACCGGCGTCGACCAGGAGCCAGCCAGGTGGTGGCGTGTCAGTCGGACGCGGAGCGCCGTATGGCACACATGCCCCTTCCGTGGAGACGGAATCCTCGCGCATCGATCGTCGGCTCAGGTACCCCTGGTCATGCTCCGAGGAAACCCCCGTTTCTGCTAGGAGTTTTTCCACAGAGTCGTGTGGATAAGAGTCGGCTCAGTTGCGCCGATCAACACCGCCCCAGCGCTCTGAGACGGCGCGTTGGGCCTGCTGGTGCGCGCCCCGGATGAGCGGCTCCATGAGGGCATCCGCGCGCTCCAGACGCCGTCTGGAGTCGAAGGCGTCGAGGAGGGGCTGGAGCAGGCGCGGAGGGAGCACGTCGGCCGCGGCCGCACCGACCGCGTCCACGAGGGCGTCCGGGGTCCGTGGGAGCGAGACGTTCCGCCGGTACACCCCGTCCACGAGTTGACGGAATCGCTGGACCTGCTCGAAGGCCGCGGTGACCGCTTCGAGCAGCGCGTCCGGGACATCCGCTGGCTCATCGACCGGGTATTCGACATCGGCCGTGAGGAAGGGGCGGTCGTGGTAGAGCGTGAGGATGCGGAAGCGTTGTTCGCCTTGCACCTGCACCATGACGCGCCCGCCGCCCACGGGCGACGCCGATGCGATCCGGGCCGTCGTGCCGACATCGTGGGGGAGCGCATCGGCGTCACCCACCTCGTTGCCGGAGCGGAGCAGGACCACGCCGAACGGCTCGTCGGCCTCCATACACTCGGCCAACAACTGGTGATAGCGCGGTTCGAAAATCTGAATGGGGAGCGCCATGCCGGGGAAGAGGACCGCGCGCAGCGGGAACAGGCGGAGGGGCGTACTCACCACCACCCGCTTCGCTGCGCGGAGAGCAGCGCCGCGCCTACCAGCACGAGCATCGCGCCGCGGGCAACCGGGCGCACATCGAAGTCGAAGGCCCTCGGGCGCACCCTGCGGGCGCGGACGCCGGACACGACCGCCTGAGCACGGTCGCGTTCGCCTTCCGGAACGGAGATGCCGTAGAGGAACATCGATGCGCCACGGGCCCCCCACGGCGTGTTGGCCGGGGTCACTCGCCGGGCGTCTTCAATCTCCACGACGGCCGCGATGCCGGCGTCCTGCAAGGCATGCTTCCACATGGTGGCTGTGCCTGCCTCGTGCGCGGCGGCAAAGCGAACCCATGATTCCGCGGGTGCGTCCCTCATGACGTAATTTTACGTGCGGCAGCGGCTGTCCGCGGCGCCGGTGGGTAAAGAGTTGGGGAAACCCGCCTACGCCGGCTGGAGCGCCCGCACGCGCAATGCAGCCGTCGACGCACCCGCCCCACCGAGCGGGAGAAGCGCCATCAGCGCACCGCCGTCGTAGTAGTGGGGGACGTAAGCCGTGCCCGCGGCAACGCCGTCGTCCAGTTTGACGGCGATCCGCACGGATGCGATCCCATCGGTGAGGTCGACCACATCGCCGGTGCGGACACCTGCGGCTTCCGCGTCGCGCGGGTTCAGCCAGACCGCTTCCTCGCGGTGCAGCTTGTCCGCATCGTCCGAGTGGATCGAGGCGGCGTCCCAGGAGGTGTAGAGCGAGCGTCCGGTCGCCAGCGTCAGACCGCTGTGGGCGGGCGTGGGCGCCGGGGCGGGCTGCGGCTTCGCCGTCGTCGAGGTCGCGACGAGTGCCCGCACCTGGGCGGGCGCACCGTCCACCTGCGCCATCGTCGGGTAACCGGTCGCCGCCGCCAGCGCCTCGTGCGCCTCCGTGAAGCCCGATGGCGCTTCGCGGTCGCCGAGGCGGTTCGCCAGCGCGGCGAGGATCGCGACGCCGTCCGACTGCTGACCGCGCGCGCGCTGGGCGGAGCGCTGGTGGAGTACGCGGCGGTCGGCGTTCGTGATGGTGCCGTCGGTCGCGAAGAATGGAGCGGCGGCCAGCACAGCGGTCGCGTACTCGGCGGTCGTGGAGCGGAGCGAGTCGATGACCACGAGCGCCTGAAGGCCCTGGAGCGCCGCCTCGATGGCGGTGCGACCGGGAGCGTTGAGGAGCGGGTTGTCGGCGTGGATGACCAACGCCTTCACCTCGCCGCGCTGGGCGGCCTCGATGATCTCCGGGAAGGACTTGCCGCCGGCGCCGGGCGCAATCCCCATGTCGGCGATGCCGAGCACGTTCGCGTCGGTCGGGAGGTAGTGGAAGGCGGAACCGGCCTCGGCTCCGCGCAGCGCGATCGCGAGGTTGGCTGCGGCGGTCGCCGCAGCGCCGGCGCGAGCTGCGCCGTCGGCGCCGTTCGGCGCGTACACCACGGCGGCGCTGGCGCCCTTGCCGCGCGAGACGACATTGAGGGCACGCGCCCACGCGGCGGCGTCCACACCGGCCGGGGCGGACCCACCGTCCGCAAGGCCCTGCAACGCGGCGGCCTCCTGGCCCGGGGCGACGCGCACGATCGCGGCGGCCCAGCGGTCGAGGGCGGTCCACTTCGGCGAGACGATGACCACCTGCGCCTTGCGCTTGATGACGGCGTCCTTGAGGCGGACGGAGACGACCTGATGAGAGTCCTCGACGTCGAGGGCGGCGACGACGACGGTCTGCGCCTGTTCGAGATCGGTCAGTGTGGCGGGCACGCGGTCGGTGCTGAAGGCGGCGCGCATCGCGTCCGCGACGGCGCGATGCACCATACCGTGCGAGAAGTCGACGTGGGGCGTGCCGATGGCGCGTGCGAGCCGCGCCAGGAGGTAGGCCTCCTCGTTCGTGGCGAGCGGCGAGCCGAGGACGGCGATGGCGTCCGCGCCGTGGGCCGACTTCACGGCGGTCAGGGCGTCCACGGCTGTGGTCAGGGCCTGATCGAAGGTGGCGGGGAGGAGGCGCTGTCCGGCGCGTACGAGGGAGCGCGTGAGGCGTTCACGCTCCGCGACGGCGACGTAGCCGAAGCGGCCGCGCACGCAGATCTGGTCGCGGGAGAACGGGTTCAGCCGGTCCGGGCGGACGATGACCGGGCGGTCGTCGGCGACGCCGTACGAGATCGTGCAGCCGACGGCGCACGAGTTGCAGGCGGAGTTCGTCCAGTCGTCCGCGCGGCCGACCCACTTGTTTGGCTTCTCCATCAACGTCGCCGTCGGGCAGACATCGATGCAGGCGCCGCAGAAGTTGCAGTCGGACTCGTGGATCGAGCCGCCCGTGCCGAAGGCGATCATCGTGCGGTGGCCCTTGCCGGAGAGGGTGACTGCGCCGGTGTGGCGCAGGTCGTCGCAGGCGCGGACGCAGCGGGTGCAGAGGATGCACATCTGCGGGTCGTACTCGAGGAACGGGTTGCCACGGTCCGGCTCCGGGGGCGGCGTCTCGTAGTAGGAGCGCGGCTCGCCGACCCACGGCTCCTCGAAGTCGCCCTGGTCGACGATCTCGCAGGAGGTCTGGAGTTCGCAGCGGTAGTTCTTGGAGCAGGTCAGGCAGCGGTGCGTGACCACGTCGTCGCGGAGGCAGATGTCGCCGGGCATGCAGTGGACGCGGCGGTGGCAGGTCAGGCAGCGGTCCGGGTGGTTCGCTAGGATCAGGGACATGACGGACTGGCGGGTGCGCTTCACCTCGGCGGTCTCGGTGTTCACCACCATGCCGTCGGCGACCTGGGTGACGCAGGCCAGTTGCAGCGGCGTCGGCCGGGCGCCCACGACATCCACGATGCAGGTGCGGCAGCCCGCGTACGGGTCGAGGCCGTCGATGTAGCAGAGGTTGGTGATCGCGACGCCCTGCTCTTTGATCACCTCGACCAGGCGACGTCCGGCGGACGCCTCCACGGTTTGGCCGTTGAGTGTGATCTGGACCACGGCTACCCCACCCCTCGATGTCCCGATGTGCGCCGCGGAGGGCGCGTCAGCCGTCTCTGGTTAGTGCTTGTGTCCGTCGCGGTCGAGTTTGCCCGGCAGCTTCTGCGGGCCGAAGGGCCCGGCGACGCCCGCCACGTTCACGCGCGAGCGCGCCGTCGGCATCGAGGTTGTCAGCGGCTGTCGGTCCTGCGTCTGCCCGTTCGGGTAGCGCCCGCCAGTCTCGCCGAGGTACTTCTGCGCCTCGCGCGTCAGATCGGTGCGGTCGCGGTACATCGTCTCGAAGACGTAGACCGCGTCGTTGTACCGGCCGCCGGCCTGGATCGCCTGGTAGGGGCAAGCCTCGGTGCAGAGGCCGCAGTACATGCAGATGCGGAAGTCGATTTCGTAGCGGTCGATGTTGAGGGTGCCGTCGGCGCGCGGGCTGGTCTGGACCAGGATGCAGCCGTCCGGGCAGGCCTGGGCGCAGGTGGAGCAGCCGGTGCAGCGCTCCTCGAACCAGAGGAGATTCGTGCGGGCGCGGACAGGCACCTCACGCTGCTGTTCGGGGTAGTTGACGGTGATGGCCGGACGCACGACGTGCCGGAGCGTCACCAGCATCCCGCGGGCGATGCCGAGTCCGTACGCCACGACGCCTCGATTCCCCTGCGGGCCGCCATTCGAGGCGCCCCGCCACCGCGAGCGAGCATACCCGAGGCCCGCCGCGCGCGATACCAGCGCGAATCCAGATGAGGCGGCCTCAAACCTCGGCGGATTTGTTAAGGATAGCACAAACAGGGCATGAGCCGGGCCGTCACCCGTCGAGGAACCACCCGGCGTCGAGGGCGGCCTGGCAGCCGCTGCCGGCGGAGGTGACGGCCTGCCGGTAGACCGGGTCGCGCACGTCCCCGGCGGCGAAGACGCCCTCGATGTTGGTGGCGGTCGCGCCGGGGCCGGGGCCGCCGCGCGTGACGAGGTAGCCGGCGGCGTCGGTGTCGAGGATGTCCCGGAAGAGCGCCGTGTTCGGCTGGTGTCCGATCGCGATGAAGATGCCGGCAACAGCGAGGTCGCGGGTGGCGCCGCCGGCGGTTGAGCGCAGGCGCACGCCGGTCACCCCGGCGTCGGTCCCGAGGATGTCATCGACTTCCTCGTTGAGCGCCAGCACGATCCGCCCCTGGGCGACGCGCTGCATGAGCCGCTCGACGAGGATCGCCTCAGCGGAGAACTCCTCGCTCCGGTGCACGAGTGCCACGCTGCTCGCGATGTTCGACAGGTCGATGGCGTCCTGCACGGCGGTGCTGCCGCCGCCGACGACGGCGACCGGCTGCCCCTTGAAGAAGTAACCATCACAGGTCGCGCAGGTGGAGACGCCACGGCCGAGGAACTGCTGTTCCGCCGGGAGGCCGAGGTATCTCGGCGATGCGCCGGTCGCGATGATCAGCGCGTCGCAGCTGTATTCGCCCTCCGCGCCGGTGAGGCGGAACGGACGCGACGTCAGCGCCACTGCCGAAACCTCGTCGAAGAGGATCTCCGCACCGAAGCGGACGGCCTGCGCCTCGAAGCGTTCCATCAACTCGACGCCCAGCACCGCGCCGTGTTCCGCGTGCCAGTTCTCCACGGTGGAGGTGGTGACGAGCTGGCCGCCCTTCTGGACACCGGTGAGGAGGAGCGGCTGGTGTCCGCCGCGCGCGGCGTAGAGTGCAGCGGTGTACCCGGCGGGACCGGAGCCGAGGACGATCACCGGCGCGTGGCGCGCGGCCATGCGGATTATCCGCCCAGGACGCGGCGGCCCTCGCCGAGGGCCGCCGGCGTGTCGAGGTCGAGTGCGACGCTGGGCTCGTCCGGCATCGGGAGGCGGAGCGGGGGGTGGCGCTGGAGGATGGCCCGGAGTCCTTCGCCCTCCTCATCGGCATGCGCCAGTTCGTCGAGCAGGTCGCCGTCGAGCACGACCGGGTGGCCGCCGTGTTCGTGCCCGGCGGTGTCGAGGTAGGTCGGCTGCACGCCCTCGATGCGCGCGCCCTCGGCGACGCGGGCGCGGAAGACCTCGACGAGGCGGTCGATGACGTGCGCTGGCGCCGGCTGGTCGACGTTCTGGATCACGACGGTGGATGGTCTCGGACGGCCCGGGGCGAGCAGCGTGGCCGCGCCTTTCGCAAGCGAGGTGGCGCGGCCCTGGGGCCAGCGCTGGTTGAAGACGAGGTAGCGCCCCGCCTCGCCGAGGGTGCGACGGACCGCCTCGGCGCGGCTGCCGGTGACGATCACGATTTCCTCGACGCACGAGGCGAGGAGCTGGTCACGTTCCCATTCGATGAGCGTGCGCTCACCCCAGCGGACGAGCGGCTTTGGCTCGCCCATCCTCGATGACGCGCCGGCGGCGAGGAGGATGGCGGCGACGGTCATGCGCGCGCCGCCTGCTTCGCGCGCCAGGCGGCGACGGCCTGGCGCACGGCGGAGGCGGCGAGCACGGAACAGTGCACCTTGCTTGCCGGTAGCCCGTCGACGGCGGTGGCATAGTCGTCGCGAGTGAACGCCTCGGCCTCCTCCAGCGTGCGGCCCGTCACCATCTCGGTCGCCGCGGACGAGGTGGCGATCGAGGCGGGGCAGCCGGAGGAGAGGAACGAGGCGGCGGCGACACGTCCCTCGGCGAAGCGCAGGAAGATCCGGAGCGAGTCGCCGCAGACGGGGTTGGTCACGAACGCCTCGGCATCCGCGTCCGGCATCGCGCCCGCGTTCCGCGGCCGCTCGAAATGGTCGATGAGGGTGGCGCTGTACTGCTCGGGTGAGAGTGGTTCGGCCATGCGTCGATTGTCGCACGGTCGCAGCGGGTCAGGCCCTGTCAGCCGATGACGGACCGGAGGCAGCGCAGACCGTCGAGCGATGCGCCCTTCGCAAGCGCCAGCACGCGGATGCGGCCAAGGCCTTCCGGCTCGCAGAGTACCTCGGCGGCACGCCGGTCGGCCGCGAAGCGCTGCGCGTCCGCCGCCGCGTGTTGAGAGGCGGTGCGCAGGGCGTCGCCGAGGCCGAGCGCCATCAGCGCCTCCGCCTGCGAGACGAGCGGTGCTGCCGCGAAGCCCTCCGCGGCAGCGGCCAGCGAGGTGAAGTCGACGTGGACGGTGAGGTCGAGCCGGCCGGGCTCGGCCAGCGGGTCCGGCTGCGGGGAGTGGCGGCGGAACGCCATCAGCGTGCCCTGCCGCCGCCATGAGGCGTAGAGGTCGCGGGCCGGATAGCCGTAGTCGATCGAGAGCACATACCCACTCTCGACCTTCGAGGCGAGCGCGTGCATCGCCTCTGATGCGGCGAGTCCCACCTCGGCGAGCGCACCGTCTCCGGGCTGGAGTCCGAGCCGCGCGAAGTACGCCTCGATGGCGGGCGTAGAGAGAGGGCCGTCGACGAAATGGACTGCATCGCCGTCGTGCGCGACGTACTGCTCAACGAGCGTCTCGCCGTCGCGGCGGATCAGGTGGACGGGGAGCGCGTCGAAGAATTCGTTGCTGATGACGACACCGGTGATGCGGTCCGGCCGTGCGAGCCAGTCCGCCGTCAGGACGTGCTCGGCCTCGAACCCTGCACCGGCAAGGTGCGTCCGTTGATCGACGAGGCGGTTGGGATGACCGTCCAGCATCACGGGGCGTACGGCGGCGAAACAGCGCGGTGCGCGCACGCGGAGCCACGTGAGCATCGCGCGCATGAACACGCCACTGCCGCACCCCACCTCGACCAGTGCGAACGAGGAAGGCTCTCCGAGCCGCTGCCAGCACTCCAGCGCCTGCCGCGCCCAGAGGTAGCCGAAGATCGGGTGGACCTCCGGGCTGGTCTCGTAGTCGCCGTCGCGGCCCCAGGTCAGGCCCGCGCGACTGTAGTAGCCGTGCTCCGGGTGGCCGAGGGCCTGCGCCATGAATTCGGCGAAGGTGATCCGTCCGCCCGCCGCCTCGATCCGTCCGACGAGCAGAGGCAGCAGCGGCGTCCGGGTCGCCAGCGCGAACTCGTCCGCGAGCGCGAAGTCGTCGGCCTCGATGTTGGTGTCGGCGGAGGCGGTCATGCTTCGATCGTAGTCCGCGCGATATCCGAGGCGCTCACAGTGCGTTCAGCACGGCGAGCCGGTTCGAGGTGATGCGGTCGACGCCCCACGCGGCAAGCTCGAGGGCACGCGCGGCGTCGTCGACCGTCCAGACGCCGACATCGCCCGCGCGCAGGCGGAGCGCCTCCACCTCGTCCAGGGTGTGAAGCAGGGTGTGGCGGATGACGACTGGCACCGGCTCGATCGCTCCGGCGTCGCGTCCGGCGAGGTAGGCGCGCAGCTGGCGCTCGTCCCGGATCGAATAGGCGACATCGAGGTCAGGCAGCCAGGCGCGGGCGCGGTCGGCGAGGCGCCAGTCCTCGCAGGTCACCCGGAGCCGGGAACGGTCAAGGCGGCTGAGGGTGCGGGCCAGGTCAGGTGCGGGGTCGCCCGTCCAGGCGCGCAGGTCGAGGACGAGCATGGCGTCCTCGACCACCTCGATCAGCGCCTCGAAGGGGACAGGGAGCAGGCGCGCCAGGCCACGCCGGCTGATGCCGAAGCGCGACGTGCCGAGCGGCCGTTCATGGTGGGCGACCAGCTGGCCACCGACCGACCAGAGGTCAGCCTCGACGGCGTCCACGGCGGGATGCCGGCTGAGCGGGAGGACGGCGAGGTCGTTCCCCCCGCCGTGGAGGATGCGCTGGACGGTCATGAGGAGCCTGCCGTCAATGGCTAGCGTGGGTGGGCGGCGCCGAGGGCCTGCACGAAGACGGAGCGTGGGCGGGCGTGGTCGAGTTCGATGAGGAAGATGCTCTGCCACTGGCCGATGTGCGCCGCGCCGTTGTGGACGGGAACCGTCTCGGAAGCCCCCAGGAACAGGAGCTGGCAATGGGCGTGGCCGTTCGCGCATTCGCGGTCGGTCATGTGCACGGTGCGGATCGAGAAGTCGTTGTGCTCGTAGTAGTCGCCGGCGGGGACGATGCGGGAGAGGACGCGGGCCATGTCGTTCAGCAGCAGCGGCTCGTGCTCGTTGATGACGATCGCGGCCGTGGTGTGGTTGGAGACGATGGCGACCTGCCCGAACGCGACGCCCGAACGGGCGACCACGTTCTGCACGTCCGCGGTGATGTCGATGAATTCGAGGGCATGCGAGGTGTGGTACTCGAGCGTCTCGGCATAGGCGACGAATTGAGAGGCGGGAACTTGCGCCGCGTGGAGCGGGCGCGCGTCCGGACGCGGGATGCTCTCGACCATGCGGCCTCCGCCTGTCCCCCGGGCTGCGCGGGTGGGCGCCAGCCGTCGGAGCGTCTGTCGAGGATATCAGCGGGCGCGAGCCGGACGCCACTGAGGGTATCTCAGCGAGGTGCTCGGTCTAGCGAGAGCCGTCGCCGCGGTGGCGGCGGAGGGAACGCACTGCCTCGGTTACGGTCTGGATGTCCCGCGCCCCGGCCCGGAACCGGACGTACTCCTCCAGGTCGCGCAGGGCGGAGTCCACCTCGCCCAGGCGCTCGCGGAGCATGCCCCGGTCGCGGACCTCGTCGAGGTCCCACGGGAACATCACAAGGAGCAGGTCGATGACGCGTGCAGCGCGGTCCTCGTCACCGCGCTGCAGGTAGCCCGCCTTCAGGTTGTGCAGCAGCCGCTGGATCACCTGCCTGGGCGAGAGTGACGCGAGGTAGTGCTCTTTGAACGGCACGCGCGCGCCGAAGATGTTGCGCAGCAGCACCTGGCAGTCCCGAGGCGTGAGGAGACGCCCGAAGTTGAAGACATCGATCAGGAGCGCGTCGGCCTCGTCGGTGACGCCCGCCGGGGTGTACCGGCAGATGACGTGGCCTGGCAGCCCGACGGGACGCACGTCCAGTCCCACCCGCTGGCAGACGTCGGCGTACAGGATCGCCAGCGTGATCGGGATGCCGAGGCGCTCGGAGAGCACCTCGTTCAGGTAGAGGTTCTTCGGGTCATCGTAGAACTCGCTGTTCCCGTGGAAGCCGAGTTCCCGGTAGATGTATCGGTTGATCCCGCGCACGACGAAGGTGGGGGTCTGCTGTTCGGGGTCACGTCCCAGCTGGTGTACGAGAGTGTCGGCCATGTCCTGCAGGCGCCGCTCGTAGGCGTCGAGGTCGAGCCGGGGGTACTCGGACTGCGCGATGACGAGGGCGGCGCGGGCGAGGGGGACGTCTTCGGCGGGGCCGCGGACGGCTTCGCGGAACCGCGTGAGCGTCTCCTCGAACGTGGTCACCGTTTCACCCGGGAGCGTGCGGGTGTGAAGCCCTCGAACGACACGATCTTGGCTGCCAGGATGGCGAGGAGCAGGATGATCCCGAGCGTGAGTTCCCTCGGGTAGCCCATCGCGAAGGTGATGAACGGCATTGAATTCAGCCCGACGAAACCGGCGAACCGCTTGCGCCGCGTCACGAGGAACAGCAAGGACGTCAGCAGCACGGCGTACAGCGTCGCGAGCGGTGCGAACGCTAACCATGCCCCGACGGTGGTCGCGGTGCCGTTGCCGCCCTTGAACCGGAGGAAGACGGAGTAGTCGTGCCCGACCACGGCCGCGAGTCCGGCGAAGATGGCCAGCGTGTGACTGTCGCTGACCCAGTACGACAGTCCGACGGCGGCGGTGCCCTTGCCGATGTCGCCGGCGGCGGCGATCAGTGCCGGCGTGAGGCCTATGTTGTCCCACACATTCATAACGCCGGGGTTGCCGTCGCCGATGTGGCGGATGTCCCGGCCCCCCGTCCAGATGAACGCGACGATGTACGCCGCCGGGATCGAGCCGAGCAGGTATGCGGTCGCAAGGATCATCGTGACGGCCACGCTAGCCTCCGAGGGCACGAAAGTATGATACCGCGCCCTCCGGTTGAGACACCTCCGGCCCAGCACGCGGCCAGCACATGACGCGCCCGCCCCGGGCCAGCATGGGCGCTACTGGACGGTAATCGAGCCCTTCATGTCCGGGTGGATCGAGCATGCGTATGTGAAGGTCCCGGCTTTGTTGGCTGTGAACTTAAAGGTCCCGCCGCTCGGCGCCAGCGACTGTGAGTCGAACGTGCTCCCATCGTCGGAGGTTGCGGTGTGCGCCAACGCGTCCTGGTTCACGAATGCCACCACGGAGCCGACTTTCACAGCGAGCGTCGGCAATTTGCCGCCGCTGATGGTCGCCTGCACGGCGCCGTCGGCTCCGGGCGTCGACAGGGCATGGGCGGCCTTCGCCGCGGCGGTGGCGGCTGCCGGGGTGGCCGCTGAGGTCGGCGCTGAGGTCGCGGTTGCTGCCGTGGTGCCTGTGGTTGGCGGAGCGTCGGTCGTCGTGTCGTCGCTCGAACAGGCGACGGTCAGTAGTGCGCCGGCAAGCGACGTCACGATGGCCCAACGGATCGGCTGCATAGTTGTCTCCCTCTGAAGCCGCGCCTGCTGGCACGGATTGTTCAGAGGGCGTCCGGTTGGCCGCACCCGTTGCCGGGTACCGACCGCCCTCGCAACGCCGCATTCCGGCGTCGAGGCAGGGATCGTACTCGCGGTCGCGGGTGCCGGCTACACCTCGGTGATCGGGCGACGCCCAGAGAAGCCAGAGGTGCGGGGGTGCCACCAGTCGATGTCGTCCTCCCCGGCCCGCCAGCACCAGTAGGCCAGTACGCCCTGGATGGTGGTCGGGAAGTCGATGAGCCCTTCGTCGATGCCCTTGATCTCTGCGCCAGCGCCGGTGATGGCGGCGATGTTACGCTGTGCCTCTTCTCCCAGGCGCCGCTGTTCGCGGTTGAGCTCGCGGATGCGGCGATCGCCCACGACCCCGTTGTTGAGGTGACGGCGGTTGAGTGCGTTCAGCTCATTCTTCACGGCACGGAGCGCGGCCTGCGTGTGTTGCAGGTCGACCACGGTGCCGCGGATCAGGAGAAGCGCCGCGCGTGCTTCGTCGAGGGTGAAATTCCCGGAGGGCACCCCGTCTACTCCGACCGGGCGTGGCCGTCGAAGGCGTCGTCAGGGGTGTGGTAGATGTCCTCTTCCACCACGGCGGAAGAGGCGCCCCAAGTCCCATGGGCCCACATCTCCTGCGGGTCGAATCCCATCGCGCCGGTCGCAGCGCGCTCGACGGACTGGCGGAGCGCCGCGAGGTCTCCGCCGAACGCGGCCACGCCGAGGTTGACGCCGAAGGCCGCGAGCGGCGAGGGGATGTGCAGCCACGACCAGGGGGCGTCGTTGACGCGGAGCGCCGCGACGATGCCGGGGACGAGATCCTGAGGTCGCACGGTGACTCGGCGGATGTCAATATCCATCGGGTCTAGCCCGGCCTCCTGACGGCGACGGGCGTCCAGGATCACGCGGCCAAGTACGGCACCGAATGCGGCGCCGATCAGGACGAGGAATGCGGTGCGCAGGCGACCGAGCATCGGCGGGGCTCCTTGAGGCTGACGGATCGACGGTACGCAGGGCGGTCAGAAGGGGTCAAACCGGTGCGCGTGCAGAAGTAATGTTCAGGTGTATTGACACGTTCGCTATTGGATGCCAGACTGCCCGTAATCGAGCCGCCTTTGGGCGGAGGAGTGAGTTCCCAATGGATGACACACTCGACCCTCGTGCTCTGATCGTCGAAGCGATCGGGACGTTCACGCTCATTTTCGCCGGCACCGGCGCCGTGATGGTGGCGGCCGGCAAGACCAATATTGGTTTGCTTGAGATCGCGTTGGCCCATGGCCTGGCGATCGCGCTGATGGTCTCCGCGCTCGGGGCGATCTCCGGTGGCCATTTCAACCCGGCCGTGACCGTGGCGATGTGGGTCACCCGCCGTATCGGGACCGTCTCCGCCGCCGGCTACGTGGTGGCACAACTCGCGGGTGCGGCGCTGGCCTCGCTCACGTTGTTCGCGTTGTTCCCGGAGGGGCTGCGCGACGAAGCAAAGATGGGGGCGGCGGCGCTCGGCCCCGGTATCGACTTCGCCCAGGGTGTGGGCCTTGAGGCGATCCTCACGTTTTTCCTCGTGATCGTGATCTTTGGCACGGCGGTGGACTCGCGAGCACCGAAGCTCGGTGGGCTGGCGATCGGCCTGACGATCACGATGGACATTCTTATCGCTGGCCCGTTGACCGGTGCGGCGATGAACCCTGCGCGGGCGTTTGGCCCTGCGCTAGTCGCCGGGGCTTGGGACGACCATGTGGTCTGGTGGATCGGGCCGATCATCGGCGCGGTCGCTGCTGGCCTCTTCTACCACTACGTGCTGATCGAGGAGAACGCCTGACCCCACGCGAGCGCGGCGCACGACCGCGCGACTTCCATCTGACACCCGCATCTGTCGCAACTATTACCCCCGCCGCACGGCAGATGTTGGTGAGAGGGCGGCCCGGAAGGGCCGCCCTCGAACTTTGTCCGGGGACGTGTCGTTAGCGCAGGCCGGTGCTGCCGTGTCCGCCGTCGCCGCGTGCCGTGTCGTCGAGGGCGTCGACCTCGACCCACTCGGCTGGCGCGAGGCGTGCCACGACGAGCTGGGCGACTCGGTCGCCATCGTTGACCTCGAACGGGCCGCAACCAGGGAGGCAGTACATCGTGACGAACAGTTCGCCGCGGTAGTCGGAGTCGATGGTGCCGAAGACGGAGAGCACCCCGTGCGCCGCGAGGCCGGAGCGTGGCCGCGACTGCACATCGAATCCTTCGGGGGCGGCGATCGCGATGCCGGTGGGCACCTTGACCGGTCGCTCACCGATGCTCAGCGGCGCGTCGAGGCAGGCGTGCAGGTCGTAGCCCGAGGCGGTCGCCGTCTGTCGCGCAGGGATGCGGGCGGTTGGACGGAGGCGGCGGACACGCAGGATGGCCTCGCTCATCTGTGGCTCCTCTGTGTGCGGCGGATCATACGTCGTGCGTTTCGAAGGCCACCAACAGAAGGCCCCGCACAGAGGCGGGGCCATTCCGGATACGCGAGCGCTCGGCTAGGCCGTGGCGGCAGCGCGCTGCAGGCCCTTCCCCTTCTTCGGGGTGAGGATCTCCAGCGGGTAGACCTTCTTCTTCAGCATCTCGCGTGGCGGGTCGATGTAGATGGCGCCCCAGCCACACGCCTGCTCACAGAGCCGGCAGCCGACGCACTTCTTGTCGTCGACCGTCGCGATGCCGTAGTAGTCGTGGTTGTTCGGGGAGTCCTGCAGCGACAGCGCCTCGAACGGGCAGATGTTGATGCAGAGCTCACAGCCAGAGCCGATGCAGTTCTCCTCGATGACCTTCGAGAGAGGCAGCTCGCGCCGGGGGAAGGTGCGACAGAGGTCGCCGATCTCGTCGAGGATCGCTTCGGGCGGGCAGACCGCGCCGCAGGCCCCGCAGTTGATGCAGAGCTCCTCGTCGATGATGTGGATTTCGTTGCGCCGGCCGGAGATCGCCTCCACCGGGCACTTCTTCACACAGGCTGTGCAGCCGATGCAGGTCTCGATAATCGTGTATGCCAAGACGGTGCCTCTCGGTCCGCGATATCCCGCGCCACCTTACCAACGGCTCGGCGCGCCAGCAACCAGATTCGCGAGGGCGGGTGCTCCGTTTCGGCGGCGCAGGTCAGGAGGCGAGGTGGCTGGCGATCGCGTTGACCTCGTACGGGGGCGGGATCACGTCCACTCGCAGGGCGCCGGCGGCCGGGACGGCCTCAGGAGGGGCCAGGAGGAGGATGCGGCTGCCCGGCGCTGCCCGCCGCGGGGCTCGGGCGTATCCGGGCACGGCGGCATCCGGCCCGCCGTCCACGATGAGGTCGTAGTAGACGCGGTCCAGCCAGTCGAGCGCCTCGGAGGCGGAGACACCCGCATCGACGTTGTAGTCGAACTCCTCCAGCAGATAAGCCGCCGCCCGAGCCGCACGGGGCTCGGAGACGATGAGGAGTGCGGAACCACGTCGCGCCAGGCCGCGCACCGCGCGACGGCGCTGTATGTCGCCCTCCATCTCGCCCTCCACGCCGGCCGTTGCTGCGGCCTCTAGCGAATATCGGCAGGCGTGGCGTTTCGCGTAGGCCTTCGGTGGTGACATATCGACCGGCGGGCCGCCTCCGCCGGAGTACGATGGAGCCAATGGAGGTGGTCCATGGGCGGTATCCAGGTCGGTGCGCACGTTTCCTCCTCAGGCGGATTGTTTAACGCGATTAACCGCGCCATCGCCATCGAGGCCGGGGCGTGCCAGGTCTTCGTGAGCGCGCCGCAGACCTGGCGTCCGACGAAGCACACGGAGGCCGCGCTGGCGCAGTTCCGCGCGCGTCGGGCGGAGACCGGCTTCGGCCAGGTCTGGATCCACAACATCTACCTCGCAAACCTCGCGTCGGAGGATCCGCTGATGGTGGAGAAGTCCATCGCCAGCGTCGTGAACGCGATGACGGTCGGGGCGGCCGCCGAGGTCAATGGTGTGGTGTTGCACACCGGCTCGCACAAGGGGCTGGGGCTGGAGGCCGTCCTCGACCGTGTGGTCGACTCGCTCCACCGCATCCTGAAGGCGTCGCCGGCGGGGCCCATGCTCGCGCTGGAGACGATGGCTGGGCAGGGCGGGACGATCGGAACGAAATTCTCCGACCTGGGGACGCTGCTCCGGGCGGTGGACTCACCCAGGCTCGCGACCTGCCTCGACACCTGCCATTCGTTCGCGGCGGGGTACGACATTCGGACGCGCGAGGGGCTGGAGATCGCGCTGACCGAGTACGACCGCGAGATCGGGCTCGACCGCCTCGCCGTCGTCCACGCCAACGATTCGAAGACCCCGCTGGGCGGCTTCCGGGACCGGCACGAGAACATCGGCGACGGCTACATCGGCGTCGAGGGGTTCGAGGTGCTCATGGCGCACCCGGCATTCCAGGACAAGGCGTTCCTGCTTGAGGTCCCGGGGTACCCGACGGAGAAGCATCCGAAGGGGGGCGGGCCTGATCTGGAGAACGTGCGCCGGCTGAAGGCGATCCGCGACCGGGTGCCCGTCGCGCGGTAGGGTCGGGGCTAGCGGCGCACCTGCCGCGGGACACCGGCCATCGTCAGGAACTCATCCTCCCAGTGGAGGATCTCCCGGACGAGGAATTCGGAGACGGCGCCCTCCTGCGTCGGAATCTCCGGGTCGGCCTCGAAGATCGCCATCAGACGCTTTGCCATCTCGTCGTGCGGGATCCCCTGGTCGCCGTTCTCATCCCGGACCTTCTGCTCCGCCTCCATGACGATGTCGCAGAGCTCGGAGGGGACGAAGGATTCGAGCTCGGCGCTGAGCATCTCGGCGATCCAGTCGGCGCCTTCACCGGCGAGCTTCGGGTCAATCGGCATCCGTGCTCTCCTCGGCTCTCGCAGAGCGTCCGCGTCGTGCGTCCGCAGGCTACGACGCGGACGAGGGTTCGCGCGAGAGGGGCGACCGTGCTGTTGGGCTGTTAGTCGATCCAGGGCCCTACGCCGGCGATCTTCGCGATGTCCACGCGGATGGAGACACGGCGTTCACGTTCGTTGTAACCGTCGTATGTTTCGCGCCCCGTGTACTTCTTCGACAGCCGGTCGATCTGCTCGTTCGCGCCCTCTTCGGAGAGTGTCGCCGTGCCTTCGAACACGGCGTACGTGCCAGGTGCGGCCGGGTCCTGCACGACGACGAGGATGTGCGGGTTGCGGCGCAAGTTGAACCATTTGCGGCGGCCAGTGGCAGTGTTGAAGGTCAGGCGGCCGTCGTGCTCCTCCACCCAGACCAGTGTCGCGTGGGGTGAGCCGTCCTTGTTCGTGGTGACGACCAGCGCGTGAGCGGTTGGCTTGTTGATGAGATCGCGTGCGGCCGGCGGCAGCGGAAGAGACATCGGTGCGCTCCATTCCAACACTAGTTACAGAACATAAGTAACCATGCGGGCGGCTGTGAGTCCAGTCGTCGCGCCGCGCGACTGGTCGTGACTAGTGCAGCACCTGCTCCGCGATCAGCGCCGCCGCCTCGTCGGCCGACAGGCCGAGGATGCCCGTGGCGATCTCCATCGTGTGCTCGCCGATGAGCGGCGCGGCACGGCGGATTTCCACCGGCGTTGCGGAAAGCCGTACGGGCGGGCCGTCGTAGGCGCGCAAGCCGGCCTCGGAGTGGTCGAGGTACGCGTAGTACGGGCGTCCCTTCAGATGAGGATCGGCCAGCACCTCGGACGCCCACAGGACAAGGCCGGCGGGGACGCCGGCCGCCTGCAGCGCGGTGAGCGCCGTCTGGCCGTGCTGCTTCTCGGCCCACCCGGCCACGAGGGCATCGAGGGCGTCCTCGTTCGCCTTGCGTGAGGCGACCGAGCGGAAACGCGTGTCGGTGGTCCACTCCGCGTGGCCCATCGTGCTGGCGGTGGCCTGCCACTGGTCCTCCTCGAGGCAGGCCAGTACCAGCCACCGGTCGGCGCGGTCGCCGGCCTCGCCGGTGCGGTATGCACCGTGCGGTGCGGCGTAGGGCACACGATTCCCCTGGCGGGGGTAGCCAGCGCCGTTCGCTTCGGCGAAGACCGGGGTGGAGAGTGCTGCGACGGAGGACTCCAGCTGCGACATGTCGATCAACTGGCCCTGGCCGGTCTTTCGCTGATGGCGGACGGCCGCGAGCAGGGCGATCACCGCGTGCATCGGGTTTACGACATAATCCGGGTAGTTCGTGCCCACGCCGATCGGTGGGGCGCCATCGAACCCGGCGAGGCCGTTGACGCCACAGACGGCGGAGAGCACCGCGCCGAACCCGACGAATTCGGTGTGCGGCCCTGTGAGCCCCTGCATCGGCTGGTACATCGCGACGATCCTGGGGTTCGCCGCCTGGACCGCCTCCCAGGTCATCCCGATCTGGCGCACGGCGCGCATCGTCATGTTCGTCATCATGACGTCGGCCCAGCGGACGAGGTCGAGTCCGAGGTCATGGCCGCGTTCGGTGGTGAGGTCGATCGTGATCGATCGCTTCTCCGCGTTGAAATTGTTGTAGTAGCCGCCGACGTTCAGACTGGGGTTGCCTGGGGGGCGCGGTCCCACGACGCGCAGTCCATCCGGGCGCTTCGCCGTCTCGACCCGAATGACGTCTGCGCCCATGTTCGCGAGGGCGCGTGTGGCGATGGGGCCCGCGCCGAACCATGTGAGGTCCAGCACCTTCAGGCCATCAAGGGCACGAGGCCGGTTGCTCACCACGCACCGCCAATTACGCCCGCCGCGCGTAGCAGGGTGCGCTCTCCGGCACCGAGTCCGGCTTCTCCGAGGATCTCGTCCGTGTGTTCGCCGAGGCGTGGTGCCGGGCGGCGGAGGCTGGCGGGCGTTCCCGCAAGCGCCCATGGGAACCCGGGATACCGCAGGTGGCCTCGTAGCGGGTCTTCAATCTCTCGCCACCAGGCACGTGCGGCGAGCTGGCGGCTCGCGAGGATGTCCCGGGGGCCGTTCACCGCGCCGACGAGGACCCGGAGTTCCTGGCCACGTACGTACACCGTCTCCTTCGGGTGCCGCGCGAAGAACGCGACGACCTCCGCCTCGATCTCGGCCAGTAGATCTCGCACCTGCGGCGCGCGTGCGGGGTCGGCCATCAGCAGCGTGATCTGGGCGGTGTTCATCGATGTCGCGATGAAGGAGGCGTATGGCTCGTCGTCTAGGGGCGAGGCGCCATCCAGCGTGCGGATGAGCTGGACCAGGCCCGGGAAGCCTGATCCGGCATTCCCCGTACACATGGCATAGGCGTGGCCGTCCGTCGTCTTGTAGATGCCAAGGCCGGGCATTTTGAAACCGAGGGCGCCCTGGCCACCGGTACGCGCACGGTCGGTGCCCAGGATGTCCGCCTGCTGCATCGCGGTTTCTTCCGCCATCAGCAGAGATTCGAGCATGGAGGCCTCAACGACCTGGCCCGCGCCGGTGGCATCGCGGTGCAGGAGGGCGGCGAGGACGCCGGCGGCCGCGTTGATCGAGACGGCGTGGTGGCCCTGATGGTCAGGCAGTTGTTCAGGCGGGCCGTCCACGAACCCCGCGAGGGTCATAACCCCGGACATGGCATTGGCCACGATGTCCGCGTACGCCCATTCGGCATACGGCCCGCTGGTGCCCCATCCGGTCACTGAAGCGTGGATCAGGTCGGGGCGTGCGTGACGCAGGATCTCGTCCGTGAGGTGGAGTCGCGCGCGCTCAGCCGGCGTCCACGACTCCAGCAGGACGTCCGCTGTCGCGAGGAGGCGGAGGAGGAGCGCGCGGCCGCGCTCGTCTTCAAGGTCGAGCGCGATCCCGCGCTTGTTCGCATTGAGCAAGACAAACGAGACGGACGCCTCCGGCGCTGGGACATCCGGCAGGAGCGGAGCCCACCGGCGTGCGGGGTCGCCGTCGACCGGCTCGACCTTCACCACGTCCGCGCCGAGGTCAGCGAGCAGACGGCCGGCGTAGTGACCGATGGGGCGCGTGAGGTCGAGGACGCGGAGGTCGGAGAGGACACCTGGAACGTCCGTCTCGTGCGCCATCGTCATTGTGGTCACCTATCCGCATCCCGGGAGGGCGGATAGAACGCCTGTCGGTGAGGCGTGTCAACGCGTTGCGTTCAGGGTGAACCTTCACGTTGACGGTAGGGTTTGTGGCTCCGTACATTGAAACTCAGTGAGAGCCGGAGGTGTCTGATGGCAATGGGACGCGGCGGCCCGATGGGCCATGGCCAGCGGCCATCGATGCGTGCGGCGCTCGTGGTCTTCAAGTACCCCGTCTACCGCCAGTTGTGGGTCTCGTCTGCGTTCGCCTTTATGGGGATGCAGATGCTTCAGGTCGCCCGAGCGCTGCTCGCCTGGGATCTGACGCATTCGTTCGGTGCGATCGGGCTCGTCTCTCTCTCGTTCGGTCTGCCGATGCTCGCGTTCTCGCTGGTCGGCGGCGCGGTCGCGGACCGGGTGGACAAGCGGAACCTCACGCTGATCACGAACACGCTGATCGGCGTTCTGGCGGTGGTGACCGCGGTGATGGTCTCGACCGGGCAGATGACGTTCGAGATCCTGATCATCGTGGGCCTCATGCAGGGGACGCTGTCCGCCCTCGGCATGCCCGCGCGGACGCCGCTCATGGCGGAGGTGGTCGGGCAGGAAAACATGATGAGCGCGATCGCGATGTCGAACACCGCGATGAACGGGACGCGGCTGTTCGGCCCGGCGCTCGCAGGCGTGATCGCTGGCGCATGGGGCATCGAGTGGGCGTACGGAGCGCAGGCGGTCGCGTACGCGCTGGGGACGCTGACCATGCTGACCGTGCCGTCCGGCCTGGGCGCCGCCGCCCGCGCGGAGCGTGCACCCTCGAATGTCCTCAAAGAGATCGGCGGCGGCCTGCGGTATGTGGCCGGGCACAGCACGCTGCGCCTGCTGATGGGGATGATGTTCATCACAACGTTCTTCGCGATGCCGTACATCATGCTGCTGGCCGGTTTTGTCCAGCGCGATCTCGGGCAAAGCGAGGAGGCATACGGCTGGTTGCAGTCGATCTCCGGGATCGGTGCGCTGGCCGGGTCGCTCGGCATCGCGACGGTGACCGGGTTCGACCGGAAGCCGCTGTTGCAGTGGCTCTCCGGACTCGTCGGCGGCGGTGGACTGATCCTGCTGGCCGCGCTGTCCGGGCCGTTCGGGTTCGCCGGGGCGATCGCCGCCACGCTGGTGCTGGGCCTGTTCCTCACGGCCTACCAGACGCTGAACAGCACGATGATCATGGACGCGGCGGAGCCGCAGTACTACGGCCGTGTGATGAGCATCAACATGCTGACCTTCAGCGCGATGCCGATCATGGCGGCCCCGCTGGGCGCGATCGCCGACCAGATCGGCGCCTCCACGCTATTTGTCGTTCAGGGCGCGATGGTGATCGGCTTCTTGCTGCTGGTCGCGCTGCTGAATCCGAAGTACACCTTTGGCCGGCAGGTTCCGCGAGTGTTCGATGGCGACCAACCGGCTGGCCAGGGCGCGCGCCCGGCGGCGGCCGGCGGTGGATACGCCGGCGTTTCTGCCCGCCGTCCGTAACGTCCTTATCTCTCTTGTAATGACGCCCGAAGCGGCTTGTCCGTGCCCGTACCATGCACCCGTCCATGACGTCCCCAGGGCGTCAGCGGGGTGAGGAGGGCGTGATGGCCGGATGGCGCGAGGAGTATGAGCGTCGTCGGATGTCCTTCGACGACGCGGCAGCCCTGATCCAGGGCGGCGACATTGTACACACGCCGATCGGTGGCGATGCACGGTCGTTCATGTCGGCCGTCCTCCAACGGATCATGGCGCTGGACTACCAGGTGACGATCCACGCGTGCAGCCCGACGCCGGCGCAGGAGTGGTTCGACGACGCCTATGCGGCGCTCCCGTTCGATCTGCGCACGGAGATCTACGTTGGGCCGACGGGGCGAGTGGCGCTGGAAGCGAAACGCGCCGACTTCTACTCCAACCTGTTCTCCAACCAGTTCAACGTGTGGGACCACCGGCCGCATGAGCGAGAACCGATCGACGTCTTCCTCACGCAGTGCACCGCGCCGGACGCGGACGGATACGTGACGTTTGGCGGGCAACCCTGGCAGAAGGGGGACTTCGCACGCCGGGCGCGGATCGCGATCTTCGAGGTGTGGCCGTTCCTCCCGAACGTGCCGACGACGGAGCGGATGCATGTGACCGACGTGACCGCGTTCGTGGACACGCTGCTCAGGGAGTCACCCGCCGTCGCCGCGACCGTCCCACCGCCCGAGGCGCCGGTCATCGCGGGGTTTGTGCGTGAGATCGTACAGGACGGGGACACGGTGCAGATCGGCGCGGGCCGCACCGCGACACACCTGGTCCCGCTGGGCCTGTTCGAGGGGAGGCGCGACATCGGCTGGCACTCGGAGATCACACCGCTGGGGGTGTTGCCGCTGATGATGGCGGGCGTGGTGAACTCCTCGCGAAAGTCGAACGACCGCGGGCTCCACGTCACGACCACGGTGTCGCCTCGGACCCCCGAGGAGTTCGAGTGGCTCGAGCGCTCGGGCAAGATCGAGACGCGCGCCGTGCGCGAGGTGAATTCAATCATCGAGGTCGCGAAGCAGGAGCGGATGTGCGCGATCAACAACGCGTTCACGGTGGACCTGACCGGGCAGATCTGCTCGGAGTCGCTCGGCACCACCACCTACAACGGGACGGGCGGCCAGTCCGAGTTCCACATCGGCGCGGCACTGGCGAAGGGCGGGAAGGCGATCACGGTCCTTCCGTCTTCCACCAAGGAGGGCACGATCACCCGTATCGTACCGGCGATCACGGACGGCCAGTACGTGACGGTCCCGCGGACGTTCGCGGACTATGTGGTGACCGAGTTCGGCATCGCCCGGCTCGCCGGAAAGAGCCAGCGCCAGCGTGCCGAGGAGTTGATCGCGGTCGCGCATCCGGACCACCGGGGTGAGCTGCGCGCGCAGCTGCGCTCGCGCTTCTACCCCCAACCCGACTAGCGCCTGCCCGTCCGCTACGCGTCCTCGGCGGCCTCGGGCGTACCCCCGCCGATCTGCTGCGCGCCGCCCGCGAGGAGTGCCTGCAACTCGCGCCACTCTCCCGGGGACATCCCCGCGGCCTTCGCCGTGAGCGTCTCGCCGGCCAGCATGCGCCGGACGGCCTCCAGCGACTGCTGGGAGAGTTGCGCGCCGCCCTGGCGGTAGTTCACGAACGCGCGGTGCGTCATCGGCACCCAGCGGGCCATGACGTCCGACAGAACGTCGGCGTAGACGCGGATCTCATACTGCGCGTGGGCGTCGGCGCGGAGCCGGACGAAGTGCATCAGGTTGTGGAGGTCGGTCTTCCAGTACCACTGGGTGTAGAAGTTGAGCGAGAGATTCATCCGCGCCAGCTCGCGCGCGATGCCGTCATAGGACGGATCTCGAGGCTGACCGTCCGGGCCCTCGTTGAGCAGTTCGTCGTAGTGGGTGTAGGCGCGTTCCGCGTCCTCGCGCAGGATGCTCTGGACGCGTCGTGCCTGTTCGGCGTCCAGCGTGTCGCCCCGGCCCTGACGGTTCGTCGAGGATTGCGCCGCGATGTGGGTGGCGTCCGGCACGTAGAACTCGTTGTCCAGGATCGAGTAGCGTGCGGAGTACTCGTTGACGTTGGCGGTGCGATGACGGATCCACTGGCGCGCGACGAAGATCGGCAACTTCACATGCAGCTTGATCTCGCACATCTCAAACGGAGAGGTGTGCCAGTTCCGCATGAGGTAGTTGATGAGCCCCTGGTCGTCGCGCTGACGCTTCGTCCCGCGTCCGTACGAGACGCGCGCTGCCTGCACGACCGCCGCGTCGTCTCCCATGTAGTCGATCACGCGGATGAAGCCGTGGTCGAGGACGGGGAGCGGCTCATAGAGGACTTCCTCGATGGCCGCGACCGTGGCGCGGCGCGTGGGGGCGCATTCCGCGCGCTGGGCATCGATCTCGGCGCGCTGTTCCGGTGTCAGCCAGGCGGCATCCTCAGACGCGTGCATGGATCCGGTCATCGGTCCCCTCCATCGTCGAGGGGCGCGGAGCTGGCGGTGCGGGCGCGTTCGGCACGCCGGCAGGGGAGGGGCGCCACGCCGCACGCTCGTGCAGTGCAGTGCTTCCGGCAGGATACCGAGGCGGCGGGGGAACGTCGAAGGAGTCGGTGGCGCTCTAGCGGCTGGCGCGGCGGGCCATGCGTGCCCGAGCGGTCTCGTTTGGGTCCCAGAGGCCGCAGTCGGTCTCCAGGTTCTCCAGGAAGGGGCCGATGCAGTCTTTACCCTCGCGGATGATGTGGTTGCAGAGCATCACATAGGGGTCCAGCCGGGACGAGTCGATCGTCCGGCGGAGCCAGCGGCAGTCGATGGCCAGGCGGTCATAATCCACGTTCGGAGCATACCCCGGTGTTCCCGTACACGCCCCGGCGCGGTTGGGAACGCGCGGTACGATGAGTCCCTGCCGGGATTCCCCGTCAAGGAGCGAACGTGCCTCAGTTGCCGCCCGTGGCCGCCGCGGCGTTCCTCATCTGCCTCCTGACCGCGATCGTCGGGACGGTCGTGTTCGTGCAGATCCGGTCTCGCCAGCGCCGGATGCGGCTGGCCGAGATGGTCCGGGTGACCGCGCCGATCCCGCGTCCGGTCGTTTCGATTGTGGAGCCGCCCGCTACAAGGCTCGCCTCGCTGCGGGGGAGGGACTACGGCGCCGCGGCGCAGGGTGGACGATTCCAGGCATTCGAGGAGCGCCCGCCCCGCCCGCCCGCGCCGGGGCGTCCCGCCCGGCGGCTGGCGGCCCAC
>VGPD01000005.1 GCA_016875635.1 Chloroflexota bacterium
TGGTTGGGAGGGGATTTACGCAACGGCGGGTAGCGTAAATGGGGCTGAGGGGCGCATGTTCGAAACTCGCTGTAGCGAACTTGTCGGGGCGGGCGACGGCCTCAGACTGGGGGGAGCGACCTTCGTGCGATACTGCCGCGTCGGCGAGAGGATGGGTGCGGGCATGACGACAGCGAACCACGCAACCGAGACGCATGAGACGCCTACCGAGCACTTCGACGTGCTCATCGTCGGGGCGGGGATCTCCGGCATCGGTGGGGCGTATCACCTGACGAAGCAGCGGCCCGGCACGAGTTTCGTGGTGCTCGACAGCCTCGACAGTTTCGGGGGCACGTGGTGGACGCACCGCTACCCGGGCGTCCGTTCCGACAGCGACCTCCACACCTTCGGCTATCGCTTCAAGCGGTGGCGGGGCGCCCCGATCGCCACCGCGGCCGAGATCCTCCGCTACCTGGGCGAGGTGATCGAGGAGAACGACCTCGCGCGGTTCATCCGGTATCAGCACCGGATCGCGTCGGCGCAGTGGTCCAGCGCGGACCAGCGCTGGACGATCAAGGCGACGCGGACGGACACCGGCGAGGCGCGGCGTTTCACGGCGAACTTCCTGTGGATGTGCCAGGGCTACTACCGCCACTCAGAGGGGTATACCCCGGAGTGGGAGGGGATGGACGAGTTCGGCGGCCAGATCATCCACCCGCAGACCTGGCCCGAGGACCTCGACTACGCCGGCAAGCAGGTGGTCGTGATCGGATCGGGCGCGACGGCGGCCACGGTGGTGCCCGCGATCGCGGCTGACTGCGCGCACGTCACGGTGGTGCAGCGTTCCCCGACGTACTTCCGCCCGGGGCGCAACCGGAACGATATCGCCGAGACGCTTCGCGAATTGAAGATCGACGAGGAGTGGATCCACGAGATCGTGCGCCGGCAGATGCTGCGCGACCAGGCGATCTTCACGAAGCGCGCGGTGGAGGAGCCGGAGAAAGTGAAGTCCGAGTTGCTGGCGGGCGTGCGCGCGCACCTCGGCCCCGACTTCGACATCGAGACACACTTCACGCCGAGTTACCGGCCCTGGCAGCAGCGGATCGCGTTCGTCCCGGACGGGGACCTCTTCCAGGGGATCAAGTCCGGGAAAGTGTCGATGGTGACCGACGAGATCGACCGGTTCACGGCGTCGGGGCTCCGGCTGAAGTCCGGGGAGGAACTGCCGGCCGACATCATCGTGACCGCGACTGGGTTCAACATGAGCGTGCTGGGCGACATCGCGTTCGAGATCGACGGGCGGCCGCTCGCGCTCTCAGAGACGGTCAACTATCGCGGGATGATGTTCACGGGCGTCCCGAACCTGCTGTGGGTGTTCGGCTACTTCCGCGCGAGTTGGACGCTTCGCGCCGACCTACTGGCGGACTTCGTTTG
This sequence comes from Chloroflexota bacterium, assembly GCA_016875635.1. GTDB lineage: Bacteria > Chloroflexota > Dehalococcoidia > UBA2979 > UBA2979 > SURF-43. The sequence goes on from VGPD01000005.1 coordinate 1,414, forward strand.
CCGGCTGCTGGCGCACATGGAGGAGATCGGCGCGAAGCAGGTCGACGTGGCGCTGCGGCCGGAAGACGCAGAGATGAAGCTCCTCCCCTGGATCGACCCGGAGAACTTCAACCCCGGCTATCTGATGCGTTCCCTGGACCTGCTGCCGAAGCGGGGCGACAAGCCCGAGTGGCAGCACACCCAGGACTACTGGCGCGAGAAGGACGAGATCCCCGCGATCGATCTCGACGGCCCGGAGTTCATCTACCGGTAGCGGTTCAACTCAACGCATCGAGCGAGCGCGCTCGCGCCCGGCGCGCGATCCATGCCTTCCCTGCGCATCCTTCCCCACCCAGGCAGGGTCGAGGCCTAGGCGGGCTGTAAGCAGCAGGCCCGCCGGGTGGCGGGCCTGCTGGTGTCGTCGCGAGGCGAGCGCTAGCCGCGGGGGAGGCCGAGGCCGCGGGTCGCGATGATGTTGCGCTGGATCTCCGATGAACCCGCGGCGATCGTCCGAGGGATCGAGGTGACGTACAGCCGGGTGAACTGGGCACCAGCTGGCGCGAGCGCTTCCTTCTCCGACCACAGGTTTCCGTATAGCCCGAACGTGCGCGTCCCCAAGCGGGCGATCTTTTGCACCAACTCGGAGTTGAATAACTTGGTAATGGAGGCCTCGTAGTTCGGGATCATGCCCCGGTTCTGCATCGAGATCACGCGGAAAGAGAAGTTGAACAGCACTTCCGTCTGGGTGTAGGCCTCGGCGACCTCGTGTCGGAAGGCCACACTCTCGCCGAGCCTTGACTGGCGCTGGCCATCTTCGGTCTTCACATACTCGAGCAGGGTGGCGAGCAACCGACGGTTCTCGATCGCGGCTGCGATGTTCGAGCGCTCGAAGTCGAGCAGCGTCGCGCCCACGTACCAGCCGCGGTTCTCTTCGCCCACGCGGTTCGCGACGGGCACTCGGACGTCTTCGAAGAACGTCTCGTTGAACCCGTGCTGCCACGCCATATTGATGAGCGGGCGGACGTTCAGTCCGGGCGTCTTGATGTCCATCATCACGAAGGAGATGCCCCGGTGCTTCGGGGCCTCCGGGTCGGTCCGCACGAGCGCGAACAGCCAGTCCGCGGTGTGCGCGCCGGAGGTCCAGATCTTCTGGCCGTTGATCACGTATTCGTCACCGTCGCGGATCGCGCGCGTCTGTAGCGACGCGAGGTCAGAACCGGCACCGGGCTCCGAGTAGCCCTCCGCCCAGGCGACTTCGCCTGAGAGGATCTTCGGCAGGTGCTGGGCGCGCTGCTCCTCGGTGCCGTGCACGATGAGCGTCGGGCCGAGGAGGGAGACGCCCATACCGCCGACGGCCGGCGCCTGCGCCTGCGCCATCTCCTGCTTGAAGATGAACTGCTCGATGGGCGACAAGCCGGCGCCGCCGTACGCGACTGGCCAGTGCGGCGCGATCCAGCCTCGTTCGGCGAGCGCTTGCGCCCACTCCTGGGCCGCCTGCTTCGCCGCGGGATCCTTGGAAATGCGATCCACCTGCCAGGAGCCGCCCTCGCTCTCACCACCACTCACGCGGTAACGCTCGGGGAGTTTGGTCTGGATGACGCCCCGGACTTCTAGTCGGAAGGCGGCTTGTTCGGGGCTGTCTTTCCAGTCCATGTGAGTCTCCCATCTCCGGTGCGGTGTTGCCGGAGCGACGCGGGTGTCACCTCGCGAATGTGAAGCGTGGCGGGGGTACTATCACGATCATCGTGGTCGGTCGTCAAGCAGCAGGGGCGCTACCTGCGCCGCAGAATCGCTCGCAGCGCACCATGGACCTCCGCGTGTCGGAACGTGAACCTCGACGCCAGCAACCGTTCGGGCAGCACGCGCTGGCCCCACAGCAGCAACTCATCCGCGCCGGGGCCGAGGAGGAGGCGGAGGGCGAAGGGTGGGACGGCGAGGACGGCGGGGCGGTGGAGGGCGCGGCCGAGCGCCTTCGTGAAGGCGGCGGTGGTGACGGGCTCGGGGGCGGTGGCGTTGAAGACGCCGCGCACGTCCGACGTGAGGGCGAACTCGATGGCGCGCACGAGGTCATCGATGGCGATCCATGAGAGGTACTGGCGGCCGGAGCCGAAGCGTGCGCCGAGGCCGAGGCGGAACGCCGGGAGCATGCGGCCGAGCAGGCCGCCCGATCCGGAGAGGACGTGGCCCGAGCGGAACACGACGACGCGCATGCCGAGGCCGTCCGCGCGCAGGGACTCGCGCTCCCAGTCGCGCGCGAGGGTGGCGAGGAAGCCGATACCGCCCGGGGAGGCCTCGGTCAGCGGCTCATCGCCGCGGTCGCCGTAGTAGCCGATGGCGGAGGCAGCGATGAACGTCTTTGGCGGGTGGGGGAGCGCAGCGAGGTGATCGATGAGGAGGCGGGTGGCGTCGACGCGGGAGATGCGGAGGAGTTCGCGGCGGGCACGGGTCCAGCGGATGGTGCGCAGGCCCTCGCCTCCGATCGACGCGCCCGCGAGGTGGACGACGGCGTCCATGCCGTCGAGCGCGTCGGGACGCACCCAGCCGACGGCGGGGTTCCAGTCGGCGAGGCGGTCGTCGGATGTGCCTCGGCGGACGCGGTGGACCTCGTGGCGCTGGCCTTCGAGGTAGCCCGCGAGCGCCGAGCCGACGAGGCCGGTGACGCCGGTGATGGCGATGCGCATGGGCGGCCCTTCCTCGACGGCGCGAGTCCTGTGCGACGGTAGACGAAGGTGAGGCCTCAGCGGATTGCGCGCCGGGGTAGACAGTGCTGGCGCCGCCTCGGGATACTGGGCGACGGCAGGATAGCTCAGCGGTAGAGCAGCGGACTCATAAGCCGTTGGTCGCGGGTTCAAATCCCGCTCCTGCTACCACTGGAGCATGAAAGAGGCGCCCCGCGGGGCGCCTCTCTGTGTCATCCCATCCTGATGGTGGCCCGATGCTCGGCCCCGATGCAGCTCCCCTACACGGAAGGCGACCCGCGCAATCGCGCTACGATCGGTCAGCGCGGCCGACGCCACGAGCGCACGCCGCACTCGCGCATCGCGCACCGCCTCCCACCGAGGCCCTCCACCCAGATCAGAGATCAGAAGGCGATTGGCCGCCACTTTATGTTTATCGATAAGAACATTATCGTTCATCGATAATCACGTACCACGGTCACGTCACCTGTAGGAGAGCCGATGAGCAGCACATCTCCCGACCCCGTCACCCTCTCGCGCAAGGCGCTCAAGGTCGTGATCGCGCTGAACCTGGTGATGGGAGGCCTCATCCTGGGCCTCCTCATCGCGAGTTTGATCGCAAGTTCGGCGGTCTTCAAAGCACTCGGCGTCGCGGCGGACCACGACAACGCAGCGTTGATCACCGGCATGCGCGTGATCATGGTCATCGGTATTGCCTCGGTCCCGGTGGTGCACCTGATCCTGTCGCGCCTGGTCGAGATCTTCCGGACCGTCACCACCGGCGATCCCTTTGTGACCGAGAACGCGACGCGCCTGCGGACGATCGCGTGGGCACTGCTCGGACTCGAGGTGTTGCACCTTGCCGTCGGCGCCATCTCGGCAGGCGTCTCGACCGCCGCGCAGCCGCTCGACCTCGACTGGAACCTCTCGCTCACACGCTGGCTCGCGGTGCTCCCGATCTTCGTGCTCGCACGCGTATTCGATCACGGCACACGGATGCGCCAGGATCTCGAAGGGACGGTCTGACCGTGCCGATCCAGGTACTGCTGGACGACGTGCTGCACGCCCGCCGGATGACACTCACCGAACTCTCGGAGCGGATCGGCATCACGCTCGCCAACCTCTCAGTCCTGAAGACCGGTAAGGCCCGAGCGGTGCGCTTCTCGACACTTGAGGCGATCTGCGTGGCGCTCGACTGCCAGCCAGGGGACCTGCTCGCATTCGAGCCAACGGACACGCAAGGAAGCACGCCATGAACCCGTTCATCCGCAGCGTCGACCGCTACGAAGGCGTCCGTCCGGTCCACATCTATCTGCTGCGCGCGCTCTTCCTCCTGATGTTCCTGTTCGTGGGTTACGACTCGTGGTCGACGATCCTCGGGCACGACGGCCCGTGGGGTCCGATGCAGGCGGTCGCGTGGTGCATGTTCGCCTCGTACTCGTCTCTGTCGATCATCGGGGTCTTCCAGCCGCTCAGGATGCTTCCGCTGATGGTCTTCATGGTCATCTACAAGAGCCTGTGGCTGCTTGTTGTGGCCTACCCACTCTGGTCGACCGGTCAGCTGGCGGGCTCAAGCGCCGAGGGAATGACGAACGTCTTCCTCATCGCTCCGGTGGCGATCGTCGCGATACCGTGGGGCCATTTCCTGCGGAGGTACATGCTGGGCCGAACGGGCTCCACGACGTAGGACCGCGGCCGCGGGTTCAAATCCCGCTCCTGCTACCACTCGAACAGACGAAGAGGCGCCCCCGGTGGCGCCTCTTCGCGTAAATGCGCGGTCGCAACCGTCAGCGGGGACCCTGCCCGTCGACGGGCATGTCGAGTTGTTGCAGTTGCTGGCGCCACTGCTCCTCGTAGGCTTCCTCGTCGTGGGAGTCGAATTCCTCGGCCATCTGGCGCTGGTAGGCCTCGAGGTCGCGCGAACGCTGGGCGATCTCGTCGGTGGTGAGGGGCTTGCGGTCCTGACTGCCGCCGAAGGCGCCCCAGCCGCCGCCCTCGAGGAACATCGACATCTGGACGAGCGCCGTCGCGACGTCGGGGTTGAGGAGTTCGATCAGGTAGAGCAACTCGCCGTTCGGGCCTCGCCGGAGGGCATCGAGCGCCGCGAGGAGGCCCGGGAGCTTCGACTGCATCTCGCCGATCCAGGCGGTGGCCCCTCCATCATCGAGAGCTTCTGCTCGATGTGCGCGCGGCGCGTCTGGAGTTCCTGCATGTGTTCGCGCTGCCACTGCGGTGAGGCCTGGTCGAACGCGCTCTGCAGGTCGTTCGCGGCGTTCCGCAACTGTGTGCTCGCACTGCGCAGCGGACCGGCGGGGTCGCCGGGACGTGCCGAGTTCAGCAGGTTCTGCATCCGCTCCAGTGAGCCGATCGCGTCCGCGAGGCCGAGAGACATCTCCTTCATCTCGTCGGCGTACTGCTCCAAGAAGCTTTTGTATTCGGTCAACCCTTCGCGGCTGTGCCAGATCCCCGCCGTCGTCTCGATCGGTGAGGTCACGAGGTCCCACATGTTCGATCCGAAGGACTCGCCCACGATCCCGAACTGCTGGAAGTAGCTCTGCGCGTTGCCGATCGCGCCGATGATCGGCCGCGGCGCCACGGTCCCGTCCGCGAACGTCGCCGCTGTCCCGGTCACACCGGCGCCGGTGGTCATCGCGGCACCGACCGCGCTCACACCCACGCCCGCAGCCGCCTGTGCCTCGACCGCGGCGACCCGCGCGGGGCCCAGCAGATCCTTCAGGACCTGCGGCAGCCGCGCGAGGTCGTCGCCGCAGGTCTCCATCGCCTGCGCGAGCGTGCGCATGAAGGCGATGTCGTCCGCGTTGCAGACCAGGCCGAAGAAATCGTAGCCGCCGGCGCCCATGGCCTCGGCGGCCTGCGCGTTCGCGCCAGAACCTTTCGGAAGCGACGCCGCGAGTTCGGTGCCCTCGTCGTAGAGCTTCGCGGCCCACTCGAAGAAGTCGTCCTGGCTTCGCATGAGGGTGCGGATCACCTGCGCCTGTTGTGCGGTGAGCGTCGATGAGCCGGTCACGAGCCCTCGCCCGTTCACGAGCATGGTGTTGATGACTCCGCGTGCGTCGTCCCCCGCCTTGATCCAGCCGCGCGCCTGGATCAGCTGGCGCGACAGCCCCTGTAACACGCGGTCAAGGCGCTGGAGGAGGTTGAAGCCGAACGCCGCCGCCGTTTCGCGCTGGCTAATGATCATCTGCTCGAACGGGACGCCGACTTCCTCGGCCATCACCGCGAGTTGGACCAGTTCCTCACGGCGGCCGGTCTTTGCCAGCTCGAGTCCCATCTCCCGGAGGACGGGCGAGGCCTCGATCAGTTGCTCCGCGCGGATATCGACGCCATAAATGGCATCCGCAAGCTCGAACACGACGATCTGCTGTTCCTGCTGCGCCGCCATGGACCCCACCACCTATCCAGAGGCGAAGACGCCCGCAGCGCCTCCGTTCAACTCTGAGTGTCGGCACGGCATGCAGCAAGGCCGATAGGGAACACCCTTGATCGGCGAGAATGTCAGCCAACAGTCAGATCCAAGCCTGGCACTTTAAGAATCGGTGAAGTTCGGACGCCGCTTCTCGGCGAAGGCGCGTGGCCCCTCGATCGAGTCCTGCATCCCCGCGAGGTTCGCCTCCAATGCCCCGCCGAAGGCCTCACCAAGGATCGGGTCCATGTAGTAGCCGCGGTACATCGCCTCCTTCATGTTGCGGACGGCGCGCGGGGCCATGTCCAGAGCGCGGTGGGCGTACTCCATCGCCGCGTCCATCAGACCATCGGGAGAGGTGACGCGGTTCGCCCACCCGAGCTGGTAGCACCGCTGCGCGTCGAACAGTGTGTCCCCCCACATCGTGAGCTCGAGCGCGGGGCCGAGGCCGATCTGGCGGGTCAACGGGATCGCCCAGTGGGCAGCCGTAATGTTCCACCGCGCTTCCGCGATCCCCACGCGTGCGGTCTCCGACATCACGCGGATGTCGCACTGCATCGCAAACTGGAACCCCCCGGCGATGGCGAAGCCGTTGAGCGCCGCGATGGTGGGTTTCCAGACGCCCAGTTTCTCCGCAAGGGGAATCCAGTGCTTCGCGTCTCCCGCGTTGCGTCGCGCAAGCGCCTCGGACTGGCTGGGCTGTGGCTCTCGCGTCCGCGCGGCGGCGTTCAGCAGGTCAGCACCCGCACAGAATGCACGGTCGCCCGCCCCGGTGAGGATCGCCACACGGGCCTGCGGATCGTTGCGGAAATCGATCCAGGCGTCGTAGAGGGCCTCGTTCATCCCGTCGCCGATCGCGTTCATGCGATGAGGGCGGTTCATCGTGATGACGTGGATCCGGCCATCCTCGACCTTCTCCACCTTCACCACGGGCCCGAACGTGCTCTGCGGCGTGTCCCGTCCGTGCTTCGTCGGGTCATAGGTCTCGTACTGGGATGCTTCGTGCTGGGTTGTTTCGTGCTGGGCCTCGTTGCTCACCGGTTCCTCCACCTCCGCCACGCCCTCTCGGGCCGCCGCAGGATACTCCGGCCATCGGCGCCATTGCCGGAGCCGGCAGGCAGCGGGAGTCCGTCCGTCGAGGAGTCATGGGCCGCCCGGGGTCGGTGGGCGAGGGGGGTATGCTCGCGCGGGACGACCTACGGGAGGCCACCTTGCTCCGGTTCCGCGACATCCGCACCGAGATGACCGACTACTCAACGGGCAAGGTGTTCTACGGCTGGTACATCGTTGCCGCAGGAGTCGCCCTGCTGGTCATCACCCAGGGACTGATGTCACACGCCTTCGGCGCCTACGTGGTGCTGCTCCGTGGCGAGTTCGGCTGGAGCGCGACCCTGGTTTCATCCGCGGTGGTCTTCACCCGGCTGGAGGACGGCATCCTGGGCCCGGTACAGGGCTGGCTGATTGACCGATACGGGCCACGCGCCGTGATGCGCGTCGGGCTCGTGATGTACGGGGTGGGCTTCATCCTGTTCAGCCAGCTGCACTCCCCCCTCGTCTATTTCCTGACGTTCGCACTGCTCTCCACGGGCGCCAACCTCGGAGGCTTCATCGCCCTCCAGGTCGCGGTGGTGAACTGGTTCGACGCCCGGCGAGCAACGGCGATCGCGCTGCTCTCGGTGGGGCTCTCCCTGGCTGGGCTCAGTTCTTCGATCGTGATCCTTGCACTGGACCAGTTTGGCTGGCGGACCGTGGCGTTCGCCTCCGGGCTGCTGGTGTTCGCGGTCGGGATCCCCCTGGCGCAACTGATCCGGCACCGTCCCGAGGAGTTCGGGTCGATACCGGACGGCGTGCGATCGCCGGCCGCGACCGCCCATGCCCTCTCGCACCCGGTCGCAAAGCCCTTCGATTTCACGCCACGCGAGGCGATGCGGACCGCGGCATTCTGGTTCCTCTCCCTCGGGCACGCCACAGGTGTGCTGGTCGTGGGAGCCATGACCGTCCACCTGGTGCCGCACCTGAAGAACCTCGGCTATTCGCTGGGCGAATCCAGCTTTGTCGTCGCCCTCATCCCGCTCTCGATGCTGGGAGGGCGGGTGATCGCGGTTGCGGTGGGCGACTGGGGGGACAAGCGGATCGTCGCCGCGACGTCGATGGTGGGACATGTTGTCGCACCGTTGCTGCTCGCCTTCGCGCAGCACTACGTCATGGTGGTCGCGTTCGCGTTGATCCTCGGCGTGTCATGGGCGACCCGCGGCCCGGTGGTCCAGGCGATGCGCGCGGACTACTTCGGCCGTGCCTCCTTCGGCACGATCATGGGGTTTTCGTCGATGGTGATCATGATCGGCTCGATCGCCGGCCCGCTGATCCCGGCCTGGCTCGTTGACATCACCGGCAGCTACCGGATGGGATTCACCACGATCGCGGCGATCGCAGCGCTCGGCTGCCTGTTCTTCATGCTGTCCGTGAGGCCCACCCCGCCGGCCCGGGACGCCTCGTAACGAGGATTACCCTCAGGCCGATCAGCGTGGCTCCGGTGTCGCCACGCGTACGACCTCACAGGTGACGCGGAGCTTCGCGTTGAGCGCGCCATCCGCGGTGTCCCGCAATTCGACTTCGCCCACGACGATCCGGCCCCCCTTGCGGAGTACGCGCGCCTCGATGCTCGTGACTTCGCCACGTGCGCTGTCGAGGAACGCAACGGTCAGTTCGTGGGTGCGCCCGGCCCGCTCGCCGGGCCCCATAAGGGTGTGCAGGCATACCTGCATCGCTGCGTTGCCGAGCACCGCCACGAGGCCGCCGTTGATCGAGTCGCGGGCGCCGCGCAGCCGGACTGCCTCGCGCGGGATCGAGAGACGCGCATAGCCTTCTCGGGTCTCCTCGACTCGTACGCCGAACTGACGGAAAAACGGGGTCGTCGACCAATCCGGAGTGCTGGTCACGCGGCACCTCCCGGCGTCTTCTGCCGCACAGAGAACGTCGCCAGCCCCCGCAGGACCATGCGCCCGTCCGGTTCACGTCCGACGAGGTCGACGGTCGCCTCCATCTCGTTCTGGGCGGCCACGCGCGCCTCGACCGTCACCGTGCTACCCGGCGCAGCGATGAAACTCAGGTGGAGGCTCATCGTGCCGTTGGGCTGCTCGCGTTCCTCGTCCAGATGCGCCCGCACGGCAGAGAGCGCCACGACGTCGGCGACGTACGACAGCGCCGACGTCGCGAACAGCGGATCGTCATCCCGCTCGTCCCCGTACGGCAGTTCAACGGCGATCGCGGCGTAGCTCCGCGCGATCGTCACCGGCCGCACACCGAGTCGCTGTTGGTCCGCGGACCCCCAGCTTGAGCGCCATGTCTCCAAATCAGGGACGGCCACCTGGCTACCTCCTCGCCTCCGGGAACCCCGGCGGAGGCGAAAGCGTACCGAGGCCTCCCGTCTGAACGGAAGCGATGGACAGCCACTCGGCCGCTCCCACTGCCGTTCCCACCTGGCACATGACCTTCGGCCCTCGCGGCGAGCCCGGGACAGCGGCACGATTGCTGCCTCAGGGGCGTCAGCAGTCGCGCGCCCCGTCAGGACGAGCATGGAGGAAGCGTCGCGATGGCGAACGACACCAAATACCTGCTGGACGAATCCAGGATCCCGACGCACTGGTACAACATCCAGGCGGACCTGCCGCACCCGCTTGCGCCGCCGCTGCACCCCGGGACGGGGCAGCCGATCGGCCCGGCCGACCTCGCGCCGCTGTTCCCGATGGGGGCGATCCTGCAGGAGGTTTCAACGGAGCGGTGGATCGAGATCCCGGAGCCGGTGCGCGAGGCCTACCGGTTGTACCGGCCTTCGCCTCTGTATCGCGCCCGCCGCCTGGAGCGGGCGCTCCAGACCCCAGCCCACATCTACTACAAGTACGAAGGTGTGAGTCCCGTCGGCTCGCACAAGGTGAACTCCGCCCTGGCGCAGGTCTACATGAACAAGCAGGAGGGCGTGAAGCGGATCACGACCGAGACGGGCGCCGGGCAATGGGGCTCGGCGCTCGCGTTCGCCTGCCAGATGTTCGGCATCGAGTTGAAGATCTACATGGTGAAGGTCTCCTACGAACAGAAGCCGTACCGCAAGGCGATGATGCATGTGTTCGGGGCGGACGTGGTGCCGAGCCCGAGCCCGGACACCAACGCCGGGCGTTCCGTGCTGGGGGAAGACCCGCACTCTAGCGGCTCGCTGGGCATCGCGATCTCCGAGGCGGTCGAGGACGCGGCCTCGCGGGAGGACACCAAGTACTCGCTGGGCTCGGTGCTGAACCATGTGCTGCTGCACCAGACCGTCATTGGCCAGGAGGCACAGGCGCAGATGGAGATGGCGGGCGAGATGCCCGACGTGGTGATCGGCTGCGTGGGGGGCGGTTCGAACTACGCGGGACTCGCCTTCCCGTTCATGCGTGCCCGGATGGCGGGGGAGTCGAAGACACGGTTCGTGGCGGCGGAGCCCGCCTCGTGCCCCTCGCTGACGAAGGGGCTGTACACGTACGACTTCGGCGACACGGTTGGCCTCACGCCGCTCGTGAAAATGCACACGCTGGGGCACGCGTTCATGCCGCCGGCGATCCATGCCGGCGGGCTGCGGTACCACGGGATGGCGCCGCTGATCAGCCAGTTGCACGCGGACGGCTTCATCGACGCGCGCGCGTTCCCGCAGAACAGCGTGTTCGATGCGGCCGTGCAATTCACGCGCGCCGAGGGCATCCTGCCGGCGCCCGAATCGGCGCACGCCATCCGCGCGGCGATCGACGAGGCGATCGAGGCACGCGAGGCGGAGACCGCTCGGACCATCCTCTTCAACCTCTCGGGGCACGGGTTTCTGGACTTGGGCGCGTACGAGCAGTACCTCGCCGGCGACCTGGAGGATTACGAGTACCCGGCGGACCGGATCGAGGAGGCGCTGAAGGGGATCCCGAAGGTCGCCTCGTAGATCCAAAGGAAGCCACGAACGAGACGGCGCCCGCATGGGCACCGTCTTTGCGCAAGTGGGACACTGCCCCGGCTGAGCGAGCGGAGTCGACGACTGGGAGGGCGAGATGGGCAAGCTGGACGGGAAGGTCGCGCTGATCACGGGCGCCAGCCGCGGCATCGGCCAGGGGATCGCGGAGGAGTTCGCGCGCGAGGGCGCGAAGGTGGTGTGCGCCGCGCGCACGCTGCATGAGGGCGACCACATGCTGGCGGGGAGCCTCGACCGGACGGTGACGCGGATCCGCGACGCGGGCGGCGAGGCGCTGGCCGTCACGGCAGACGTGTCGAAGGAAGAGGACTGCAACCGCATCGTCGAGGAGGCGAAGGCCGCCTTCGGCCCGGTCGACATCCTCATCAACAACGCCGCACTGAACTACTACATCCCGATCGTCGACTACCCGGCGAGCCGGTGGATTCGGGCCTTCGCGGTGAACGTCCACGGGCCGTTCATGCTCTCGCGCGCCGTCCTGCCGGACATGATCGCGAAGCGCTCCGGTGCCATCGTGAACATCTCCTCGGTGGGTGCGATCGGGCCGGGCCGAGGGCCCTACCCCGGCGCGAAGGCGACAGGCGGCGTGATGTACGGCGCGTCGAAGGCCGCACTGGAACGGTTCACGCAGGGTCTCGCGCAGGAGGTCTACGAGTACGGCGTCACGGTCGCCTGCTACTCCCCGGGCATCGGCGTCGCGACCGAGGGCACGGTGCACTTCGGCCTCGCCAAGAGCCTCGACGACCCGGACCGCGAGCCGATGTCGATGATGTCCCGCGCCGCTCTACTGCTGGCGACGGAGCCGCTGGACAAGGTGACGGGGCGGGTGACGTACAGCCAGGAGATCCTGAAGGATTTCGGCTGGATCAGCGAGGGCCATGGCCTCGGCATCGACCGGCCGGGGTCGGGGTTCTCACGGATGTAGCACGCTGCTCTTCATGCTTCGTTCACTTTTAACGTGCCACCAACCCCTACGATTCGGCAATGAACCTGACGCGCCCCACAATCGTCCTAGCGTCGCTCGCCGCGGTACTCATGCTGGCATGCGGGCCCGAGGGCGGTCGTCCGGAGACATCGACTGCTGCGCCCGAGGTAGCAACTACCGAGACCTCAACGGGCGGCTCTGTACGGGTGCCCAAGGGGTATCAGCCTCCGAACGACCGGGTACCGTCGACCGGCGCGACTATCCCGGTCAACGGGAAGCCCACGCTCGTCTACGTCGATGCGATCTGGTGACCGTTCTGCGCAATCGCGCGGCCCGTCGTGCACGGGCTTCGATACGACTACCAGGACCGAGTGAACTTCGTCATCCTCGACTACGACATCGAGGCAGACGGACGACTGGCACAGCGGCTCGGCGTCCGTGCACACCCCGCGTACGCGGTCATACAACCTGACGGCGAGCGTGTGATCGAACGCAGATTCGGTGCGTTGGACGCTGTCGCCCTACGCGCGCTGCTCGATTCGCTCGCGTCGGTACCTCGGTAACGTCCAAGCGATCGAGGGCCATGGCCTCGGCATCGACCGACCAGGCTCGGGTTCTCACGGATGTAACAATGGCCCGACCCCAACATGGACGGCGCCCCTGGAGGGAGGGGCGCCGTCCATGTTGGGGTCCAGGCGGCCGCGTCGGGGGTGGACGACGCAGCCGACGTGGTCAGGAGCCGATACGACCGCCGTCGTGCTTGGTCACGACGATGAGGCTCGGCAGCGCGGGCCAGGTGCCATCCGGCCAAACGCTTTGCGGCTCGTTGGGGCCCTTCCCACCCTCACCGGGGTGCTGGATGTTGGCGAAGAGTGCGCGGTAGTCCGTGCTGAACTCCGGCCCGCAGACCTCCGCACCGGGAGGAGAGTTCAGGAAGGCCTGCAGCTTCCCGCGATCCGGCCCGGCGATCGGGACGGCGAAGATCGAGTCGTTCTTCTTGATCGGGTTGAACTGGCCGTCCGTGGCGATCCACATGTTGCCGATCCCATCGAAGGCGACGTTGTCCGGTGCCCCGATCGCGCTCACGTCACGCTTGTCGAAGCCGGCGTAATAGGTGTCCGAATTCGAAGGATCACCGCAGACCATGAAGATCGACCAGGTGAACCGTGTCGACGCGAAGTCGCCGTTGCGCTCGTCCATCTCGATGATGTGACCGGCGGCGTTGTTCGGCCGCGGGTTCGGGCCGTCGATCTGGGCGACGGTGCGGCCGGTGTTGTTCGTGCACACCATGTAGATACGATTGTTCGCCGGGTTGATCTCCACGTCCTCGGGGCGGTCCATCGGGGTGGCCTTCACGGCGTCACCGGCGCCTCGGGTGTTGACGAGGACCTGCAACACCGTCCAGTTCGCAAGCGCGCCCTTGCCGGCCTCAAGCGGGATCCACTCGCCCGTGCCGTCGTCCGAGAACTTCGCGACATACAACGTGCCCTCGTCCAGCAGGGCCATGTTGGCAGCCTTCGCGCTGGGGGACGGGTTGTAGATGCCCTTCGAGACGAACTTGTAGAGGTAGTCGAACCGCTCGTCGTCCCCGGAATAGACCACGACCTGGCCGGAACTGGCGATGCCGACTGAGGCCGCCTCGTGCTTGAACCGACCGAGGGCGGTGCGCTTCTTCGGGACGAACGTCTGGTCATACGGGTCGATCTCGACGAGGTACCCGAACCGGTTGACCTCGTTTGGCTCCTTCGCCGCGTCAAAGCGGTCGATCAGCCGCTCCCACTGGCGCTCGGTCGTCTTCCCGGGCACGCCGTAGCGCTTGTTCATCGCCTTCTGAGGGGTCGTGTCAGTCAGACTGTCGCTGTTGCCGAAATACTGGTTGAAGTTCTCCTCCGCGGTGAGGACCGTCCCCCACGGGGTGCGACCACCGGCGCAGTTGTTGAGCGTGCCCAGGACGGTGGTGCCAGTGGGGTCGGCCGAGGTCTTCATCATCGCATCGCCCCGGAGCGGTCTCGTGATCTCGATGGGAGTCGTGCCGGTAATGCGGGGGTTGTAGCGCGAGTCCAATCTCGGCGCCCAGACCACACCCAGACGGGCCAGCTCGACGAAGGTCATGCCGTGGGCGGCCAGCTAGACGTCGACCTGGGCCCGGGTCGCGGTCGCCCCGCTGTACGAGCGGAACATGCGGGAACCCTCGGTGTATTCGTGGTTGATGGCCATGATGCCACCGGTCGACCCCTCGAGCGGGAAGAAGACGTTGAGGTCGCAGTTGTAGCCGAAGGTCTTCGCCTGGAGTTCAGCGGAGACATTGTCGAGAGTCATACGCGGGGTATTCGGGAAGATCGGGTCGCCCCAGCGAAGCACGACCTGCGACGTGTAACCCGGTGCCACGACGACCGTGTCGGCCGTGTGGAGCGGGATACCGGCGAACCCGAGGCTCCGGCCCTCAATGGCAGCCTCGGCACGCCTCGCGCCGACGGGGGTACCGAGCAGGCCCGAGGCGAGCGGGGTACCAGCCGCGACCAGCGGGATCGCGGCCGCTGCCGCACCCTTGATGAGCGAACGACGGCCGAAGCGACGCGCCATGATGGAGGCCATGCTGTCGCGGCCATGCTGCTCGTTCGGCGCCTCGTGGAAGCAGGCGCCGGCACACTTCCAGATGCACTTGTTCGGGATCAGGGCATTGCGGTCTTCGACGAACTGCAGAGGCTGCGGTTCAGGTCGCTCGGGCGTGATGGACATCGATACTCCGCTCTTTTGCAGGGGTGAATGCCGCTGGTGATGGCACTCAGAGCGTCGAGTGTGCCCGTTAACGCGCGGTGCGCGCGGAGTTAATGGAACGACAGCGCGGGGTTAAATCGGCCAGAGGCCGCGAGGCGTGACAGCTCGGTGGGCCGGCGCACGAGAGCAATCGTCGGATCACCCGACACGGCATGGCGGAGGGTGCGATCGCCCGCGTCGACTAGCCGAGACGGTAGAGCGGCGACCCGTCGGCGCGGGCGATCGCGCGCGTCTGCGGGATCGTCTGGTTGCCAAAGGTCGACAGCCAGGCGGAATGCTTCCCCGGCCCGCCCGCCACGACGATGTGCAGATCCTCCGGGCGGTCGATGACCGGGTAGTCGAGGTCCATCCGATCAGCCTCGGCTTCCCGCCCCGCCGGCAGACGGAAGCGATAGTCGCCCCGGAACCACGGGTCGAGGAGGCGCGATGGGTAGCGGGCGTGTTCGAAGATGAACCGCTGGATCGCGCCTCGATCGTATCCGTCCGCGGCGATCGTCACCGCATGCTCAGGCCCGAGGACGAGGACGGGCTCACCGCCACGGAACAGGTTGTTGCTCCCGGCCTCCCCCATCGAACCGGCGATGGTGCGAAGGACCCCTTCGCCGGTGTTGCTCCCGTGCTCCTGGATATTGTGTGGCCCCTCGCAGGCAAAGACCGTGACGGTGCTCGTGGAGGCGTCGAAGCCGCGGCCCACGTGGTACGGGCCCCAGGGGTTGGCGCGCTCATTCTCTGCGGCACAGAAGGAGAACTTCGCGGGAGAGCCCTGAGTGGCGCGGTCGCCCGCGCCCGGCCAGGCGCCGCCGACGGTGAGCTGCACCAGCCGTACGGCGCGGCCCAACGTGGCATTCGAGGGGAACCCGGGGCCGAAGCACCCGGTCCCGGAAGCGATCTCCGCCTGCTCAGCCAGCGGCCCGTTCACCAGCACGAACACGCCGCAGGAGTGAGTGGTCGAGTTGACCGAGGCGATGTTGAAGGCCGGATCGACGATGCCCTCAAAGGCCGCGATGAGGATCGGGAAGAGGCGCGGCTCACAGCCGGCCATGACGGCATTCACGGCGATCGCGTGGACGGTGAGTTCTCCCCGTCGGGGGGGGATGATGCCGAGCACCTCGAGCGGGTCGCGGTCGGTGGCGGCGAGCATCGCGGCCACGCGCTCCTCGGTGGGCGGCACGACGGGAAGGCCGTCACCCATCTGGCGACGGGCAAGCTCGCGGCCAAGCGTCGCGATATCGGCTGGAACCTCGATGAGGTCGGGGAGGCGGCCGCGGGCCTTCGATGGCTCGGTCATGACGGCTCCGTGAGATGGGCGATCACTTCGTCGATGGCAGCGTGCGCCTTGGCGACGACCTCGGGCGGCTTGATGCCGCCTAGCGGGTGTGGGAGGGCGACGCGATGCAGATCGGGAAGGCCTCGCTGGACGGTCTCCATGTGCACGAGTTCGGCGAACTCATCGGTACCGACGACGACCGCCGGGATGTCTTCGGATTCGAGCAGGACGGCGGCGTGGACACTCCACGTCGTGCAGGACCCTCAGTCGGCCGATCCGACAAGGACAAAGTCGCAGTCACGAAGCCGTTCCATGACCCGCTTGCTGGGTGGGCCAGCGATCGGCTTGTCCTCGATGATGAGATCGCCGAGGTCCATGCGCTCGCGCATCGCGTCGACCATGGAGGTGAGAAGCAGGCGGACGTTGGGCTTGCGGTTCTCGAGGATGCCGGGACGTAACCCGGCGAGAGACTTCGGGCGCGCGGCCAGCGTGCTGCGCTGTTCGAGGATGTGACCACGCGGGTCGAAGATGCGAATGCTGTCGTCAGCCATCGGAGCCTCCCCGGCTACGCCAGTTTCGCATAAATGAGGGCCTTCAACTCGTCGACGTCGGGGTGACGGTCCGCTGCGGCCTTGCTGAACACGAGCTCGCCGTCGACCTTCCACTCGTGGCGTCCGCCACCGGACGGAATGATGGTGACGCGCTTCACGTCGTGCTGGATGTCGGCCATGATCTCGCCGAGCAGCCATCCAACGCGGGGATAGTAGCCGCACTCCGCACAGTACTCGACGGTGATGTCGACCCCGGTGTCACTCATCGCGTTGCCTTCGGTTCACGTCGAGGCAGGACGTCGCTCAGACTCTGCCGTACTGGACGCCACAAACTCGCTAGACGACCGGCGACGAGCCTCCGTCGATATTGATGGAGGCGCCAGTGACGTACGAGGCGCGTTCGGAAGCGAGGAAGCAGATGACGTCGCCGGCTTCGGCGGCCTCGCCGACCCGGCCAAGCGGGACACGTTCTCCCATGCCCGAGTAGAACTGCTCCAGCGTGGCCGACGGATCGCGTTCCTGCATCCGCTCATACCGGCGTTCGTGCTGGCCGCTCTTGATGAGGCCAATGCAGACCGTGTTCACCAGGATGTTGTCCGGCGCATAGTCGCGCGACATCGCCTTCGTGAGGGCTATGCCGGCCGCACGCGCCATCGAGGTCGGAAGCGAACCAGCGCCGGGCGCCTTACCGCCACCGGTCGTGGTATTGATGATGCGGCCGCCACCGGCAGCCTTCATGTAGGGGATCACTGCGCGGGAGCAGTAGACCGCGCCGTAGACCTTGATGCCGAGGTCGGTCTCCCAGACTTCGTCGGAGACGTCCTCGAATTTGTGCGCAGCAGAAGTCCCGGCGTTATTGACGAGGATGTCGACGCCCCCCCACTTCGCGACGACCTGGGCGACCGCGGCCTTCACCTGGGCTTCGTCCATGACGTCCGCAGAGAGGGCGAGGACATCGCCACCGACAGCGCGGATCTCGGCGGCAGCCGTCTCGAGTTTGTCCTGGGCACGGGCGACGATCGCCACGCGAGCGCCCTCGCGCGCCATGGAGAGCGCAGCGGCCTTGCCGATGCCGTCACTCCCGCCGGTGATGATCGCGATCTTGCCCTTGAGTCCGAGATCCACCACTGTCCTCCAATACTGCCCGCACGTGTCCATCGCTCGGCGTCCGTCCATTACCGCCGCGCCAGGAGCCGCAAGCCACGGGGCTACGGCTTGGTGTTGTCCCAGGAGGCGATCTTCCGTGGCCGGACACGGACATACGCCATGCCCCGGCGCGCCTCGGTCGGGAGTTGGTCGTCGGGCGTACCGCGCCGGCGTGCGCCGTCACGCAGCAGTTCGAGGACCGCCGCCGGTTCCTCGATGAGAGTCGCGTCGCCACGAATCACGACGCCTTTCAGTTCCTTCATCGTGTGGCCGGATTCAACGGTCACAGCGACCTTCGGGTTGCGGCCGATGTTGACCTTCCGCTGCCCCCGGACGGGGAGCACCACGTCCTCCCCCGACCGGAAGAACCCGAGTGGTACAGCGTGGGGATAGCCGTCCTTGCCAATCGTCGACAGCACGGCGTAGCCACCGTGGCTGTCGAGATAGGCATTCACCTCGTCGGGTGTCATCTCCGCCATTGCGTGCTCCGTCCGACTGGGCCCCGTGCCTTCGAATCGCGCGATTATGCCACCCGGGTCGAGTCCCACGGGCGTGCTCCCCTCTGGCGGGACGATCACAGGCTCCACCTCGCGTACGCTGGGTCGACCACCTCGGGACGTGCCAGTGCTGGCGTACCAGCGAGGAGCCCCTGTGCTGTCGCGCGCCTTCGTCGTCCTCTTTGTCGCGATGTTCGTGGCGATGGCGGGCATCTCTATGGTGTCGCCGCTGCTGCCGGTATACGTGCAAGACGACCTCGGGGGGCCCCCGGTCGCGGTGGCACTCTCGTTCTCAGGCCTGGCGCTCGCCCAGCTGATGGCCGCGCCGTTCCTCGGGCGGCTGGGGGACACCTTCGGCTCGAAGCAGTTCATCGTGCTCGGATTCGCCATCTACGCGCTCGGCGCCATCGGCTACCTCTTTGCAACGACGTGGCACCTGGTCGTCTTCTTCCGCATCCTGTCCGGCATCGGCGCGGCCGGCGTCTTCCCGATGGCGATGGCGTACGTCGGCCGGATCGCCCCAGTGGGTGCCGAGGGCCGGTACATGGGCTGGTTCTCCGTCGCGCAGATCGCCGGCTTCGGCACCGGGCCGCTGTTCGGTGGCGCCCTGCGCGACCTGTTCGGCACGGACTTCGCCTTCGGCGCGATGGCGGTCATGCTCGGCGGAACCGCGTTCGTCACGCTTCTGCTCCTCCCGCGCGACCGGCCTGAGCCGGCCCCGCTGCGGTCGAAGGATGACCGCGGCGTCGAAACAGTCGTGCCGTTCCGAGTCCTGATCCGACGGCCGGCCGTGCAGGCCAGCACGTTGTTCGTCCTTCTCACCTCCCTCGGCTTCGGCACGGCGTCCACCTGGCTCGCCGTCTACGTCATCAGCGATGAAGGTCTGGGCACGGACAGCGCCCTCTTCGTCGGGATCCTGCTCTCCAGCCGTTCGCTCATCAACGCGGCGTTCCAGCCATACACCGGGGCGCTTGCCGACCGGATGGACCGGGTGATGCTGGTCGTCGTTGGGCTGGCGATCGCCGGCGTCGCCCAGTTCGTGGTGCCGCTCGTGCCGCACAACCTGGTGAGGATGGACTTCTTCGGGGATGTCCTCGTGATGGCGCCGTGGGTGCTGGTCGCGCTGCTCATCGCGGGCCTCGCGGAGTCACTCGCGTTCCCGTCGCAACAGGCGATCTTCGTCCAGATCGGGCGGAAGGTCGGGATGGCCTCGATCATGGGGATCAACTCGATGGGATCGTCCGCCGGATTCCTCGCGGGGTCGCTCCTCGGCGCGGTAGTCAAGACGCAGTTCGGGATCGCGTCCGTCTTCTACTTCTCCGGCATCTCCGCGGTCGTCGGCCTCGCGGCCTTCGTCATCCTGATGAGGCGCGCTGCCGATGACCTCACGAGCGATGCCGAGGCCGGGACATCCTCCACGCTCGCCCAGTCGAGGGCCGTGAGGCTCCGCTAGACGAGCGTCACCACCGCGCACACTCCCGCCTGGAGCACCCGTGACGTATGGCCACGGCCAGTCGTGTCCTCCGCGAACAGGGCATCGCCCGGCTCCATGATCACGGACGAGCCGTCTCCCAGTCCGATCTCAACGCGGGCAGTGAGGTAGAGCATGTACTGCCGGCGTGGGGCGGGATGAAACTCGATGAATCCGACCTCGCGCTTCATGAAGGTGATGCTCTCGGTCGCCTGCGTTGCCGTCCGGCGGTGCTCGTTCTCAGTGAACTGGGGCGCCGTGATTTCGACGTGCGACTCGCCATCCGAACCAGTGGTGATGTGGACAATCTTCATCGGGGCCTCCTGATCCGCGTAGCCTGGCGAATTCCGGGCCATCCTACGCCGCGGTACCCTGCCTCGGACGACCCGACGGACGAGGTGCCTCATGGTCGACAACCATCTGCCCACACGCCCATTTGGAAGCACCGGACTGCACGTCACGACACTGGGCTACGGCGCGATGTCGCTGGACGCTCGCTTCGGACGTACCGTCTCGCAGGCCGAGGCGGACGAAGTGCTGAACCTCGCGCTGGACGCGGGCATCAACTTCGTCGACACGTCGCCGGACTACGGCCCCAGCGAGGAGATGGTGGGACGGGCGCTGGCGTACCGCCGCAGCCAGTACATCCTGGCGAGCAAGTGCGGATGCCCCGTGGACGTTGAGCCAGACCAGCAGGGGCATGTCTTCACCCCTCGAAACATCACGGCCGCGGTGGAACAGAGCCTCCGGCGCCTGCAGACGGACTACATCGATGTCGTCCAGTTTCACGGCAGCCCGTCCCGGGCGACGCTGGAGGAACACGGCGCCATCGAGGCGCTGCGAACGCTTCAACGCGCCGGGAAGGTGCGGTTCATTGGCGTCTCCGGCACGCTGCCGAACCTGCCGGAGCAGATCGACCTCGGCGTCTTCGACGTCTTCCAGATCCCGTATTCCGCCCTGCAGCGGGAGCACGAGGCGCTGATCAAACGCGCGCGCGAGGCTGGCGCGGCCACCGTGATCCGGGGTGGCGTCGCCCGGGGCGCACCGTCCGAAGAGAAAGGCTGGGAGATCCGTCGCCTACCGGAGGTGCCGGAGGAACGCCCACGTACCCTCTGGGAGGCAGCGGCGCTCGACGACCTGCTGGACGGCGCGACCCGGATGGAGTTCATGCTCCGGTTCACGCTCTCGCACCCTGAACTCGACGCGACGATCGTCGGCACCGCGAACCCGGCGCACCTGCGCCAGAATCTCGACGCCGCACGGAAGGGCCCGTTGTCGCCGGACGTGCTGGCGGAGGCGAAGCGGCGCCTGGACACCGTCGCTGCCGGATAGCGCTCCCTCGGGAGCCTTCGTGGATAACTCGCTCGGCGCGGCGAGGCGCGGGGCGTACGATGGCGACCGAATAGCGTCCGCTCATCGCCAGAGGCCGTGCGATGCCGAAGTCCGAGCGCGCACGACGGCCTGATGACGCCACTCCCACGCGGGTGGCGCAGCCCTCGGAGCTCGCTGTCCCGCCGAGGGCTGCGGAGCGCCCGATCACGACGCGGCTCAACTCGCTGCAGGGGGCAGCGGGGAACCGCGCGGTACAGCGCCTCGTGCAGGCATCGAGGACGAGGCAACAGCCGGCCCAGCGAAGCGGCGATGAGGAGGCGTATTCCCAGTACACGCCGTACACCTCGATCCCCGCGGCAGAGAGCGGCATCCCCGGCGCGAGTCCAGCAACCCCGATAGCCGGAGCCAGCGGGGCTGCTTCGATGTCCGGCTATGAGTCTGGCGAGTCTGGCTATCAGAATGCCGGCGCGCTCACGCCGCAGGCAGGTGCCATGCCGCCGACGCCGGCCACGCCAGCACCCCGCGCCCCGGTCGTGCCCTCCGGCGGGATCGTGGGGGCTTCGCCGTCGACGCCGATCGCGGGGTCCAGTGGATCCGCGTCGATGTCCGATCAGTCCGGCTATCAGAACTACCTCTCGCTCGGCTCTGACGCGCCGCTGGCGGACGGTTCCGCAACGCCGGCGGCAGGAAGTCCGAGCGCTGCGGCGATGGGCGGGGGGGCTGGCGCGGGCATCGGTGGGCTCGCGCCGCTGACATTGCCGGCGAAGTACGCGGGTGAGGATCGTGAGGCGGGATGGCGCGCGTTCTTTGACGAACAGCCCGGGGAGACACCGGAGCAGACGGCCCGCCGTACGGCGAACTCCAAGAGCAAGAAGGTCGTCACGAAGTACAACACGCCTGAGGAGATCGAGCAGAACACGCTCAAGCCTCAGGCCGGCGCCGGTGGCACCTCGCTGACGACGCCCGCCGGCGCGCCCGCGACGTACAAGGGCATCTACGCGATGGGCCAGGCGGGGCAGGTCGTCGGCAATCTTGACCGTCCTGCCTACGAGGTGGTGGAGGGTCAGCGGCGCAACATGCACCACTCGTCGTTGCTCGCGGGGGCGGACGTGACCCATGCGGGGCACATCGGCGTCGAGAGCGGCGCGGTGAACTACCTCGATGACGACAGCGGACACTACCGGCCGGACGAGGCCCACACCAAGGCGGCGTTCGACGAACTCGCGAGACAGGGCGTACTCAATCCCAACTCGGCGACGGGCCGGGTCAACCTGGTCGACAAGACGAAGGAGAAAGGGAAGGGCCAGGAACGCGGAGAGACAGCCTCGGTGCATTTCTCCGGGTACCAGCAGGCGGGCGGCAACGAGAAGGGCATCCGCGCCAAGGGCTCGCTGATGAAGGAACTGCTGGCCAAGACACCTCGATACGAGGGCGACGCCTTCGGGCCGGAGCGTGAGCCGACACCGGCCCCCGCGGTGGCGGGCGGTGTGGGAACCGCAGCCGCCGGGCCGGTGCCCGGTGGCGCGATGCAGCTGGCGCCGGAGGCCCCGCCCGTTCCAGCCGACGCCGTTGACGCACGGCTGTACGACCCGGCCTACGTCGCGAGCGCGGCGGGCGCGGACATCATCCCGGGTGGCGGTGGGCCATCGGTGGGGGGCGGGGCCGCGGACATCGACGATGGCACCTACAACCAGGAGACCGCGTACGGACCGATCGAGGCGAGCCCGGGGGCCAGCGCACCACCTTCTGCGACCGCCCTCACACCCGAAGAGATCGCACAGGCCATCGAAGAAGTGCGGGCCAGCCAGGCCCCCGACGCTGGAGCGGGCGGGCTGCCGGCCGGGTACGGCCAGTACCGGGGGCTAACGTAGCGGACATCCGCCCCATCGATGGCGCGACCAGTCGCTCCGCACACCGCACCTGAGCCCGCCGGTCGCGATCGGCACGCTGCCGTCCCCCACGCACCGGTCGAAGGATAGGCCCGCAAGCGCCACTCACGATCATGGCCGGCATGGCGCATTCCGGTCACGACCATCCGCCGCGGCGCGAATGCGACGCACAACGGCAATCCACCCGCGTTTCCATCCTCCAAAGCAAAGGGTGTATAACGCCGCGCGTACTGCCACTCGGATTCACGAAGGGGATGCACCGGTGCCTCGACCACGCATTGTCACGTCGATGGATGAGGCCGTTGCCAGTTTCCCGGACAACGCCTCGCTGATGATCCCCGGCTTTGGCCCCGGACAGCCGACCAACCTCCTGGCTGCGCTGTGGCGGACGAACGCGACGGGCCTGACGACCATCTCGAACGGAGTCGGGTTCGAATCGGCGGACCCCGACCAGAAGGGGCTCGGCGACCTCGTGATGGCGGGCCGGGTGAAGAAGGTGATCGCGGCGTTCACCGCCTCCACGCGCCCGTCGCGCACCGGCACCGCCGAGGCCCTCGTCGCGAACGGGACGCTGGAGGCGGAACTCGTGCCACAGGGTACGCTGGCGGAGCGGATCCGTTCGGGGGGCGCGGGCATCCCAGCGTTCTACACGCCGGCCGGCGTCGGCACCGAGACCGCGACGGGGAAAGAACACCGCGACTTCAACGGCCGCGCGTTCGTCATGGAGACCGCGCTGTTCGCGGACTACGCCTTCATCCGCGCCCACAAGGCGGACACGGCGGGGAACCTGCTGTTCCGGCGCGCAGCGCGGAACTTCAATCCGATCATGGCGATGGCCGCGAAGAACGTGATCGTCGAGGTCGAGCAGCCGATCGTGGAGGCCGGTGAGATCGACCCCGACCAGGTCCACGTCCCCGGCATCTACGTCACCACACTGGTGCGCATCCCGGTCGGCGGCGTCCTGCACATCAACCGTGCGACCGGGATGGCGATCCGGCAGACCGCCTGACCGCGACATCGAGGAGTCCCGCCATGGCCGAAGAGAAGCAGCCCCTGACGCGCGACCAGATGGCCGCGGTACTTGCCCAGAACATGGGATACGGGTGGATCGTGAACCTGGGGATCGGGATCCCCACGAACGTCTCCAACTTCCTGACACCCGACCAGGAGATCGTCCTGCACTCAGAGAACGGTGTGATCGGATACGGGCGGCTCGCCGGCGAAGGCGAGGAGGACCCGGACATCGTGAACGCGTCGGCGACGCAGCCGGTGACATTGAACCCCGGGGCTTCAATCGTCCACCACGCCGACGCGTTCGCGGTGATCCGCCGGGGGATGATCGACGTCACCTGCCTCGGGGCCTACCAGGTCGCGCCGGACGGCTCCTTCGCCAACTGGAAGACCACCAACGAGCCCTGGAACAACCTCGGCGGGATCGGGGGTGCGATGGACCTCGCCTCCTGCGCGAAGCAGATCTACCTCGCGATGGAGCACACGACGCGCGACGGGGAGCCGCGACTACTGGAGAAGTGCTCGCTCCCCGTCACGGCCCCGTCCGGCGTCACGCTGGTCGTGACAAACATCGCCGTGGTCGCGGTCCGGAACGGGAAGTTCATCCTCGAACAGCACGCCCCGGGCTACACGGCCGAGGAGATCCAGGCGGTGACCGGCGCGCCGCTGGAGGTCAGCCCGGACTTCCGTCGAGTCGCCGTGTAGGCCCGATCAGGCCAACGATGGACGAGGGGCGCCGCAGGGCGCCCCTCCTGTCCGATCGAGGCGATTTGGCGTCGCACAGGCGCCGCCTATCATGGGTGCAGGAGTCGATGCACCGATGGCCACCAAACATGCCGCCCGCCAGGCCCGGATCAAAGCCCTCCACGAGGCCCTCGCGGAGCGCGTCGTTGTGCTCGATGGGTCATGGGGGGTGCTGATCCAGGGGTACGGGCTGGGCGAGGCCGACTTCCGCGGAGAGCGGTTCCGCGACTGGTCGTACGACCTGAAGGGGAACACCGACCTCCTGAACCTGACGCGGCCCGACCTCGTCTCGGAGATCCACCGCCAGTACCTCGAGGCGGGCGCCGAGATCACCTCGACGAACACCTTCACCGCCACCCGGATCGCCCAGGCGGACTACGGGATGTCGGAGCTGGCCGAGGAACTGAACCGCGAGGGCGCTCGCCTCGCCCGGGAGGTCGCCGACAGTTTCACGGCGCGCGACGGGCGGCCGCGCTGGGTGGCCGGCGCGCTCGGGCCGACGAACCGCACGGCCTCGATCTCACCCGAGGTCGAGGACCCCGCCGCGCGCAACGTGACCTTCGAGGAACTCCGCGTCGCGTACTACGAGGCCGCACGCGGGCTCGCCGAGGGCGGGGCGGACATCCTGCTCGTGGAGACGGTGTTCGACACGCTGAACGCGAAGGCGGCGCTGTTCGCGATCGACGAGTACTTCGAGGCGATCGGCGAGGCACTGCCGGTCATCGTGAGCGGGACGATCACCGACCGCTCGGGGCGCACGCTCTCCGGGCAGACGGCCGAGGCGTTCTGGACCTCGATCAAGCACATCCAGCCGCTGGCGGTAGGCCTCAACTGCGCGCTCGGCCCGAAGGAACTCCGGCCGTACGTCGCGGAACTCGCGCGGGTCGCGGACGTGCCGGTCGCGGCGTACCCGAACGCGGGCCTGCCGAACGCGTTCGGCGGGTACGACGAGAGCCCGGAGTCTATGGCGGTGGAACTCGGCGCGTGGGCGCGCGACGGGCTGCTGAACATCGTCGGCTCGTGCTGCGGCAGCCGCCCCGAGCACACGAGGGCGATCGCGGAGGCCGTCCGCGGGCTACGTCCGCGCACCGTCCACGCGCACGAGCCTGTCCTCCAGCTCGCGGGGCTCGAAGCGGTGGAGATCGGCGGCTAGATGACCTCCAGCGCACCCGGGGAGGGGGCCGCGCCGCGCGCCTCCTTCGTCAACATCGGCGAACGGACGAACGTCACGGGGTCGGCGCGGTTCCGCCGGCTGATCCTCGCTGGCGACTACACCGCCGCGGTCGAGGTCGCGCGCCAGCAGGTCGAGGCGGGCGCGCAGATCATCGACGTCAACATGGACGAGGGGATGCTCGACTCCGAGGCGGCGATGACCCGCTTCCTGAACCTGATCGCCGCCGAACCTGACATCGCGCGCGTCCCGATCATGGTCGACTCCTCGAAGTGGTCGGTGATCGAGGCCGGGCTGCGCTGCGTCCAGGGCAAGGCGATCGTGAACTCGATATCGCTGAAGGAAGGCGAGGCGGCGTTCGTCGAGCGGGCGCGCCTCGTCCGGCGCTACGGCGCGGCGGCGGTCGTGATGGCGTTCGACGAGGACGGCCAGGCGGACACGGCGGAGCGGAAGTTCGCGATCTGTGAGCGCTCGTACCGGCTGCTCGTCGACCACGGGTTCCCGCCGGAGGAGATCATCTTCGACCCGAACATCTTCGCGGTGGCCACTGGGATCGAGGAGCACAACGGCTACGCGCTCGCGTTCTTCGACGCGACGCGCGCGATCAAGGCGAACCTCCCGCACGCGAAGGTCTCCGGAGGCGTATCGAACGTCTCGTTCGCCTTCCGCGGGAACGACCGCGTGCGCGAGGCGATGCACGCGGTGTTCCTCTACCACGCGATCGCAGCGGGGATGGACATGGCGATCGTCAACGCGGGCGCGTTGCCGGTGTACGACGAGATCCCCGAGGAACTGAATGTGCGCGTCGAGGACGTGATCCTCAACCGCCGCCCGGACGCGACCGAGCGGCTGCTGGAGATCGCCGGACGGTACAAGGGCGGAGCGCGCGAGGAGGTCACGGTCGACCTCGAGTGGCGGCGCGCGCCGGTCGGCGAGCGGATCACCTACGCCCTCGTGCACGGGGCGGACGAGTTCATCGTCGAGGACGTCGAGGAGGCGCGCCAGGGCGTCGCCCATCCGCTCGATGTGATCGAGGGGCCGCTGATGGACGGCATGAACGTCGTCGGCGACCTGTTCGGCGCGGGGAAGATGTTCCTGCCCCAGGTGGTGAAGAGCGCGCGCGTGATGAAGAAGGCGGTCGCGCACCTCGAGCCGTTCATCAACGCGCTGAAGGCCGAGGGCGGCAACCGCAGCAACGGCAAGATCGTGATGGCGACCGTCAAGGGCGACGTCCACGACATCGGCAAGAACATCGTGGGCGTGGTGCTCGCCTGCAACAACTACGAGGTCGTGGACCTCGGCGTGATGGTGCCCGCGCAGAAGATCCTCGACAAGGCGACCGAGGTGAACGCCGACGCGATCGGGCTCTCCGGGCTGATCACGCCGAGCCTCGAGGAGATGGCGTACGTCGCGAGCGAGATGGAGCGGCAGGGGTTCACCCGCCCGCTGCTGATCGGCGGCGCGACGACGAGCCGCGCGCACACCGCCGTGAAGATCGCGCCGCACTACAGCGGCCCGCTCGTCTACGTCCCGGACGCCTCGCGCGCCGTGAGCGTCGTCTCACGGCTGCTCTCCGAGACGCAGTCGGCGCCGTACGCCGCCGAGGTGCGCGCGGAGTATGACGCCGTGCGCGCCGAACACCTCGGACGGCAGGAGGTCGCCGACCGCACGCCGATCGAGGAGGCACGCGCGCACCCCGCCCCGGTGCGCTGGGAGGGGTACACCCCGCCCGTCCCGCACCGCCCCGGCATCACGGTGTTCGAGGACTACCCGCTCGCGGAACTGGTCGAGCGGATCGACTGGACGCCGTTCTTCCAGACCTGGGAACTTGCGGGCTCCTACCCGAAGATCCTCGACGACCCGACGGTCGGCCCGTCCGCGCGCCCGCTGTTCGAGGACGCGCAGCGGATGCTGAAGCAAATCGTTGAGGAGCGCTGGCTCACCGCGCGCGGCGTGATCGGCCTCTGGCCGGCGAACGGCGCCGGCGACGACATCGATGTGTACACGGACGAGACGCGCACGCGCGTGCTGGCGACGGTGCACACGCTCCGCCAGCAGACGCCGCGCAGCCGGGGGCGCACGGAGAACGCCGCGCTCGCCGACTACATCGCGCCGAAGGCGAGCGGGCTCACCGACTACTTCGGCGGGTTCGCCTTGACGGCGGGCCTCGGCGTCGAGGAACGCGCGAAGGCGTTCGAGGCGCAGCACGACGACTACTCCTCGATCATGGTGAAGGCGCTCGCGGACCGTCTCGCGGAGGCGTTCGCGGAGCGGCTGCACGAGCGCGTGCGCCGCGAGTTCTGGGGGTACGCGCCGGACGAGGCGCTCGACAACGAGTCGCTGATCGCGGAGAAGTACCGTGGCATCCGCCCGGCCCCGGGCTACCCCGCCTGCCCGGACCACACCGAGAAGGGGACGCTGTTCGCGCTCCTCGACGCCGAGGCGAACGCGGGCATCGTGCTGACCGATTCGTTCTCGATGCTGCCCGGCGCGTCCGTCAGCGGCTTCTACTTCTCGCACCCGGACGCCCGCTACTTCGGCGTCGGCCGCATCGACCGCGACCAGGTCGAGGACTACGCCCGCCGCAAGCGCTGGGGCGTGGCCGAAGCCGAACGCTGGCTCGCCCCGAACCTGGGGTACGAGCGGCGGCGGTAGCCATGCAAGATTCGTCAGCGGTCGGATAGCGGGAGGGACTCCGTGGCACATCCTCTTGATGGCCCGCTCCAGAAACTCCAGCGGGCTGATGAGCACATCGACGCGCTCGACCGTGAACTCAAGACTTGGGAACGGTCGCATCCCAACCCTATTGGCGTCACGTTCCAGGGTCACACTGATCAGACAGGCAACGTCTTCCGTTTCGACTTTCGTGAACCGCCGACACATACCGGCCTCATTTTTGGTGATGCCGTTACCAACATGCGGTCTGCCCTCGACCATGTCACATGGCAACTCGCCCTCTCCAACTGTGGAGAAAGCACCACCCCATATAAGCGCACGGCCTTCCCGATCCAGAACGATCCCGAAAGTTGGGAATCCACTGCACTCGACGTGTTGCGCCACGTCCGCCCCGAAGCATGGGATTTGATCGAATCGTTGCAGCCCTACCACGGCTTCGACTGGCCTGACCTTGGGTGGCTGAGGTACATCAACGAACTCGCCAACGCGGACAAACATCGGGCCACGCCGTTCGTTGCTGGCCGTGCCACGATTACAGATCGTGCGTCGAAGAGTTCCGTGAAGATTCCGCACACGCTAAAGAACGGCGACATGCTCCAACTGCACATCGAGCCAGCGAATCACGATCGCCATCTAGACATCGCCGCTCAGATTGGGGTGGAGTGCGAGGGTGAGATGGTCGGAGTTGCTGGACTCAGCCAACTCAATCGTTTCGTTCGCGACGAAGTGATCCCCTTGTTTGGCGGCTTCTTCGATGAACGAAGCCCAACCGACAACCGGTTTCCCACCCGCCCTCCGAAGAAGCGGAACACGCGAAGTAATCGAAAGCCCAAGAAGCGTTAGCAGGGTGCGTACTTCACCCGCGAGCGGGTAGACCCGACTGCTCGTCGTTGGATTCGCGGCATGCTGCCGATTAGAAGTCGGGCCATCACTCGCCCCCTCCTCGGAAGGCGAGTGAGCGTGCTACGCCAGCCCGAGGTTCCGCGCGATGGTGCGGGCCGGCTCACTGAAGTTCATCGTGTAGAGGTGGAGGCCGGGGGCGCCGGCGGCGAGCAGCGCCTCGCCGAGGCGGGTCGCCTCGTCCGTCGCGATGGCGCGGCGGGCGTCGACGTCCTCACCCGCGGCTTCGAGGCGGGCGACGATCTCGCGCGGGTACTCGGTGCCGTTCTGCTCCGCCATGCGGCCGATGCCCTCGACGTTCGTGGGGGGCATGATGCCCGCGATCACCGGGGTGCGGACGCCGCGCTTCGCCATCGCCTCCACGAACCGCTCGTAGTACTCAGCGCGGAAGAAGAACTGGGTGATGGCGAAGTCCGCCGCCGCCAGCTTCTGCGCATGGTGTTCGAGGTCGGAGGCCGCGTCGGCCGCCTTCGGGTGGCCCTCGGGGTGCGCGGCGACGCCGATCGACCAGTCGGTGCGGACGCGGGCGAGCGCGACGAGGTCGATGGCGCGGGTGAAGTGGCCCGCGGGCACCTCGGTCGTGCCGGGCGGGAGGTCGCCGTGGAGCGCGAGCAGGTTCTCCACGCCCATCGCGGCGTAGGCGTCGAGCAACGCGCGGATCTCCTCGCGGGTGTGGGAGACGCACGTGAGGTGGGGCATCCCGGTCACGCCGAGGCCGATGATCTGCCGCACGATCTCGGGGGTCGGGCCGCGCGAGGTCCCGCCGGCGCCGTAGGTGACGGACATGAACGAGGGCTGGAGCGCCGAGAGCCGGAACAAGGTCCTCGCCAGCCGTCGCTCGCCCTCCGGGTCGCGCGGCGCGGAGAACTCGAAGGAGAGCGTGCGGCCAGCCGCGAGGAGGTCGGCTATCTTCGGCATCCACGCATGATTGCGGCTGGGGGGCGTGACGTATAGCGGGCGCGCGGCAGCAGGACACCCGGCGCGTAGGATCGCGCGATGACCTTCCCCCTGAGACTGCTCCCGGCCTCGGCGACCCCGGACGCCGCCCGCCTCGTCGCCGCGCGCACCGTCCGAGGGCTCTCCGACGGCTTCGTCTCCGTCCTCCTGGCCGCCTACCTGCGCGACGCCGGCTTCTCCCCGGTCGAGATCAGCGCCGTGATCACGGGCACGCTGCTCGGCTCCGCCGCTCTCACGCTCGGCCTCGGCCTGTTCGGGTACGAGATCAGCCGGCGCACGGTGCTGTTCGGCGCGGTGGGGCTGATGGCGGGCACGGGGATCGGCTTCGCCACCGTCACCGCGTTCTGGCCGCTGCTCGCGATCGCCGTCGTCGGGACGCTGAACCCCTCCAACGGCGACGTCTCCGTCTTCCTCCCGACCGAGCAGGCGCTGCTCTCCGAGACGGTCGAGGCGCGCGACCGGACGGCTCTCTTCGCCCGCTACAACCTCGGAGGGCTGTTCGCGGCGGCCGTCGGGGCGCTGGGGGCGGGGTTGCCGGTGGCGGTCGCCCGGGCGGCGGGCTGGGACCTCCTGCAGGCCGAGCGTCTGGCGTTCCTGCTCTACGCCGCGACCGCCCTCATGCTGTTCGCGATCTAATCCGGCCTGCGCGTCGACACCGCCGTCGAGGGACTGCGCCAGGGCGCGCCGCTGCGCAAGGCGAAGCGCACCGTCTACCGACTGACCGCATTGTTCTCGCTGGACTCCTTCGGCGGCGGCTTCGTGGTGCAGTCGCTGCTCGCGCTCTGGCTCTTCGAACGGTTCGAAATGCCGGTGGCGCAGGTGGGCGCGATCTTCTTCGGCGCGGGGCTGCTCGCGGCGACCTCGCAACTGGCGTCGCCACTGCTGGCGCGGCGGATCGGGCTGATCCGCACGATGGTATACACGCACCTGCCCTCGAACGGGCTGCTGATCCTCGCGGCGCTGATGCCGACCGCGCCGCTGGCGGTGGCCTGCCTGCTGGCGCGGATGGTGCTGTCGCAGATGGATGTCCCCGCGCGCCAGTCCTACGTGATGGCGGTCGTCCCGTCCGAGGAGCGCGCCGTCGCCGCGAGCGTCACCAACGTCCCGCGCAGCCTCGCCTCCGCGTTCGCGCCGCTGCTGGCGGGGGCGATGCTGGAGGCGACCTCGTTCGGGTGGCCGCTGATCTGCGCGGGCGTCCTCAAGAGCGTGTACGACGTTCTGCTGTTGTGGCAGTTCCGCGCGCACCCGGCGCCCGAGGAGTCGCCGGCGGGGCCTTCTGGGCCGGGGGCGCGCGCTTCGGCCTGACCGCGGCGCGCCACTCGTCGTAGGAGGGCACCTGCTCCTTCACGACGTAGAGGAAGTGGAAGGCGCCCATGTCCCCCATGAACTTGAAGTCCTTGCCGAGCATCTTCGCGCGGTCCCAGTAGTCGGGCTTCGAGCGGAGGTACTTGCGGAAGGTGCCGTGCTGCTGTTCCAGATCGAGCATCCGTGCGGCGTTGTGGAGGATCGCGTTCACCTTCGTGCGATTGCGGATGATCCGCGGGTCGACGAGCAGCGCATCGACCTCCCGCTCGGAGAGCGCCAGCAGTCGCTCCGGGTCGAAGCCGTGGAACGCCTCCCGCAGGTCGGGCCACTTCTTCTCGACGACCGCCCAGGAGATGCCCGTCTGCATGACGGACTTGCTCATCACCTCGAGGTAGTCGGCGAGGCGCTTCGGCGTGACCTGTGGCGGCGCTCCGTACTCGCGTGGCTCGGGCATGGGGGCCTCCCGTGTGCGGAATCGAGTATCCCGCGCGAGTCCAGCCCTCGGTAGACTCGTCCCCCGCACCTTCGAGGCAGGAGCAGCCGATGCGTTACGTCATCTACGGGGCCGGGGCAGTCGGCGGCGGCATCGGCGTGAAGCTGGTCCAGGCGGGCAAGGATGTCGTCCTGATCGCGCGCGGGGAGCACCTCCGCGTCATGCAGGCCGAGGGCATCCGCGTCCGCTCGCCGCGAGAGGACGTCCGCGTCCCCGTCACCGCCGTCGCCTCCCCGTCCGAGGTGGACTGGCGCGGCGACGAGGTCGTGCTGCTGACGATGAAGACGCAGGACACCGTGCCCGCCCTCGAGGCGCTGCGTGACGCGGCGGGGTCGCGCGTGCCCGTGTTCTGCGCGCAGAACGGCGTGGAGAACGAGCGGATGGCCGCGCGCCGCTTCGAGCGGGTGTACGCCACGCTGGTGCAGATGCCGACGACGCATCTGACGCCAGGCGAGGTGCAGCTGTTCGGCGCGCACACCTGGGGGAACCTCGACACCTGCGTCTACCCCTCGGGGGTGGACGCGACGGCGGAGCAGTTCTGCCGCGACACGAACGACGCGGGGTTCGAGTCGGTGGCTGACCCGCTGGCGCTGGAGCAGAAGTACGCGAAGTTGCTCTTCAACCTGAACAACATCGCGCAGGCGCTGTTCACGCCGAAGGATGATCCGACGGAGCTGGTGCGGTTGCTGCGCGAGGAGGGAGCGGCGGCGATGCGAGCGGCCGGGATCCGCTGGACGCCGCCGGAGCGCGCGCGGCAGACGAACTTCGTCTACGGGGAGATCCCGGGGCTGAAACGCGAGGGCGGTTCGACCTGGCAGAGCGTGGTCACCGGCCGGTCACTGGAGACGGACTACCTGAACGGGGAGATGGTGTTGCTCGGGAAGTTGCACGGGGTTCCGACGCCGGCGAACGCGGAAATGCTGGACATCGCTGCCCAGACGGCGGCCGAGCGCCGCCAGCCCGGCTGGATCACCCCCGAGGAGTGCCTGGCCCGCATCGCCGCGCGCACCTCGTCGGCCACGTAGAACCGACGGCCGCCCGGTGCTAGGCTCGCTGCGAACGAGCAGGGAGACATCATGGGCTGCCCCGTCCACATCTGGGTCCCGCTGATGGCGGCCGCCGCGCCATTCGCGCGCTCGGCCCGCGATCACATCCGCGGCTTCCTGCCGAAGTCCCAGCCGCCCGCCGAGGCCGCACCGCGGGAACTCCACCGCTGGTCACCGGTCGGCGCCTCGCAGGCCAACACCGAGGCCGACCAGCCCGCCCGCTAGCACTCCATCCCGAACGCTTGAAAGGCGGCCGTGTGGCCGAATCCGTGTTCACGCGCGACGGCGACTCCTACGTCCCCATGCGCCACGCGAAGAGCCCGTGGAGCCCGGATGGCCTGCACGGCGGGCCGCCCGCCGGCCTCCTCGCCTACGCCATCGAACGGTTCATCGACGACCGCGAGATGCAGCTCTCCCGCCTGACCGTCGACCTCTTCCGCATGGTGCCCAACGTCCCGCTCCGGACGAAGGTGGAGGCGGTGCGCAGCGGCCGGCGCGTGGTCGGCGTGGACGCCGCCCTGATCGCGGACGGCGTGGAGGTCGTGCGGGCCTCGGCGTTGCTCCTGCGACGGTCCGAGGCGCCCGTGGGCGGCGGCGTCTATCCGCCCCCGCCGGGACCGGAAGGCTACCCGTCGCAGGCCGGTATCGGTCGCTTCCCGCGCGTCGAGCCCCCGCTGGGCACGCCGCCCGTCCGGCCGCACCTCTTCGGGTTCCACACCTCGGTGGAGACGCGCTGGGTGTCGGCCCCCGACGAGCAGCCGCCCACCACCTGGGTGCGCATCCCGATGCCGTTCATCGAGGGTGAGGAGACCACGCCGGCGACGCGCGCCGCGGCGCTGGCGGACTTCGGGAACGCCCTCGGCAACCTCGCGGGCGCGGGGGACGGGCTGTCATATATCAACGCCGACATCAACCTGAACCTGGTCCGCGAACCCGTGGGCGAGTGGCTCTGCATGCGGGTCGACCACCGCGACGAGGCGGCCGGCGTCGGCCTCGTCGAGTCGATCTGGTACGACCAGCGCGGCCGGTACGGCCGCGTGACCCAGTCCCGCCTCGCAAACGCGCGCTAGTCCGCCTCTGCCGCCTCCGAGGCGAGCCGCGCGATGGCGTCGCGTTCCATCCGGTACGGCAGCCACGTCTGCTGATGGGCCATCCCGAGCGCCTCGTAGAAGCCGCGCGCCGGGTTCCAGTCGAGAACCGCGAGGTCGAGGCGCGCCGCCCCTCGATCCTGCGCGAACCGGGCGACGGCGGCCATCAGCGCATGGCCGACGCCCGAGGCACGCTCCTCCTCGATGACGAACAGGTCCTCGATGTAGATGCCGGCTCGGCCTTCCCACGTCGAGTAGTTCGGGAAGAAGAGCGCGAACCCGACCGGGAGCGGACCGGCGTCGAGCAGACGCTCGGCGATCAGGACCTCGAACGCCGGGCGCGGCCCGAAGCCATCGCGCCAGATGTCCCGCACGGTGAGGCGGACATGCTCGACCGGCTCGTGCTCAAAACGGGCGAGGCCGCGCACAAACTCGACGATCGCGGTGGCGTCCGCAGGTCGCGCCGGACGGATCCGGAGGGTCGGGTCAGCGGTCACAGGCACTCCTCAGCGGGCGGGGGTTCGGGCGAAGGTGACGCCATGCTACCGTCTCTGCTCGGCGCGCTTCCGACGGATGGGACACTTCGATGAACCGCCTGGCCGGGGAGAGCAGCCCCTACCTCCGTCAACACGCGGAGAATCCTGTCGACTGGTACCCCTGGGGAGACGAGGCGTTCGCACGCGCTCGCACGGACGGGAAGCCGATCATCCTCTCGGTCGGGTACTCCGCCTGCCACTGGTGCCATGTGATGGCGCACGAGTCGTTCGAGGACCCCTCGACGGCCGCGCTGATGAATGAGTGGTTCGTCAACGTGAAGGTGGACCGGGAGGAGCGTCCCGACGTGGACGCCGTCTACATGACGGTGACGCAGGCGCTCACCGGCCAGGGCGGATGGCCGATGACGGTCTTCCTCACACCTGACCTCAAGCCGTTCTACGCCGGCACCTATTTCCCCGCCGTCGACAGCCACGGCCGGCCCGCGTTCACCCGGCTGCTCCGCTCGATCCACGAAGCCTGGGAGGCCGACCGCGAGAAGGTGGTGGACTCGGCGGAGCAGATCACGACCCAACTGCAGGAGGCGACCCGTCGCGTGAACAGCGGCAGCGGCGCCGCCATCGACGCCGCGCTCCCGGCGCGCGTCGTCGAGGCGTTGCGGAACGAGTTCGACGAGGAGTGGGGCGGCTTCGACGGCGCCCCGAAGTTCCCTTCGCCGTCCAACCTCGAGTTCCTGCTGGCGTACCACGCGAGCCACCCCGACGACCCGCTGGAACCTCGGGCGCTCCACCTCGTCACGCACACGCTGCGACGGATGATGGACGGTGGTATCTACGACCACCTCGGTGGCGGCTTCCACCGCT
Organism: Chloroflexota bacterium; assembly: GCA_016875635.1. Taxonomy (GTDB): domain Bacteria; phylum Chloroflexota; class Dehalococcoidia; order UBA2979; family UBA2979; genus SURF-43. The sequence goes on from VGPD01000005.1 coordinate 37,084, forward strand.
ACTCCGTGGACGCGCGCTGGCTGGTGCCACACTTCGAAAAGATGCTCTACGACAACGCCCAGCTGGCACGGCTCTACCTGCACGCGTTCCAGACCACCGGTGACCCCGCGTTCGAGCGGGTTGTACGGGAGACCCTCGGCTACCTCGAACGGGAGATGCTCGACCGTTCCGGCGGCTTCTACGCCGCCCAGGACGCCGACACCGAGGGCATCGAGGGCAAGTTCTTCGTCTGGTCGCCGGCGCAGATCGACGCCATCCTCGGCGCCGAGGACGGCCGCCTCTTCCGCACGGTGTACGGCGTGACCGACGCCGGGAACTTCGAAGACCCACACCACCCGGAGTTCGGCCGCCAGAACATCCTGCACCGCCCGCAGCCGATCGAGGACTGCGCCCGCGACCTCGGCCTTGATGTCGCGACGCTGGAGGCGCGCCTGCCGGCCCTCCGAGCGCGGCTGCTCGCCGAGCGCGAGACGCGTGTCCATCCGGGCCTCGACGACAAGGTGCTCGCTTCGTGGAATGGCCTCGCGCTCGCGGCCTTCGCCGAATGTGGCCGCGTGCTCGGCGAGGCCCACTACGTCGAGGTCGCCACGCGCACGGCGACGTTCCTGCGGCGTCAGATGTGGGACGCGGGCCTGCTCCACACCTGGAAGAATGGCGAGGCGAAGGTCGACGGGCTGCTGGAGGACTACGCCTTCGTCGGGCTGGGGCTGCTCGAGCTGTTCAAGGCGACGGGCGACATCGCGCAGCTGCACTGGGCCCAGAGGCTGCTGGACGACGCGCTCGACCACTTCCACGACGAGGCGAGCGGGGGGTTCTTCGAGTCGCCGCTCGACGGCAAGGAGCTGATCCTCCGGCAGAAGCCATTCTTCGATGCGGCCACGCCGAGCGGCAACGGGGCGATGGCGCAGCTGGCGACCTGGCTCGCGCGTTACACCGGCAACGAGGAGTGGGAGACCGTCGGCGGCGAAGTCCTCGCCCTGGTGGCCGGGCAGCTCCAGCGCGCCGTGACCGGCTTCGGCTCGACGCTGCTCGCCCTCGACTTGATCGCCGCGCCCCCGCGGGAGATCGCGATCGTGGGCACGCCTGAGCTGCGCGCGCCGTTCGAGCGCGAGGTCGCGCGGCGCTTCCTGCCCACGACGGTGATCGTGCCGGCTGCCTCGGGCGGCCTCCTGCCCGTCCTCGAGGGCCGGGGCGTCGCGCCGGGTGAGGCGACGGCATACGTGTGCGAGGCGATGGTCTGCGGGCTGCCCGCGCACACACCGGAGATGTTGCGTGAGCAACTCGACCACGCCCGCTGACCCAGAAGGCGCGCGCGCGGCGCGGCTGACCATCTGGTCGCCCTTCGCCTTCCGCGACTACCGGCTGCTCTGGCTTGGCTCGGCCGCGTACACGATCACGGCGCAGATGGCAGTGCTGGTCACCGCGGTCTGGCTGTTCGAGGAGACCGGCTCGGCGGCGCGCCTCGCGCTGCTGGGCGTCGTGCAGTTGTTCGTGCAGATCGTCGCGCTCGTCTGGGGCGGGACGCTCGCCGACCAGTTCGACCGGAAGCGGCTCATCGCGGCCGTGCAGGCGGCGACGTTCGCGGTGCTGACGGCGCTCGCCATCCTCGCCGTTGCCGGCACTCTCACACCCTGGCACATCTATGCCGCGACCGCGGTGCTGGGTGTCACGGGCGTCGTGAGCCAGCCCGCGCGCGGGGCGCTGACGGCGAACGTGGTGCCGCGGACGCACCTCCTGTACGCCGTGAGCTCCGACAACATCACGCGGCAGGTCGGCTCGATCCTCGCGCCATTGATGTTCGCGATGGTGACGGAACGGCTGTCGCTGACCGCTGCCTTCGTGATGGCCGCTGTCACCGCGATCCCGAGCGTGCTGATGCCGCTCGGCATCCGTGCCGACACCCGACCGGCCCGTGAGGAGGGCGTGGAGGTCACGGGCGGGCCCCGGGAGGTGGTGCGGCTGGCATGGGAGGGGTTCACCTTCGTCCGCAGGCACAGGCTGCTTCCCGGCCTCTACCTGCTCGACATCGGCATGACCGTGTTCACGTTCTACCGGCAGGTGCTCCCGGCGCTCGCGAGCGGCCTGTTCCGGGGTGGGCCGGGCGGGGTCGGCCTCCTCACCGCGGCGAACTCGCTGGGTTCGGTGCTGGGCTCGCTCACGGTGGTGCGGTTCGAGCGGTATCCGAGGAAGGGGATGCTGGTCGTCTACGCCACCGTGGGATTCTCGCTCGCCGTCCTCTTGTTCGGGACCACGACGGCGTTGTGGATGGGTGTGGCGGTCATCGCGCTGATGGGGGCGACGGACGGCGTCTCGGTGACGATGCGTGAGACGGTGGTGCAGATCGAGACGCCGGACGCGATGCGCGGCCGGACGGTCAGCCTGGGCTACCTGGCGGCGGTGACGGCGAACAACGTGGGGACGATCTGGGTGGGTTTCCTCACCGCCGAGATCGGGGCGTCCCGGACGATGCAGATCGGCGGGCTGCTCTCGCTGATGATCACGTTCGGGGTCTGGCGCGGCGTCGCCGGGCTGCGCGAGTACCGCGACCGCACGACGTAACGCAGCGATGCCAGCCATCACAATTCGTGCCCACATTCCGCCCCTCGATCCCGTTAGTCTGACGCGCGAGGAGACGCGACTTGCCTGACCGGGACCAGCTACTGGAGGCGTTCGCCGCAGGCTCGCTGCTGCGCCCCGACCCCACATACATGAGCGTCGTGGATGTCATGCGCGGCGTCGCCTACGCCTGCGGCGCGGACGTGTCTCCGGACGACCATGCGAAGGCGATCGCCGCCCACCTGCGTGATGCGCGGCACGTCATCCTCGTGCTCGCGGACGGCCTCGGTGTGAACACTGTGGACCGGCTGGCCCGTAACACCTGGCTCCGGCGCCGCCTGCTGCGCGCGATCCGTGCCCCCTTCCCGGCGACGACCCCGGTCGCGATCACCTCGCTGGCCACGGGCGAGTACCCTGCTCAACACGCCATCCTCGGCTGGTGGACCTACGTCCAGGAGATCGCGGCACCGGTCACGGTGTTCGCCCATGAGCGCGCCACGGACAACCGCGCGCTGGACGGCCTCGGGGTGTCGGTTGAGGGGCTGCTCCCCGGCCCACTGCTCCTTCCACGGTTCACGCGTGACACGGCGCTCGTCATGCCGGCCGGGATCATCGACTCCGCGTTCACGCGCTGGATGGCCGGCGGCGCACGCCGCATCGGCTATCACCACCAGAGCGAAATCGTCTCCGCGACCGTCGAACGCGTACGACGCGCCGAGGAACCGACGTTCACCTACCTCTACACGCCGATGCCGGACACCGTCGCGCACGAGGCGGGAATCGACAGTTCCGCCGCCGCTGACGCGATCGACGCGCTCGACGCCCACCTGGAGGCGATCGAGGAGTCGCTGGCAGAGATCCGCGGTGGAGTGCGCATCATCGTGATCGCCGACCACGGACACCTCGCCATCGACGACTCGGCGCGCCTGGAGGTACGGGACGACGACCGGATCTATTCGCTCCTCCGCGTCCCCCCCGCCGGCGACCTGCGCACCCAGTACTGGCATGTGAAACCAGGTGCGCATGCCGCATTCGAGGCGGAGTTCCACGCCTGCTTCGGCAAGCATTTCCTGCTGCTCTCTGCGGCCACCGTAGACGAGCTCCGACTGCTCGGGCCCATGCCGATCTCTCCTGAGGCCCGCGCCCGCCTGGGCGACTACCTCTCGGTCGCACGGGGGGCGGCGGCGCTCCGGTACGCGGGGTTCTCCGGCCGTGACGGCTACCTCCGGATGCGTTCGTCCCACTCCGGGCTGACTCCGGCCGAGACCGAGGTTCCGCTCATCCTGGGCGGTAGCGGGTTCACGCGGTAGGTCACGCATCGCCGGCGCAACGAACAGGGGCGGCCTCGCGGCCGCCCCTGCGTTTGTTCAGCGCTCCCCGGAAACGGGGACGAAGGGCTGCTACTTGCCGCCCTTTTCCGCGTAGGAGCAGACGGTGTCGGTGATGAGCCGCGTCACGGTGTACGGGTCCATGTTCGCGTTCGGGCGGCGGTCCTCCGCATAGCCCTTCTTGGCCACCGCGACCTGCCACGGGATCCGGACGGAGGCTGCCCGGTTCGAAACACCCCACGAGAACCTGTTCCACGGCGCCGTCTCGTGGCGGCCAGTCAGCCGCCGTTCGATGCCGTAGCCGTAGTTCTTGACGTGGAGCTCCCATTTCTCGCCCAGCGCGCGGCACGCCTGCTCGATCGGAGCGTAGGAAGCCCGCATCTGCTTGGTGGAGAAGTTGGTGTGCGCGCCAGCGCCGTTCCAGTCGCCCTCGATGGGCTTCGGGTTCAGCGTCGCGGACACGCCAAAGTCCTCGGCGATCCGGTAGAGCAGCCAGCGGGCGAGCCACATCTCGTCAGAGCATTCGACCGGGCCGATGGGGCCGATCTGAAATTCCCACTGGGCGGGCATGACCTCGGCGTTCGTGCCGGCGATGGTGAGGCCGGCCACCATGCAGGCGTCCGAGTGCGCCTCTACGATCTCCCGGCCGAAGATCTCGTCCGCGCCGACGCCGCAGTAGTAGCCGAACTGTGGGGCCGGGAAGCCATTGTCCGGCCAACCCAGCGGCTTGATGCCGTCGAAGAACGTGTACTCCTGCTCGATGCCAAACCACATCTCGTGCTTCGCGTACTTCTTGGCGGTGGTTACGAGCGCGGCGCGCTTGTTCGTGGGGTGCGGCTTCATGTTGGTGAGCAACACTTCGCACAGCACAAGTTTGTTCGCCCCGCCACGGATCGGGTCGGGCACCACACGGACCGGGTTGAGTACGCAGTCGCTGCTCTCACCGGCCGCCTGGTTCGTGCTCGATCCGTCGAAACCCCAGATACCGGGGATCTCGTCGTCGGCCATGATCTTCGTCTTGGAACGCAACTTCTGCGTCGGTTCCGCGCCGTCAATCCAGATGTACTCAGCCTTGTACGCCATCTCGGTCCTTCCGAAGTCAGGCCCGAGACCGGGCCACCCCCGCGTTTGCGGCCAGGAACCTGTCCGCTGCACTCGGAGACTATGCCCCCGCTGTTTCAGCAGTATTTCAGGCCCCGGCCTCAAACAGAACCCTCCGGCTCCCAGGGAGCGGCGTTTGCCCCTCGTCGCCCACCCAGCCAGACTGGGTCGAACCCACCAACCGAGGTACGGCCGATGCGGCTCCCAACCCCCGTCCTGCTGGTCCTGCTCGCACTCACAGTCGCCGTCCTGTGCGGGCTCGGCGCCTGGCAAATTCAGCGTCACCAATCAAAACTGGGATTGGTGGAAGAGCGGGCCGCCCGGCTGGCCGCTCCACCGCTGGAGGCGCCCGATGCCCTCGACCTTCCACCCGCCGAGGTGGCGTGGCGAAGGGTCCACCTGGTGGGGACATGGGATCACAGCCGCAGCATGGTGCTCGCCAACCGCGTGCGGTACGGGATCAAGGGCGAGGGACTGGTCACGCCGCTGCTCCCGGCCTCCGGTGGCGCCGCCGTCCTGGTCGACCGAGGCTGGTATCCAGAATCCGAGCGTGAGCGCGTCCGTGCCAGCCTCGACGCGGAACGCCAGGCCGACATTGTGGGACTGGGGGTGGACGCCTCTGGACGGACCGCGCGACGCACACCGCATGGGACATGGACCGCGCTCGCCCCGAAATCGATGTCAGCGACAGAGGGCATCCCGCTGCTGTCGTGGGCCGTCATCCAGGGCACTGAGTCCGGCGAGGACAATCTGCCGCCCGCGGGCGGTGCGCTCCCCGTGCGAAGCTACCGACCGTTCGTGAACACGACGCCGCATCTGCAGTACGCGCTCACCTGGTTCGGCATCGCCGCGGCACTCGTCGGCGTGGCCGTCGCGCGGTTCATCATCGCGCCCCGCCGCAAGCCCCGGGACGCGACCGCGCATCAGGGATAGCCGGATGAGGCGCTACTTCCGGAACTGCAGCTGGAACTCCATCTGGCCCTTGTCCTCGATCGAAAGGACGGAGGGAGCCGTGGGCTTCGCGATCGAGTAGTCGGCCAGCACGATCTCCAGCGAGCCCGCCACCACGACCATCCCGCCCTGCCGCGCACCCTCGAGGGGGATGGTGACCCGTTTGGTGACGCCGTGCAGGGTGAAGTCGCCGGTTGCGTCGAACTTGGCCTTCTGCCCTTCGGCCGGCAGTGACGCAACCGCGATCGGCTGCGTGAGGACGAATTTCGCCGTGGGGAACTGCTGGGTCTGCAGGCCGGAACGCTGCATGAAGTTGTCACGCCGCGCGTCGTCGCTCTTGATGCTCCTCGTCTGGACGGTGATCTCCACGGACGTGATGGCCTTGCCGTCGAACGTGAGGCTACCGGCGACATCGGGCGAACGGCCGACAGCCGTGTTGCTGCCAATGCTCCGCAGTTCTTCCTTGATGCGATACCCCGCGAAGGTGCTGTCGCCCTTCACCACCTGATAGGTTCCCGCCAGGTCAGACGAGGGCGCGGCAGTCGCGGTCGCCGTTGCTGCTGCGGCCGCGGCAGATGTCGCCGCGGGCGTGGCCGCCTTCTGAAGCGCCGCATCCACCGAGGCTGCTTCGGGCTCATCGCCACCGAAGAACCAGAACAGGCCCACCGCAGCCAGCACAACTGCGGTCGCTGCCAACGCCCCGCCGATGATCACCGTCCGCCGCATCGCAACCCCACTTCATGTAGTTCTGGTAGACCCGGGCAGGCGTCAGTGTCTCCGGAGGGGCAGGGCGGTGTGTGAACAAAGTGCGAATCCCTGTGAGCCGACCAATCTCTAACGTGCGCGTGAAACTCACTCCGCCTGGACACCGAGGCCCGCTAGCATGGTCAGCCTCATCACCTGGCACAACGGCGAGGATCCAAACCGCATGGACGCACCCACCCCGACCACCCGTGACGTGCTGACCCAGGACGAGGCGATCGGCCGCGCCGCACGGGTCTCCGCCGTCGAGTACGACCTGACGCTTGACATCACGCAGGGCAGCCCCACCTACCGGGGAGACGTCACCATCCGGTTCCGGCTCGCGGACACCGCTCCGGTGTTCCTCGATTTCACCGGGAAGCGGATCGAGCGGATGGAGGTGAACGGCACCGCCGTGGAGGCGCCCGCGTGGACGGGATACCGGCTCACCCTCGACGGTCTTGGCGCGCAGAACACCGTCCACATCACGTACGAGAACGAGTACGACCACACGGGAGACGGCTTCCACCAGTTCATCGACCCGGAAGACGGCCAGGAGTACCTCTACACCAACTTCGAACCGTACTCCGCGCACCGGCTGATGCCCTGCTTCGACCAGCCTGACCTGAAGGCGACCTACCGCCTGACAGTCTCTGCGCCCGCCGCCTGGCAGCTGATCGCAAACAGCCCGGCTGAGGGCACGTCAGCGCTCCCCGACGGGCGCGTCCGTACGGCGTTCGAGCGGACGAAGCCGTTCTCGACCTACCTGCTTGCCTTGATCGCCGGGCCGTACGAGGTTTTCCGCTCGCAGCATGGGACGGTGGCCCTCGGCTTCTTCGCCCGCAAGTCGCTCGCGCCGCATGTCGACCAGGATGAGCTGTTCGAGGTGACGAAGCAGGGGCTGGACTTTTACGCGGAATTCTTCGACTACCCGTACCCGTTCGGTAAGTACGACCAGGTCTTTGTGCCGGAGTTCAACGCCGGCGCCATGGAGAACGTGGCGGCGGTAACCCACTCGGAGCGGATGGTGTTCCGGGACCCACCGACCGAGAACGACCGGCTGGGCCGCGCCGAGGTCATCCTGCACGAGATGGCGCATATGTGGTTCGGCGACCTCGTGACCATGAAGTGGTGGAACGACCTCTGGCTCAACGAGTCATTCGCGACCTACATGGCGTATCTGTCGCTCGCCGAGGCGACTCGCTTCACGACGGCGTGGCAGGCGTTCAACTCCGGGATGAAGAACTGGGCCTACCGCCAGGACCAGTTGGTCACCACACATCCGATCTCGGGCGTGGTCGCCGACACTGAACAGACGTTCCTCAACTTTGATGGCATCACCTACGGCAAGGGCGCGGCGGTCATCAAGCAACTGGTCGCCGCCATGGGCATGGAGGGCTTCCGCGCCGGCATGCGCGGCTACTTCAAGCAGCACGAGTACGGCAACACCACACTCTCCCAGTGGCTGGACGCCCTGGGCCAGGGTGTCGGGCGTGACCTGCACGGCTGGGCGCAGGCATGGCTGGAGACGCCCTCGCTGAACACGATCGCCGCCGAGGTCGAGACGGACGGCGAGCGGATCAGCGCACTCGCGCTCCGGCAGAGCGCACCTGCCTCCTACCCGACGCTCCGCCCGCACCACGTCGAGCTCGCGCTCGTCCGCGAGGAAGGCGCGCGCATCGTCATTGACTCCGTACCGGGGAACATCGACGGCGAACGCGCCGAGGTCGGGTCCGCGGTGGGTCGCCCCGCCCCGAACTTCGTCTTCCCAAACCACAACGACCACGCGTTCGCGAAGATCGCGCTGGACGAGCGCTCACTCGAGTTCGTCCGCTCCAGTCTCGAACGGGTCGAGGACCCACTGCTGCGTCAGCTGATCTGGCAGACCCTCTGGAACATGGTGCGCGACCAGCAGTTGAAGTCGACTGACTATCTCGAACTGGCGGGTCCGAAGGTGGCGATGGAGCACGACCACGAACTGGTCGAGACGATCCTCTCGCAGATGACCGCCACCCTTGCGCGGTACGTGCCGGAGGGGCGGAAACTGCAGGCGGGCCACCGACTCTTCGGACTGTGCCTGGACGCCCTCCAGCGCACGACCGATCCCGACCTGCGCATCATCTGGGCGCGCACGCTGATCGGCGTGGCCATCAACCCGCCCGACATCCGCCATTGCGGCGACCTCGCGGACGGCAAGGTGGAGATCCCGGGGCTCACGATCGACCAGGAGATGCGCTGGAGCATCGCCTCCCGTTACGTCGCCTACGGCGTCGAGAGCGCTGCCGAGCGGGTGGCGGAGGAGCGCCGCCGCGACCCTTCGGACCGCGGCCAGCGCGCGCTGCTGCGTTGCGAGGTTTCGGCACCGGACGCGGCCGTGAAACAGGCGGCCTGGGAGAAATTCCAGACTGGCCCATCGGCGTACGGGTCGCTGCACCTCACGGGCGCGGCGATGAGCGGCTTCCACTACTGGGCGCAGAAGGACCTGCTCCAGCCGTATGTGGAGCGGTACTTCGAGGCGCTTCCGGGCATCTTTGAGCGGGAGGAACGGGAGTTCTCGGGGACCTACTTCTCCAGTCTCTGGCCGTCCTACCTCGTCGACCGCCCCACACTGGAGCGTGCGCAGCACCTGCTGGCCGCCACACCGGAATCCTCCACACTCCTCCGCCGAAGCCTCCGCGAGGCGATCGACGACCTGGAGCGGGCGGTGAAGTGCCGGGAATTCGCGACCTCCTGAGCGCCAGAGGGACGTAGCGAGGTCGCGCCATAGACTGGCCTCGGAAGCGCGGCGACGCCCTCAGGCGCGCCGACGACGACCGGGGGCACCATGAAACAGCGGATGTTCCATGGCTGGTGGCTCGTCGCCGCGGGTTCGGCGATCCAGTTCGTCATGTCCGCGCTGATGCAGCAGTCGTTCGGTTTCTACGCCGCCGCCCTGGTGAAAGAGTACGGCTGGAGCCGCGGCACCGTCGGCTCTGCCTTCTCGTTCGCGAGGGTCGAAGGCCCCATGGGCCCGGCGCAGGGTTGGATGGTCGCCCGGTATGGGGCGCGGCGAGTACTCCAGCTGGGCATCGTGATCATGGCCGGCGGGTTCCTGCTCTTCGCCACGATCAGCTCGCTCTGGCAGTTTTTCCTGTTCTACATCGTGATGTCGGTCGGGGCCAGCCTCGGCGGCTTCCAGACGATCACCATCTCCATCGTCTCCTGGTTCGACCGCTATCGGTCGAGGGCGCTCGGGGTCTCCAGCGTCGGGTTCGCCTTCGGCGGCATCACGGCGTCCCTGGCGGTTGCCTACGCGATCACTGAATACGGCTGGCGAGAGACCTCCTTCGTCTCCGGCATCCTGATGCTGGTACTGGCGCTGCCCCTCACCTGGTACTTCCACGACCGGCCTGAGGACATCGGCCAGCACGTCGACGGTGTGTCGCCCGCGGAGCGCGACGCCTACCGCCTGGCCCAGCCCACGCGCGTCTTCAGCACCGAGGTGGACTTCACCACGCGAGAGGCGATGCGGACGCGGGCGTTCTGGATGATCTCAGCGGGCCACGCCTCCGCCCTGCTCGTGGTCACGGCGGTCCAGGTCCACCTGGTGCTCCACCTGACAGACTCCCTGCGTTACTCAGACGGCGCGGCGCGATGGATCCTGACCTCGATGATCCTGATGCAGGTCGTCGGGCAGGTCGTTGGCGGCGCGCTGGGCGACCGCATGAGCAAGCGGTTCATCGTCATCGTGTGCATGGCGATGCACGCGGTGGGGCTGCTGCTGATCGCCTGGGCCGGACGCAATCTCTTCGCGGTCGCCGGGTTCGCCGTGCTGCACGGACTCGCCTGGGGCACACGCGGGCCGATGATGCAGGCGATCCGCGCCGACTACTTCGGGCGCACCCATTTCGGGTCGATTTCAGGGTGGTCATCAATCATCACGACGATCGGCCCGATCCTCGGGCCGATCATCGCGGGCTTCCTCTACGACTGGACCGGTTCGTACCAGCTCGGCTTCACCGTCGTTGCCCTGATGGCGGCCGCCGGCTCCGTCTTCTTCGTCCTCTCGACCCGTCCCGCGCTGCCGGAACGTGCCACCGCCGAGGCCGCCGCCGGCTAACGAGGCCGGCGAGCCGCCTCCAGCGCCTGCCGGATCGGACGCACGACCTTCACGCTGATCCCCAACGCCGATGCGATGTCGTCGTCCGAGGCGCCCGCGAGGATCGCCGCGCGGATCCGCAGTTCAGCGTCCCGTGGCAGATTCACACGCGTCCCCTCGGATCGAAGAGGCCCCGCGCGGCGGGGCCTCCCGGTATCGCAGCCGGCCTCGGCTAGTCGTTGAGCAGTTGTCGGAGGACGTACTGCAGGATCCCGCCGTGGCGGTAGTACTCCACCTCCACCGGGGTGTCGATACGACAGCGGGCGACGAAGGCCCGCTCGCTGCCGTCCTCGGCGATCGCCCGGACGCTCATCAACTGACGCGGGGTCAGCCCGGCCGCCATCCCGGTGATATCGAAGCGCTCACGGCCGGTGAGGCCGAGCGTGGCGGGCGACTCGCCCGGCATGAACTCCAGCGGCAGGATGCCCATCCCAATGAGGTTCGAGCGGTGGATGCGCTCGAACGACTGGGCGATAGCGGCACGGACGCCCTGCAGCAGCGGCCCCTTGGCCGCCCAGTCGCGCGAGGAGCCCGTGCCGTACTCCTTCCCCGCGATCACGATCAGCGGGACGCCTTCCTGCTGGTACTTCTCGGCAGCCTCCCAGATCGACATCTCGGCGCCGTCCGGCAGGTGGAGCGTGAGGTTGCCCTCCCGGCCGACCAGTGCGTTCTTCACGCGGACGTTGGCGAACGTGCCCCGCATCATCACCTCGTGGTTGCCACGACGCGCGCCGTACTGGTTGTAGTCCTTCTGCGCGACCTCGTTCTGGTCAAGGTACTTGGCGGCGGGCGAGCCCTTCGCGATCCCGCCGGCAGGCGAGATGTGGTCGGTCGTCACAGAGTCACCGAGGACGGCGAGTACTCGGGCCTCGACGATGTCCGCGACGGGCCTGGGCTCGCGCGGGAGGTTGTCAAAGAACGGCGGGCGGCGGACGTAGGTCGACTTCTCGTCCCACGCGAACCGCTCTCCAGTCGGAGCCTTCACGTCCTGCCAGCGCTCGTCGCCTTTGAAGACATCCGCGTACTCCTTGCGGAACATCTCCTGGCGGACGGACTTCTGGATGGTGCCCAGCACCTCAGCCTGCGTCGGCCAGATGTCCTTCAGGAAGACCGGCTTGCCGTCCTTCCCGGTGCCGAGCGGCTCGGCATAGACGTCGATGTCGGTCGTGCCAGCGAGGGCGTAGGCGACGACCAGCGGCGGCGAGGCCAGGTAGTTGGAGCGCACCTTGTTGTGGACACGCGCCTCGAAGTTCCGGTTGCCGGAAAGGACCGCGGCGACCGCGAGGTTGCCGGAGTCCACCGCGGCCTCGATCTCCGTCGGGAGCGGACCGGAGTTGCCGATGCAGGTGGTGCAACCGTAGCCGACGAGCTCGAAGCCGATCTGGTCGAGGTACGGCGTAAGGCCGGCGTCGTTCAGGTACTCCGTGACGACCTTCGAGCCCGGTGCGAGGCTGGTCTTCACCCACGGCTTCACCGTGAGGCCGGCCTCGACCGCCTTCTTCGCCAGCAGGCCCGCACCCACCATCACCTCCGGGTTGGAGGTGTTGGTACATGAGGTGATGGCGGCGATGACGACGGAGCCGTTCTGGACGGCGTAGTTCGAGCCGTGGACCTGGACGGGCGTCGGCGATGCACCGTCCTTCACCCACATGTCGATCTCGGTACGGGCGGCGGCTTTCGCCGTGCGCAGCGAGATCCGGTCCTGCGGACGCTTCGGGCCGGCCATCGCTGGCTCGATCGTCGAGAGGTCGAGCTCGATCACCTCTGAGTAGGTGGGGTCGGGCGTCTCGTCGGTGCGGAAGAGCGACTGGGCCTTCGAGTACATCTCGACCAGCTGGACGAGGGACTCCTCACGGCCGGTGAAGCGGAGGTAGTTGAGCGTCTCGGCGTCGACGGGGAAGAAGCCAACGGTCGCGCCGTACTCGGGGCACATGTTCGCGATCGTGGCGCGCGCGGCGAGCGGCAGGCGGGTCAGACCACGCCCGAAGAACTCGACGAATTTGCCGACGACGTTGCGCGAGCGCAGGATCTCCGTCACCCGCAGCACGAGGTCGGTGCCGGTCGCCCCCTCGGGCAACGCGCCGACGAGGCGCACACCCACGACCTGCGGCACGAGCATCGTCACCGGCTGGCCGAGCATGGCGGCCTCAGCCTCGATACCGCCCACGCCCCAGCCGAGGACACCCAGCCCGTTGATCATGGTGGTGTGCGAGTCGGTGCCCACGGTGGTGTCCGGATAGGCCTCACCGTCCGCGTTGGTGAAGACGGTCCGGGCGAGGTATTCGAGGTTGACCTGGTGGACGATGCCGGTGCCCGGCGGCACGACGCGGAAGCCGTTGAAGGCTTGCTGCGCCCACTTGAGGAGCAGGTAGCGCTCCATGTTGCGCTGGTATTCGAGTTCCACGTTCTCGGCGAAGGCGGTGTTGGTGCCGAAGGCATCCACCTGCACCGAGTGGTCGATCACGAGGTCGACCGGCTGGAGCGGGTTGATCTTCTTCGGGTCGCCGCCCATCTCCGACATCGCGTCTCGCATCGAAGCGAGGTCGACGACCGCCGGGACGCCGGTGAAGTCCTGAAGGAGGACGCGCGCCACGCGGAACGCGATCTCGTTGTCCGGCTCCTCAATGGGGTTCCACTTCGCCACGGACTCGATCTGTGCGCGGTCGACCGAGACACCATCCTCGTAGCGGATGAGGTTCTCGAGCAGGATGCGATGGGTGAAGGGGAGTGCGTCCAGGTTGGCGCCCAGCGCCGCCGCCGCCCGATCCAACCGGTAGATGGTGTACGACTGCCCGCCCACGGAGAGGGTGTCGCGCGCGCCGAAACTATTCAGGGACATGCCTGAGCCTTTCGAAGCGCACGCCCCGGTGAGGCGCCGGGGAGCGCATGCTGACGCCGAATCGCGACCTCAAGGCACCGCCCATGGTACGCCAGCGCCCGGCCAGAGGGCAGATTCGAGACTACTGGACGGTGAAGGTCCCCTTCATCCCGGCCTCCTTGTGGCCCGGGACCGTGCAGAAGAACTCGTACGCCCCCGGCGACGACGCCCTCAATCGGACGACCCCGTTCTGCCCGGACCGCAGGTGGGCGTGAATCTCATTCTTGCCCCTCGCCACCGCGGTGTCTTTGCCTTCGACCCGCAGCGCCTTCTCCCCCGGCAGGGTGGCGATGGCGAAGTCATGCTCGATGCCGCCCCTGTTCACGAGCGCGATCTCGACGAGTTCGCCCGATCTGACGGAGAGCGCCCGGGTGCTGAACTTCAGATCCGTCATCTCCAGGTTCAGCGACTGGCCCGCCGGGCCGGTGAAGAGCGCAGCCGCCGCCGCGGCCCGGGCTGCCTCCTCCGGGTTCCCTTCCGGGTTCGCATCCCCACCAGCGCACGAGACCACTACGCCCGCGAGACCGATGAGCACCGCCATGCCTGCAACACTGGTGATCCGAGGCATCGTTCGCTCCTTTGAGGCGGCCCCAACCAGTGGTTGCTGGCCGGTTCCGAACGTGCACAAGATCCAACAGGGAGCGATCGTAGACCCCGGCACGGATTCGGCGAACCGCTCCCGCGCTTGTCTGGAACGGCGAGCGCGGGATAGCATGACTATTCCGGGACGGCACGCCGGGCGGTTAGCTCAGCTGGTACGAGCGCTCGCTTCACACGCGAGAGGTCATTGGTTCGAGTCCAATACCGCCCACCATCGAGCCCGCCGGAAGACCCGCACGCCGAAGTGGCGGAACAGGCAGACGCGCTACGTTCAGGGCGTAGTGAGCTATCGCTCGTGCGAGTTCAAATCTCGCCTTCGGCACCAAGTCCCGTGCACGGACCGGACGACGGCGTCCACCTCGTGCGCTCGTAGCTCAGGGGATAGAGCGCTGCCCTGCGGAGGCAGAGGCCGGAGGTTCGAATCCTCCCGGGCGCACCACCTTCTTTTCATGCTTCCCCCGGTCGGGTTCCCGCCCACCCGCTCCCCGCCGCGGGAGGGGTTCCGATTCGCTCCGGCTCCCGAGCGTACGATCCGTCCCATGATTGACGAGTCCGTCCTCCACCAGGTCCGCTCCCTCCCCGAGAGCCCGGGCGTCTACATCATGCGAGACGCCCGGGGCGACGTGATCTACATCGGCAAGGCACGCCGGCTGCGTGACCGCGTCCGCTCCTACTTCGGCTCCTCGCGCTCGCTGGAGCCGAAGGTGCGCTTCCTGGCCGAGGCCGCGCGCGTCATCGAACACGTCGTCACGCGGAACGAGGCGGAGGCCCTCCACCTCGAGGCGACGCTGGTGAAGCGGTACCAGCCACCGCACAACGTCCGGTTGAAGGACGACAAGCACTACCCGTACTTGAAGGTCGACGTGCAGCACCAGTGGCCCCGGGTCACGATCACTCGACGGGTGGCAAGCGACGGCGCCCGCTACTTCGGGCCGTACGCCTCGGCCGGCTCCGTGCGCCGCACGCTCGATGTCGTGAAGAAACTGTTCCCGTGGCGCTCCTGCACCAAGGAGATCACCGGCGACGACCCGCGTCCGTGCCTCGACTACTTCATCAAGCGCTGCATCGCTCCGTGCACGTCCTACTGCACGAAGGAGGAGTACGACAGCGTCATCGCGGAGACGATCCTGTTCCTCGAAGGACGTTCGGCGGAGGTACTGAAGCACACGCGTGCGGAGATGGAACGCGCGGCCGCCAACCTCGAGTTCGAGCGAGCGGCGCGGCTGCGCGACCAGGTCACGGCGATCCAGCGGGTGACCGAGCGGCAGCAGATGGCAACGACGAACACCCTCGACGCCGACGTCTTCGCGCTTGCCCGCCAGGACGACGAGGCCTGTGTCCAGGTCTTCTTCGTGCGCGGGACCGTCGTCGCCGACACCGATTCGTTCATGCTCGACGGCACCGCCGACACCTCCGACGCCGAAGTGCTCGCCGCCTTCCTCGCGCAGTTCTACGCGGACGCGACCTACGTCCCGCGGGTGGTGCTGCTCCCGTTCGAGCCGGCTGACCGCGCCGACCTCGAAATCGTGCTCCGCGAACGCCGCACGGGAGCTGTGGAGATCGCCGTGCCCGTCCGAGGCGAGCGCAGAGGCCTCGTCCAGACCGCCGAGGAGAACGCGCGCGAAAGCCTGCGGATGCACCACGCCCGCTGGGTCGTGGACCGGGACAGGACCGAATCTGCTCTGAATCTGCTGGCCGAGGAGCTGGACCTCCCCTCACCGTCTCACCGTATCGAGTGTTATGACATCTCCACGATCCAGGGGACGAGTACCGTCGCCTCGATGGTCGTGTTCATCGATGGTCGCCCGGCCAATCAGCAATACCGACGGTTCCGCATCAAGACGGTGCAAGGGCAGGACGACTTCGCCTCGATGAAAGAGGTGCTGACGCGCCGCTTCCGCCGGATCGCCGATCGCCGCCGCAGCGAACTCGCCGCGTCCGCCGACGCCGCCGATCTCCCTGCGGTCTCGGATGCCCCCGGCGAGGCCGGCGGGCCGGCTGTGCCCGAGGAATCTTCGCCGTGGGACGAAGTGCCCGACCTGGTGATCATCGACGGCGGCAAGGGACAACTCGGCGCCGCGCTAGATGTGATGCGGGACCTCGGGCTGCGTGACATCCCCGTATGCGGACTCGCGAAGCAACAGGAAGAGATCTTCGTCGCGGACCTCGCGGACTCGATCATGCTTCCGCGCCAGTCCGAGGCGCTCTACCTCGTGCAACGCATCCGTGACGAGGCGCACCGCTTCGCAATCACCTACCACCGTCAGGTGCGCGGGAAGGCCGCGGTGCAGTCTGCCCTCGATGCCGTGCCCGGGGTCGGGCCGAAGCGGAAGCGTGCACTGCTTCGCAAGTTCGGGTCGGTGAAGGCGATCCGGGAAGCCACAGTGGAGGAAATCGCCTCAACAGTTGGTTTCACAGAACGCCTCGCGGTCGCTGTCAAGGCGGCGCTGTAACGCTGCGACCTGCACTAGCTCCGGATGGTCCGGACAGACGACACGAAATCTTCACCCACAAACGAGCGCGTTATGTAGACATCACCGGCGCACCCCTGTATACGTAAAGCCCTTGCCGGCAGGGGTTTGCCTCGACTGACGGTTGGACGGCGATGCGCGTCTCGACGACGCGGGTGGAGAGCGGCGGGCTCGCGCGACGCGAGCATGGAAGGATGCAAGATGCACGACCGCATCGAGGCGTTCCTGCACTACCTGTCCGCTGAACGTGGTGCGTCCAAGAACACGATCGACGCCTACCGCAACGACCTCAATGGCTTCGAGAAGTTCGTCATCACCGCCCACGCAGGCAACAACGGAAGCGTGAACGGCTCATCCCCTTCCATCGCGAAGGCCGTCACCAAAGAGACCATCCTCGGCTTCATCGGCGACCTCAACGGACGCTCGTACGCGAAGGCAACGGTTGCGCGGAAAGTCGCCGCGGTGAAGTCGTTCTGCGCCTTCCTGCTTGACCACGGCGACCTCACCTCAAACCCCACGGCCCAGATCGACTCCCCGCGCGCCCCGAAGCCCGTGCCGAAGCCGATGAGCACCGAGGAAGTCGACTCGCTCCTGCGGGAACCCCGCAAGTACGACTCTGCGGAGGCGGTCCGCGACCACGCCATGCTCGAATTGATGTACGCGACCGGTATGCGGGTGACGGAACTGGTCTCCCTGAATATGGACTCCGTCCACCTCTCCCCGGCGCCTGCCTGGGCACGCTGCCTCGGGAAGGGGTCCAAGGAGCGCACGATCCCCGTCCATGAGGCCGCCGTGCAGGCGCTGACGAAATACCTGGACGAAGCCCGACCGGTGCTGCTGAAGAACCGCACCCAGCACGCCCTCTTCGTGAACCGTCGCGGCGAACGCCTCACCCGCCAGGGCTTCTGGCTGATCCTGAAGGGCTACGCCCAGTCCGCCGGCATCACCGCGCACGTCACGCCACATACGCTGCGCCATTCCTTCGCTACCCACTTGCTCCGAGGTGGGGCATCGGTCCGCGACGTCCAGGAGCTTCTGGGCCACGCCAACGTCTCCACGACGCAGGTGTATACCCAACTCGCGGACGAGCACCTCCGCGAGGTCTACCAGTCCGTGCACCCTCGGGCGCGCTGACTCCGATGCCGGTTGCCTCCTCCAGCCGGAGGGGCGATCCTCAACCCGTACCCCAAGCCGGCGACGCCTGACTGGAGGCCCCCGTGGAGATCGTCGACATCCGCGCCCGCGAACTGCTCGACTCCCGCGGCAACCCCACGGTCGAAGTCGATGTCGAACTCGGCGACGGCTCGCTGGGCCGCGCGATTGTGCCCTCAGGTGCCTCCACCGGCGCGCACGAGGCTGTCGAACTGCGCGACGGGGAGCTGGACCGCTACGGCGGCAAGGGCGTGCTCAAGGCCGTCCGGAACGTCGAGGAGACGCTCGCCCCGATCCTGATCGGGATGTCCGCCTTCGACCAGGCCGCCATCGACCAGCGGATGATCGAGGAAGACGGCACCCCCAACAAGGCCCGACTGGGCGCGAACGCGATCCTCGGTGTCTCGCTCGCCGTCGCGAAGGCGGCCGCCGAGTCGACCGGACAGCCGCTCTACCGCTATCTCGGCGGAGTGGACGCTCGCGTCCTGCCGGTGCCGATGTGCAACGTCCTGAACGGGGGGGCCCACGCGGCGGACTCGACCGACTTCCAGGAGTTCATGCTGATGCCTGTGGGAGCGCCCTCGTTCCGCGAGGGTATCCGCTGGGTCGCCGAAACGTACCAGGTGCTGAAGAAGATCCTGCACGAGCGCGGGCTCTCCGCGAACGTCGGCGACGAGGGCGGCTTCGCGCCGAAGCTCGACACCAACCGCGCTGCCTGCGACCTGCTGCTGCAGGCGATCGAGGTGACCGGACGACGGCCGGGCGACGAGATGGCGATCGCCCTCGACCCCGCGGCGTCCGAGTTGTTCCGCGATGGCGTCTATGACCTGAAGCGCGAGGGGCGGACAGCGACGGCCGCACAACTCGTGGACCTGTGGGCCGAGTGGTGCCGCGACTACCCGATCGTCTCGATCGAAGACGGCATGGCCGAGGACGACTGGGACGGGTGGAAGGCACTGACCGAGCGCATCGGTGACAGGACACAGCTCGTCGGCGACGACATCTTCGTCACGAACATCGAGCGTCTTGGCCGCGGCATCGACGAGGGCGCCGCAAACGCCATCCTGATCAAGGTGAATCAGATCGGCTCGCTCACCGAGACGATGGAGGCGATCCGGCTGGCGCACACCAACGGCTACCGCACCGTGATCTCCCACCGCTCCGGCGAGACGGAGGACACCACGATCGCCCACCTCGCCGTGGCGACCGGCGCGGGCCAGATCAAGGCGGGCGCGACGGCGCGATCCGACCGCAATGCGAAATACAACGAACTCCTCCGCATCGAGGAGGAACTGGGCGGGGCCGCGGTCTATCCGGGCCGCGCCGCCTTGCGTCGTTAGGCAGCACAATGACCACCGGCGAGACGGCGCACGACGGCCACGAGCACCCCCCGCTGCGAATCGCCGACCCGCCTCAACGCGTCTCCGGCATGAAGGTACTGCCGGGCTGGGCGCTCCCCGGCAAGCCCGACGGGCTCGACGACGTCGAAGAGGACGCGTGGCGTCAGACGGGTTTCGTCTGCGCGGAGGAATGGCGGCTGCTGGAGGCGAACCTGCACATCCAGGCGCGCGTGGCCGCTGCGGGCTACCAGATGACCGCGCGCACGATGACGATGGCGGCGTACGCCAGTCTCTGGAGCCGCGCCTTCCTCCTGCTCTCCGACGCCGCTGCCCTCCTCCGCCGCGGTGCCTACCAGTCCGCCGTCCCGCTCTTGAGAAACGCGGTGGAGATGGTCGCCGCAGAGCATGGGATCACCGGCGAGATGGACGAATGGCGTCGCTGGACGCACGAGGCCTACGGCCGCCACGAACCCACCCGCTCCATCGAAGTCGGCATGGGGCAGTACTTTTCCGGTGAGTCGATCGCCTCCACCCCGCACCTGCGCCTGATCTACCGGGCCGCGTCGGACCTCTCCCGGCCCAACTTTGGCCCCACCGCGCTGTTCGTCGCGGAGGGCGCGAGCCACGAGCGGTACCCGCTGGTCTTCGCCGACCGCGCGTTCCACCTGGGCTGGGCGCAACTGCTCATCGGCTGGGCGCTCCGCATCGGCGTTGCCCAGCTGCACGAGGCGCTCCACCTGGCGCAGCACTTCCCTGTGGACGCCGAGCTCCGCGCGGAGGCCGTCGCCCATGCGCGTGCCGCCGAGGCCACCCTGGACGCCTCCGGCCGTTGCCACATCGAAGAGTGGGAGGACCCTCGCGGGCGGCGCCGCACAATCCTCGCGGGGTTCCGGCGGAAGCCCTCGGACGCCCCCACGAGAATTTTGCTCTAACGCGCCAGGAAGGACCCCGTGCCTTCCCCGCATCCGGATCAGGGGTGTCCTCCGGGGCCCCTCCCCCACATGCTCCTCGCTCGCTACGATCCGTGCCGCGCCGCTCTCCCCTGCGGGCGTATGGAGGGAATCCGATGACGCTGCGAGTCGGCATCAACGGTTTCGGACGAACCGGCCGTCAGGCGTTCCGCGCCTGGTGGGAACACCGGCGGAACGACTTCGAGATCGTTGCCATCAACCGGGGACCGGTCGAGATCCGCACGCATCTGCTGCGCTATGACTCCGACTACGGACGCTTCCCAGCCACCGTCGAGGACGGCAAGGATTCGTTCGCGGTGGGCGGCACGCATGAGGTCCGTGTTTTCAACGCTGACGACCCGGCAGAGATCCCGTGGGGCGAGGCGAACGTCGATCTTGTAATCGACTGCACCGGGAAGTTCCGGGACGCGAAGCAGGCGAAGGCCCACCTGCGCGATTCCGTAAAGAAGGTCATCATCTCGGCGCCGGCGAAGGGCGACGACTGGACCGTGATCATGGGCGCGAACCAGTCCGAGTATGACCCGAAGAACCACCACGTCATCTCGGCGGGTTCCTGCACGACAAACTGCGTCGTGCTCGCCGTGAAGGTCCTGAACGACGCGTTCGGCGTCGAGCGCGGGATGATGACCACGGTCCACTCATACACGGGCGACCAGAACCTGGTCGACAACAGCCACAAGGACCTGCGCCGAGCGCGCGCCGCAGCCATGAACATCGTCCCGACGTCCTCGGGCGCCTCCGACGCGGTGGGGCGGATCATCCCGTCGCTCGCCGGGAAGTTCGACGGCTTCGCCTACCGCGTGCCAACCCCGACGGTCTCCGTCCTTGACCTCGTCACGTCGCTCCGCGACACGCCCTCGGTGGGTGCGATCAACGAGGCGTACCTGGCGGCTGCTGAGGGCGAGTTGAAGGGGTACATGTACTACGAGACCGACGAACTGGTCTCGATGGACTTCAAAGGCCACCCCGGCTCCGCCATCCATGACGCCCCGACTACCCTGATCGTCCCGGGCGGGATGACCAAGACCATGGCCTGGTACGACAACGAGTGGGGATACTCCTGCCGGCTGACGGACGTGGTCGCGCTGATCGCGGAGCGAGGCCTCTCCTAGCGCCCCGAACTGCTGGCGCTCCTGACAGACGCCCCGGCTCCGGGGCGTCTGTGTTATGTTATGTAGGCCGATGCGGCGGGGCATCCGGCACACCTGGCGTGGAGGCGGCTCAGGCTCGAGCCCGCCTCCGCGCCACGCCTCGCCCTCTCCGGACGCGCCTGCGCGTCGCCCCACCTACACTCGAACCATGCTTGACGCTCTGACTGAACGGCTCTCCGGCACCTTCCGGCGGCTCGGCTCGTCCGGGCGCATCGGCGAGAAAGAACTCGACGAGGCGCTCCGCGAGGTGCGCATCGCGCTCCTCGAAGCCGACGTCAACTTCAAAGTGGTGCGTGACTTCATCGCCCGCGTCCGGGACCGCGCGCTGGGCCAGGAAGTGCTGCAGTCGATCACCCCCGGCCAGCAGGTCATCGGCATCGTGCACCAGGTGCTCGTCGAGACCCTCGGCAAAGAGCACGCCCCGCTTGAACGTGCGAACGGCGGCCCGACCAAGATCATGGTGGTCGGCTCAAAGGGCTCGGGGAAAACCACCCTCGCCGGCCGGCTCGCCCTGAAGTTCAAGTCGGAAGGCTTCCGCCCGCTGCTGGTCTCCACGGACTTCGAGCGCGTCGCCGCCTCCGAGCAGCTGCAGGTGCTGGCGGAGTCGATCGATGTCCCCGTCTACGTCGAGGAGCACGAGGCCCCGGCCGCGGAGGTCGCGAAGCGGGCGCTGTCCCACGCGGCGAAGATCAACGCGAACGCCATCATCGTGGATACCGTCGGCGCGGTGATGCTGGACGACGAGCTGGCGGACGCCCTCGCCGCGCTTGCGGACGAGGTCGACCCGACCGAGCTCCTCATCGTGGTGGACGCCATGACCGGCCAGGAAGCGGTCACCCTCGCCAAGGAGTTCCACGATGTCCTGGAAGGCTCCGGCATCGTCGTGACGAAGGTGGACTCCGACACCCGGGGCGGCGCCGTGCTCTCCGTGCGGGAGGTCACCGGCCTGCCGGTGAAGTTCATCACCACCGGCGAACGGCTGGAAGCGCTGGAGGAGTTCCACCCGGACCGGTTCGCCTCGCGTGTCCTCGGCATGGGGGACGTGGTCACGCTGGTCGAGAAGGCGAAGGCGGCGATTGGCGAGCGGGACGCCAAAGAGGTCGCCCGGCGGATGCGGACCGGCCAGTTCGACCTGGAGGACTTCCTGGGCCAGATGGAGCAGCTGAAGAAGATGGGGCCGCTTTCCGGCATCTTCGACATGCTCCCCGGCGCCGGGGCCATCAAGGCCCAGCTCGGTGGCGGATTCGACATGAATGAGAAGTTCATCAGCCAGTCGGAGGCGATCATCCGTTCGATGACCGTCGAGGAGCGCCGTCACCCAGAGGTCATCAACGGTTCTCGACGGCGGCGGATCGCCCGGGGATCCGGCACCCACCCCTCCGACGTGAACCGCCTCTTGAATCAGTTCGCCGAAGCCCGCAAACTGATGAAGGCGATGGCTGGCGGCGGCGGAAAGAACGCTGGCGGCATCCGTCGGATGCTGGGCCTATGAATCTGGGGCATGGCCCCCACTAGACCCCACCCCCGAACCGCCCGACACTGACCAGCCAACCCCCGGCGTCCGCGTGTGAAGAGACGCGACGCCCCCTGAAGGAATCTGCCCGTGCTCCGTATCCGCCTCCGCCGTACCGGCCAGAAGCATCAGCCCTCCTACCGCATCGTCGTCGCCCACAAGGAGACGAAGCGTGACGGTGGCTTCCTGGAGATCGTGGGGCACTACAACCCGACGACCGACCCTCGCACGCTCGAGGTGAACTCGGAGCGGACGAAATACTGGCTGTCCGTCGGCGCCCAGCCCTCGGAGACGGTCGCGCGCCTGCTGTTTAGCGCCGGCGTCACCACGACCGAGCCTAAGCGGCGCGTCACCCAACCGACCCGGGCTGAGCGTGAGGCAGCCGAGGCCGCCAAGAAGGCGCACGCCGAAGAGGTGAAGGCCCGCAAGGACGCTGAGGCCGCCGCCGCGAAGGCTGCCGCCGAGGCTGCTGCTGCCGCTGAGAAGGCGGCCGCCGAGGCGGCCGCCGGTACGAACTAAGCGATGCGCGCACTCATCGAGTACCTGGCCCGCGCCCTCGCCGAGCACCCCGACGACGTCGTCGTGGAGGAAGAGCACGACGGCGACCGCATCCTCCTCTACCTCTACGTGAACGACGAGGACAAGGGCCGCGTCATCGGCCGTGACGGGCGCTGCGCCAACGCGATGCGCTCTCTGCTGCACGTCGCGGCTGTGCGTGCCGGCGTCCGCGCCACGCTCAACATCGAGTAAAGCGCGCCTCCGATGTCAGGCTCCCGGCCCAACCCCGCCCGCCGTCCCCGACGGCCGGGTGCGCGCGTCCTGCGCGTGCCCGGCCCTCGACCGGCATACCGGCCGATCGACGACTCCCCGGTGCCTACCCCCGACGAGCGGGTGGCGATCGGACGGATCAACGCACCATGGGGGCTCAAGGGGCATGTGAAAGTCACCCCGCTCACCGCGAACCCGGAACGGTTCACCGTGGGGGCCGTCGTCATCCTAAACGGCGCCCGCGCCCGCATCGCGGACATCGAGACTCCGCTCGGGTTCCCCTGCGTCCTGTTTGAGGGCCACGAGGGCCGCAACGCCGCCGAGGCGCTGCGCGGACTGCTCATCGAAATCCCGGAGAGCGACCTGCCCCCGCTCCCGGAGGGCGAGTACTACACCCACGATCTCATCGGCATGTCCGTAGTGACCACGGCGGGAGAGCCGGTCGGCGTGCTGGAGCAGGTGCTGGTGACCGGCGCGAACGATGTCTACCTCGTACGGCTGCCGGACCAGAAGGATGTCCTGATCCCCGCGCTCGGACACATCGTGATCGAGGTGGACGTGCCGGGAAAGCGCATGGTGATCGAGCCGGTGAAGGGACTGCTGAGCGGATCGCCTGAGGATCGCGAGTAGCCACGGCCTTGGTCGCGTTGCCCGTCCCTCGGTGCGCCCTATACTCGGTCATGCTGCCTCTCAGGGAGGCGAGCCCTGTGGGGATGTAGCTCAGCTGGGAGAGCGCCGCGTTCGCATCGCGGAGGCCAGGGGTTCGAGTCCCCTCATCTCCACCATTCCGCCCGCGGAGCCCGCTGCGGCTCGCGCGCCCTCGTAGCTCAGTGGATAGAGCGTTGGTTTCCTAAACCATGTGCGCAGGTTCGATTCCTGCCGGGGGCACCAGATGCCCCGGAGCCGGCGTGCTGAACCACTCAGCCGCCCACCCCGCGATTTCGCTCATTCACCGGCGCACCAGGCCGCAGGTGGTTCCATCGAATCTTCCTCCACCGTGGTATGAATGTCGGCAATCGCTTCGGCTCCATGATGCCGCGCGGACATGACGGGAAAAGTGAGCCAGCGCACGATGACGAGCATCCCCCGTCCCCTGGCCGAACGCCGCATCCTCGAAGTCGGTGGCTCCTTGCCGGTCGCGGCAGCGGCCAAATTGTTCTCCGACTATGGGGCTGACGTCATCAAGGTCGAACCAATCGGAGGCGCGCCGATGCGCCGCCTCCCCCCCTTTCTGGGCGATGTCCCCAACCTGGAGTCAGGGGCCTGGCACATCGCGCTCGACACCGGAAAACGTTCGGTGGTCGTCGATATCCAGACCGCATCAGGCCGCGAGATCCTCGGCCGGCTTTGCCCCCAGGCCGACCTTGTACTCATCCACACGACAAGCACCCTCGCGATCGACATCCGCGAGGATATCCGTGCGCTCGCCCGACCGCCGGTGGTGGTCGTGTTGACCGAGCACGGACTGGACGGCCCGCGCAGCGGCCACATCGAAAACGACACGTCGCTCTTCGCGTGGACCGGCCGGATGCGCCAACACGCGATCGCCGGGGAGGAGCCGCTGCGGTACGCCCCCCACGTCGCGGAGATGCAGTGGGCGGCGACGGCTTCGGCTGCCGGCGCCGCCGCGCTGTGGGCACACACGGACGGCCAACCAGCAAGCGAGATCGAAGTAAGCGGCGTCGAGGCGCTCACCGGCAACGTCGATGCCTGGTTCGTCGCCTGGGAGTTCATGGGGGTGGAGATGCCTCGCGTGGCGGGCCAGTCACAGACGGCGTACCCGGCTGGCTGCTACCCGTGCGCCGACGGTTACGTCGTCTTCGCCGCCGCGAACCAACCGTTCTTCGGCCGGCTCTGCGAGGGGATCGGGCGGCCGGAACTCGCCGCTGACCCACGCTTCGCTGACCCCGTTCGGAAGCCGCTCCACTTTAACGACTTCATTACCGTCCTGAACCCATGGCTGCGGGCACGGACCAAGCACGAGATCTTCACCACACTGCAGCAGTACGGCGTAATGGTCGCGCCCGTCCTCGACGCATCGGAGATCGCCGGAGACGCCCAGGCGGTCGCCCGCCAGTCGTTCGTCGAGCGTCCGCTCCCCGACGGCCAGACGGCGGTGATCGCCGGGCCGCCATTCCGCATGATGGACGGCTGGGAGGCCGGCCCCCCACCCCGCGTGGGCGAGCACACGGACGAGGTCCTGCGCGACCTCGGCTACTCCTCCACGGAGCGGCTCGCGCTGTTCCGTGGGGGCGTGACGGGATAGCCGAATGACCTCCCGATTGCTGGATGGCCTCCGTGCCGTTGAATTATGCGAGGTCTGGGCAGGCCCGATGGCAGGATCGCTGCTCGGGGACCTCGGCGCGGATGTCGTGAAGGTGGAGTCGTTCCCGCGGAACTCGATGACCCGTCCGCTGGTAAGCCCCCTCCCTGGCCCGGGGGAAGGCCCCGTGTGGGAACGCAGTCACATCCACCATCTGGCCAACCGGAACAAGCGCAACATCGCGCTCAACATCCGCTCGGAGGCCGGCGCTGCAGTCTTCCGCGACCTGTTGGCCTCCGCCGACATCTTCTTCGAAGGCTATTCGGCTGGCACAGTCGACCGCATGGGGTTCGACTGGGAGACCGCGCATGCGATCAACCCACGGCTGATCTACGCCTCCATGCCCGGCTGGGGAGCGCAAGGCCCCTACCAGGGATATGTGACGCTCGGCTCCGGCCTCGACGCCGCTGGCGGCCACACAATCGTACGGGGCTACCCGGACCGACCGGTCGAGGACACATCGCCGATCTACCACTCGGACGCCACAGGCGCCCTCGCGTTGATCTTCGCGGTCATGACCGCGCTCCATCGCCGGGAGCAGACTGGCATGGGTTCGTACATCGATATCTCACAGATCGAAGTGCTCAACTGGCATCTGCCGGCGCAGGTCGCCGAGTGGACGATGAACCAGCGGCTTCCGGTGCGCCTCGGCAATAGCGACACGCTCATCGTCCCCCATGGCTGCTTCAGGGCAGGCGGTGGCGAGGCCGGCGAGGATGACTCATGGGTCGTCGTCGCTGCTGAGACGGACACGCAATGGGCCGGGCTGGCCGAGGCGATGGGCCACGCGGACTGGGCCGGGCGCGGGCACCCCTGGGCTACGATCCCGGGACGTCTCGCCGCACGCGACGAGGTACATAACGCGGTGCGACGCTTCGTCGGCGGGGATACCGCGGAACACATTGCGGAGACGATCCGGCGCCATGGGGCAATCGCATCGCCGGTCGTCGCACCCTGGTCGATCCTGGCTGACCCTCAGCACACCCACCGCGAGTGGCTACAGTCCGTGGACCACCCGTATGCAGGCACGCACCTGTTCCCTGGCTTCCTGTGGCGTGTCAGCCCCGATGCACCCTCATGGGATCGCCCGGCCGCCCTGGTGGGCGAACACAATCACGAGGTGCTCGGCAGCCTCGGCTACTCGCCGCAGGCGATCGCCCAACTCCAGGCGGACGGGGTGATCGGCGACCGCTACGGTGGATGAGACGCTGGCGCCCAGGCAGCGGGCTTCCGAACTTGACCGGATGTCGAAATACTACTCGTCATAACTCATCTGTTGCCCCGGTGATCGAACACTCGCGCATGAGCACGCGAGGTGGCATCATCCCGCGCAGGTTAGTGCGCAGAGGGGCCCGCCCCCGACTTCACGCCTCGTGAGGGTCGAGGACGGTGTGGCGCTTGCAGGTGGGGCCTCCTCCCCGCCTTCCTCTTCGTGCGAGTGGAAAAGCGAGGAACCATGGATCTCATTGTTCTGGTACCGGTGGCCGGCGTCGCAGCCGTGCTCTTCGCGCTCTGGTTAGCGCGCGATGTGCTCTCTCGCGACACCGGGACGCCTGAAATGCAGCAGGTCGCCGGCCTGATCTTCGAGGGCGCCATGGCGTTCCTGAAGCGCCAGTACGGCACCATTGCCATCATGACCGCGGTCATTGCCGCGGTACTGATGGGTGTCGTCACGCTGGTCTCCGACGGTGTCAAGGAGATCAAGCTCGACGGGACGACGATCGTCTACGGCGAAGTCGTGATGTCCTCGACGAAGGAGGGGATGCTGACGGGCATCGCCTTCATCGTCGGCGCGCTCTGCTCGGGCGTGTCGGGCTACATCGGCATGTACATCGCCGTGCGCTCCAACCTGCGGACGGCAGCCGCCGCCCGCAACAGCCTGAAGGACGCCATCACCGTCGCGCTGCGCGGCGGCGCCGTCTCCGGCTTCCTGGTCGTGGCCCTGAGCCTCATCGGTGTCTCGACGATGTGGGTGGTCTACACCCGCGTCCTGGGTTACCCCGAGGCGATCACGCCGTTCCTGCTGGTCGGCTTCGGCTTCGGCGCCTCGTTCGTCGCGCTGTTCGCACAGATCGGCGGCGGCATCTACACGAAGGCTGCTGACGTCGGTGCTGACCTCGTCGGCAAGGTCGAGGCCGGTATCCCGGAGGACGACCCGCGTAACGCGGCCGTTGTCGCGGACCTCGTCGGTGACAACGTCGGCGACTGCGCCGGCCGTGGTGCCGACCTGTTCGAGTCCATGTCCGCCGAGAACATCGGCGCGATGATCCTCGGCGTGGCCATCTACACGGTCACGCAGGACCTGAACTGGATCCTGTTCCCGCTGGTCCTCCGCTCGTTCGGCGTCTTCGCGACGATCATCGGCATGATGGTCGTGCCGATGTTCTCCGAGAACGCGGAGAAGGACCCGATGCGCCCCCTGAACATGGGGTACTACGTGGTCTCGGCCCTTTCGATCGTGGGCCTCTACATCGCGACCAGCCAGATGCTGGGCGACTCGTGGATGTGGTTCTTCTGGTGCGGCGTCACAGGGATCGCCTGTGGGTTCGCCTTCGTCTACATCACCCAGTACTACACGGCCGGCGCCTGGCGTCCGGTCAAGGAGATCGCCGAGGCCAGCAAGACGGGCCCGGCGACGAACATCATCATCGGCACCTCGGTCGGCCTCGAAACGTTCGCACCATCCGCGGTGGCGATCGTGTTAGCCCTCGTCGTCTCGTACACGCTGGGTTCACACGCCGACATCGCGAACGTCCCGGCGTTCACGACCGGCATCTTCGGCACGGCTGTCGCCACCATGGGCATGCTGATGTCCGCCGCGTACATCCTGTCCATGGACACGTTCGGCCCGATCACGGACAACGCTGGCGGTATCGCGGAGTTCTCCGGCGCTCCCGCCAGCGCCCGTCACATCACGGACGCCCTGGACACCGTGGGCAACACCACCAAGGCCCTCACCAAGGGGTACGCGGTGGCGTCCGCCGGCCTCGCGGCCTTCCTGCTGTTCTCCGCATACCTGGACAAGGTGAAGGAGCGGCTGGACATCCCGCTGGTCACGGAACTTCCGATCGACCTCGCGAGCATCGACGTCTTCGCAGGCGGCGTGCTGGGTGTGACGCTGGTGTTCCTCTTCTCCGCCCTCACGATCCGCGCCGTCGGTTCTGCCGCGTCGTCAATCATCGATGAGGTCCGGCGCCAGTTCCGGGAGCACCCCGGCATCATGACCGGCACGGAGCGTCCGGACTACGCGCGCGCCGTGGACATCACGGCGCGGGCGGCCCTTCGCCAGATGGTGGCGCCGGGCATCCTGGTGGTGGGTGCCCCGATCGTGGTGGGCCTCATCTTCCGCTACCTGCGGGACGCGACGGCGACGATTTACGGTCACGACGCAAAGGGCGTCCTGACCGTGATGGAGTACCCGCACTCCTCCGGTTGGCTTGCGGTCTCCGGCATGTTGATCATCGGCACCATCGGCGGCATCGCCATGGCGACGTTCTTCAACAACTCCGGCGGTGCGTGGGACAACGCAAAGAAGTACATCGAGTCCGGCGACATGAAGGACGAGAACGGCGAAGTCGTCAAGAAGGGCTCCGCGATCCACGCGGCGGCCGTCGTTGGTGACACCGTCGGTGACCCGTTCAAGGACACCGCCGGCCCGTCGCTTCACGTCCTCGTGAAGCTGCTGGCCACGGTGACGCTGGTGCTCGCGCCACTCTTCATCGCCTCGTAAGGGTCGATGTGAGGCCGTGAGGCCGAAGGCACACTAAGAAGGGGAGCGGCTTGGCCGCTCCCCTTCTTAGTGTCCAGACGGAGGAACGCTAGCGGCGCAGCGCGGCCTTCAACTCATCGATCACGCACGCCACGCTCGGCAGATCACCCGCGACCGCGCTGCGGTAGGCGAAGGGCATGTCGCCACCGGGCAGCACGATGAACACGCCGCCGAGTTGAGCCAGGTCGCCCTGCGGCCAGCCCGGCCAGTGACCGCGAAGCGCCACCCTGAGTCCGTTCCAGTACAACCGAGGGTTGAGCAACGCGGCCCAGGTGGGGCGCTTCGCACCGAAGGCGCGGTACACATCGCGCATGGGGTCGGTGAACAGCGGCGTGGTGACGTGGTAGTCCTCGGCGAAGAACCCCGCCATCGGGGGACTCCCGCTCCCGACGATGACCAGTTCGGCCCCCGCCTCGTGGATGGCGGGCACGGCGGGGACCAGTTGCGACACCTGATCCTTGCAGAACTGACAGCCGAAGTGCCGGATCAGCGCGAGCACCACCGGCCGCTCCGACCAGGCATCACCCAGCCGCACCCGATCACCTACCGGGGTCAACACAGGAAGCGGCGCCGCGGTCGATGAGACATTCTCCATAACACCCATGCTACCAGGCCGCCGCCGCGGATCGCAGCACCCGTTGCGGATGACGGTCGTGGTATCGTCCCGCCCGGCGGCGCGGCATGGTTTGCGCGGGCACGCCGAACAGCGAGGATGTCTCGCGCCGCGGAGGAGGGACAGCCGTGACGCAGATGCTCGAAGGCATCCGTGTGCTCGAATTCGCGACCAACGTCGCCGGACCGTTCGCGGGGAAACTGCTCGCGGACTACGGCGCGGAGGTCCTGAAGGTCGAGCCCCTCACCGGGGATCCGTCGCGCCAGACGGGCCCCTTCCCGGATGACATCCCCCACCCGGAGAAGTCCGGACTGTTCCTGCACCTCAACACGAACAAGCAGTCGATGACCCTCAACCTCGAGGCCGAGGAGGGTCGGGTGATCGCCCGCCGCCTGATCGGCCACGCGGACGTGGTGATCGACGACTTTCGTCCGGGCCTGCTCGACGACTACGAGATGCACTACGAGGCGATGTCCGCGGGACATCCGGACCTGATCATGGCCTCGATCACGCCGTTTGGACAGAGCGGCCCCTGGCGCGACTACGCGGGTAGCGAGATCACCCTTCAGGCGATGGGTGGGCCGCTGCACGGCAATGGGGCGCCGAACCGGGAGCCGGCGAAACTCGGTGGCAACACGGCGCATTACCATGCGGGTCTGGCGACCTCGCTGGCCATCTTGCTGGCGCGCTTCCGCGTGGAGGCGGGCGGCGCGGGCGACTGGATCGACCAGTCCGTGTACGAGGCCCAGGCGGGCTTCCGAGACCGCCGCACCATCTCACTCACCGCCGCCGCATACAGCGGCCTCTCCAACACGCGCCAGCCGCCTGGCGGACGAGCCGCGATGGGCGTCCGCCCAGCGATCGACGGCTATGTGAACATCTTCGCCGGAGGGACCAAACATTTCGACGGGTTCCTCGACGAGATCGGCCGGCCCGACCTGAAGGAGCACCCGGATTTCGGCAAGCAGGTGCATGAGTACTCGGCCGAGTACCAACAGGAAATAGAGGGCTCCTACCTCGCGTGGCTCTTCGCGACACCGAAACTGGAAGCCATCGCGCGCACGCAGCGGCATGGCATCCTGGGCGGCGCGATCATGTCCACCGAGGACCTCGTGAACGACCCGCACTATCGGGGCCGCGGGGTGTGGGAGACGATCGACCACCCGATCGCGGGCCCGCTCGAATACCCCGGACGCCAGTTGATCCTCTCCGACAGCCCGAAAGCACCCGCCCGCCCAGCGCCGCCCCTGGGCGCACATACCGTCGACGTCCTCACTCAACTCGGGTACGACCGCGCGGCGCTGCCCCGGCTGCGCGCGCAGGGCGTGATCTAGGAGGCTCGCATGACATCGGACGCACGACCCGAGCGAGACGCCGCGCACCGCCTGCCGTTGGAGGGCATTCGAGTCGCGGACATCACCGTGGTGTGGGCGGGCCCTCACGTCACGCAGCTCCTCGGAGAGTGGGGGGCGGACATCGTCCGCGTGGAGCCGGTGACGACGATCCAACCGTACTCGCGCGGCGCCGAGCGCATCAGTACTGAGGCCCAGTACCGCTACATGGGCTCCACCGGCGTGACGATGGGGATCCCGCCCGATTTCGACCCCGGCAAGGACCCGTGGAATCGCTCGCCCGCGTTCAACTCGCACGCCCGCAACAAACGTTCGATGGCCTGCGACATCCGTCTCCCTGAAGGCCGCGAGGCGTTCTTCCGGCTCATCGAGCAGTGCGATGTGATCGTCGAGAACAACGTCCCGGAGACGATCGAGCGCGCCAAGATCACCTACGAGATCCTGCGCGAGGTGAACCCGCGGCTGATCATGCTGCGGATGCCCGCGTACGGCCTCAGTGGTCCTTACAAGAACTACCGAGGGTTCGGCACACACGTCGAGGGGATGATCGGCCACCACCTCATCCGCACATACGACGACGGCACCCCGGACGAGACAGGCGA
Source organism: Chloroflexota bacterium (assembly GCA_016875635.1). Classification (GTDB taxonomy): domain Bacteria; phylum Chloroflexota; class Dehalococcoidia; order UBA2979; family UBA2979; genus SURF-43. The sequence continues at coordinate 69,402 of VGPD01000005.1, forward strand.
CGCCTACACGGCCGACGCGATCGCCGGCGTGATGGGCGCGTGGGCGGTGACCGCCGCGCTGCGCCACCGCGCACGCACGGGCCACGGGCAACAGATCGAGATGCCGCTGGCCGAGTCGTTCCTGCCGGTCATAGGTGAATACATCATGGACTACACGATGAACCGCCGCGCCACAGGCCAGCAGGGGAACCGCCATCCCGCGCGCGCACCGCACGGCATCTACCCCACCACGGGCGCCGACCAGTGGATCGCCATCGACGTCGCCAGCGACGAGGAATTCGGCGCGCTCTGCGGCGTCCTCGGCGCGCACGCGCTGGCCACGGACGAGCGGTTCCGCACGGCGGGTGGCCGGGTCGAGCAGCGGACGGCGCTGGACGCAGCGCTGGGCGAGGTGACGCGAGGCTTCGACAAGGAAGAACTCTTCCACGCGCTCCAGGCGGTCGGCGTGGTCGCCGGGCCCGTCCACAACGACGTCGAGGCCACCCGGTCGCCGCAGCTCGAGGCACGCGGCTTCTTCGAGGAGCTGACGATGGAGGGGGTCGGCACCCACCGGTACCCCGGCATCTTCACGAAGTGGGCAAACACTCCGAACTGGATCCGCACGCCCCCGGTGAAGCTGGGCGAACACAACCAGGAGATCTACGTCGACCTCCTCGGCTACTCGCAGGAGGAGTACGACGCCCTCTGCGCTCGCGGCCTCGTCGGCACGACGTACACGCCCGAGGTGCTGCGCGGGCGAGACTGACGCCGGCTTACCGGCTTAGACGAGCGCCAACAGCGCGAGACGCGCGGCCACCACCAGCAATGCCCCACCAAGCGCGCGCAGGATGAGCTCGCCTCGCAGGCGGTTCGCCGCAAGCGCGCCGACCTGCGCACCGCAGACGGCGCCGACGGCCATGAAGGCGGCCTGGGCGAGCGTCTGATCCCACGTCAGCGTGCCGGACGCGAAGTGCGTGACGACCGCGTGTAGCGCCATCAGCCCCAGCACCATCTGGCTCGTCGCCGTCGCGATATGGACCGGGAAGCGCAGCACCATCGCCATCACCGGCACATGCACGATCCCGCCCCCGATCCCGAGCAGGCTGGAGATGAAACCGACGCCACCGCTGATCGCGAGCCCCTGCCAGCGCCGGTAGGCGTACACGAAGGTCACGCCGTCGCGGTCGGTCAGCGTCCGTCGCACGACCCCACGCCCCCGCAGCGGTTCCCGGATCGCCGCGACCGGCCTCGGCAGGATGAGGTAGACGCCGATCGCCGCGAGGGCCGCGGCGAAGATCAGGTTGAAGGTGCCACGGTCGATCTGCTTCACGACGATCGCGCCGGCGACCGCACCGGGGAGCGTCGCCACCGCGAACGCGAGGCCACTCCGCACGTCGATCCGGCGCTGGCGGGCATATGCGAGCGTCCCGGACGTGGCGTTCCCGAGGACGACGAACAGCGACATCGCCGTGATGACCTCAGGCGGACGGTCCGGGTAGAGGAAGAGCAGGATCGGCACGAGGATGAAGCCACCGCCCGCGCCCACGAGCGTGCCGAAGGCGCCGACGGAGAAGCCGAGCAGGCCCAGCAGCGCGACTTCCAGCACAGGCAGGCTCCTCGCCAGACCGAGCCGGTATCATCGGCCTCACAGGCAAACAACGAATCTCATGTTTCACGACTGATTTTCTCGGGGATGGAGCGCGGCATGGCGGGCACACTCGTGGGGCCTCGGGAGTTCGCGGCGCGTCGACGTCGGCTGATGCAGGCGCTGGGGCCCGGCAGCGCCGCCGTTTTCGTCGCCGGCTCGGACAGCCGCCGCAACGGCGACGTCGACCACCCGTTCCGCCAGGACTCGACCTTCTTCTATCTCACCGGCTTCGAGGAGCCCGAGGCGGTCGCCGTGCTGCGCCCGGGCGCCAAGCAGCCGTTCACCCTCCTCGTGCGGCCCCACGACCCCGTCCAGGCCGTCTGGGTGGGTCCACGCGCGGGCGTCGAGGGCGCCTGCGCCACCTACGGCGCGGATCAGGCGTTCCCGATCGAGGAACTCGATGAGCGGCTGCCCGAGGTGCTGCGCGGCGTGAAGGAGCTGCACTACTCGATGGGCCAGACCGCCCCGCTCGCGCAGCGCGTCGAGCGACGGCTGATCGAGTACATCGCGGCCCGGCGCGAGGGCGCCCAGCGCGGCGCGAAGCCGCTGGAGGCGTGGCGCGACCCGGAGCCGCTGGTGGACGGACTGCGGCTGCTGAAGTCCCCCGCCGAGGTGAAGGCGCTCCGCCAGGCGATCGACGTCACCGGCGCGGGGATCCTCGCGGCGATGTGCGGGGTGCGCGCCGGCATGCATGAGTACGAGGTGCAGGCGATCCTCGAGGCCACCTACCGCAGCGAAGGCGCCGTGCGCGACGGCTTCCCGGCGATCGTGGCGGCGGGGGCGAACTCCTGCACGCTGCACTACACCGCCAACCGCGCGCGGATCGCGGACGGCGACCTGCTGTTGATGGACACCGGCGCGGAATGGGATCTCTACTCCGCGGACGTAACCCGGACCGTACCCGCGAACGGCCGCTTCACGGCGGCGCAACGGGCGGTCTACGACGTCGTCCTCGAAGCGCAGGCGGCCGGCATCGCGAAGACCCGGCCGGGGGCCGGCTTCCACGACGTCCACAACGCGGCGCTCCGCGTCCTCGTGCGCGGCCTCGTCGACCTGAAGGTGCTCCGAGGCGACATCGACGGGCTGATCGAGAAGGAGGCCTACCGCCCCTTCTTCATGCACGGCACCAGCCACTGGCTTGGCCTCGACGTCCACGACGCGGGGCCGTACCGGACGGCGGGGAAGTCAACTCGACTCGAGCCGGGGATGGTGCTGACGGTCGAGCCCGGCCTCTACTTCGAGCCGGAGACGAAGGGCATCCCGGCCCGCCTGAGGGGCATCGGCATCCGCATCGAGGACGACGTCCTCGTGACCGAGCGTGGACGCGAGAATCTGAGCGAAGGGATCCCGAGCGACCCGGACACCATCGAGGCGATCATCGGGGGGTAGCCTCCGGCATCCCGGCAGAATTTAACAACGCGGAATCTGCGTGACTGGTGCTTGACGCGCCGGAGACACCTTGCGCCAATCTGATACGCGCACAAATGTTAACGCGATTGATCGCGTTGACAGGCCTCCTCGGCGGATCAATGATGCCCCTCACTCCTCTGAACAGGTGCTCATGCGCCTGAACAGATAGTCCCAACATCTTGTGTCCCCTCCGCTCCCCCTCCCCAAGTTCTTGGGTTCAGAGACGGAAGGGCCCGACCCTCTCGGGAGGCTTCCTTCGATGCAGATCTCGCGCCGCTTCACCACCGCCGGGCACGACCCGTACGAGTGGATCGAGTTCGCCCAGCGCACCTCGCGGATCGTGAACCCGGACGGCTCCGTCGTCTTCGAGGCGCGCGACATCCAGATGCCCGCGAAGTTCTCGCAGGTCGCGACGGACATCATGGCGCAGAAGTACTTCCGGAAGGCCGGTGTCCCCGCCTCGACGGTGCGGGTGGCCGAGGAGGGCGTGCCGGAGTGGCTGCAGCGCTCCGTGCCCGCGCCGGACTCCGCGCCGGGCGGCGAGGACGACGCGCGTCAGACCTTCGGACGGCTGGCCGGCACCTGGACCTACTGGGGCTGGAAGCACGGCTACTTCGACAGCGAGGAGGACGCGCGGGCGTTCCACGACGAGCTCGCCCACATGATGGCGAAGCAGATGGCCGCGCCGAACTCGCCGCAGTGGTTCAACACCGGGCTGCACTGGGCGTACGGCATCACCGGCCCCGCCCAGGGCCATTCTTATGTCGACCCGACGACGGGGGAGCTGCGCGTCTCCGAGAACGCCTACGAGCGTCCTCAGCCGCACGCCTGCTTCATCCAGTCCGTGAGTGACGACCTGGTGAACCCGGGCGGCATCATGGACCTCTGGACGCGCGAGGCGCGCATCTTCAAGTACGGCTCCGGCACCGGTTCCAACTTCTCCGACCTGCGCGGCGAGGATGAGCCGCTCTCCGGCGGCGGGAAGTCCTCCGGCCTGATGTCGTTCCTGAAGATCGGCGACCGCGCGGCGGGCGCGATCAAGTCGGGCGGCACGACGCGCCGCGCGGCGAAGATGGTGATCCTGAACGCCGACCACCCGGACATCGAGCAGTTCGTGGACTGGAAGGTGCGTGAGGAGGAAAAGGTCGCCGCGCTCGTCACCGGCGCCTTCGTCACCCGCAAGCACCTCCGCTCGATCCTCGACGCCGCGCTCGACGCGACGGCGGGGGGCCTCGACCCGGCACGGAACGCCTCGCTCCGCCGCGCCGTGAAGCTGGCGCGCAATGACGGCGTGACCGAGGGGTACGTGCAGCGCGTGCTGCAGCTCGCCGAGGAGGGCCACACCGAGGTCGACTTCGCGCAGTTCGACACGGACTGGCAGGGCGAGGCGTACAACACCGTCTCCGGCCAGAACTCGAACAACTCCGTGCGCGTGACGCAGGAGTTCCTCGAAGCCGTGCAGGCCGACCGGCCGTGGGACCTGAAGCGGCGGACCGACGGCCGGGTGCACCGCACCATCCCGGCGCGTCAGTTGTGGGACAAGATCGCGCTCGCCGCGTGGCAGAGCGCCGACCCCGGCCTGCAGTACGACACCACAATCAACGAGTGGCACACGAGCCCCGCGGGCGGCCGGATCAACGGATCCAACCCCTGCTCGGAATACATGTTCCTCGACGACACGGCGTGCAACCTGGCGTCGCTGAACCTGCTCGCCTTCACTGACCTCGATACCGGCGTGTTCGACCTCGAGGGGTACGAGCACGCGATCCGGCTCTGGACGGTCGTGCTGGAGATCTCCGTGCTGATGGCGCAGTTCCCGAGCGACCCGATCGCGCGGCTGTCGTACGACTACCGCACGCTCGGCCTCGGCTACGCGAACCTCGGCGCGCTGCTGATGCTCGAGGGCATCCCGTATGACTCGCCGGCGGCGCTGGCGTGGACCGGCGCGCTCTCCGCGATCCTCACGGGCGGCGCGTATGCGACCTCGGCGGAGATGGCGGCGGAACTGGGCGCGTTCCCGCGCTACGCGGAGAACCGCGAGGCGATGCTGCGGGTGATCCGCAACCACCGCCGCGCGGCGTACCACGCCCCGGCCGACCAGTACGAGGAGCTCACCGTCCTGCCGGCCGGGATCGACCAGGCGGTGTGCCCGTCCGACCTGCTCGCCGCGGCGAAGCGATTGTGGGACCGCGCGCTCATCCTCGGCGAGCACTACGGCTACCGGAACGCGCAGACGACGCTGATCGCGCCCACGGGCACGATCGGCCTGCTGATGGACTGCGACACCACGGGCGTGGAGCCGGACTTCGCGCTGGTGAAGTTCAAGAAGCTCGCCGGCGGCGGCTACTTCCGGATCATCAACGAGTCGGTCCCCACCGCCCTCAAGCGGCTCGGGTACACGGACGCGCAGATCGCGGCGATCGTCGAGTACTGCGTCGGCACGCAGACGCTCGAGGGCGCGCCGCACGTGAACACGGAGCGGCTGACCGGCGCGGGCTTCCCCGCGAGCGCCATCGCGACGCTGGAGAACGCGCTGAAGACGGCGTTCCACATCCAGTTCGTGTTCAACCGCTGGACGCTCGGCGACGACGTCTGCCGCGCGATCGGCTTCACGGATGCACAGCTGAACACGCCCGGCTTCAACATGCTCGAGGCGCTCGGCTACGCGAAGGAGGAGATCGAGGCGGCGAACGACCACATCCTCGGCCGGATGACGATCGAGGGCGCGCCGTTCCTCGAGGTCAGCGACTACGCGGTGTTCGACTGCGCGAACAAGTGCGGCAAGTACGGCACCCGCTTCATCGCGGCGATGGCGCACGTGCGCACGCTGGCGGCGGCGCAGCCGTTCATGTCCGGCGCGATCTCGAAGACGATCAACATGACCGCCGAGGCCACCGTCGAGGAGGTCAAGGAGGTCTACCTGGAGGCCGCGCGCACCGGCGTGAAGGCGCTGGCGCTCTACCGCGACGGCTCGAAGCTGTCGCAGCCGCTCGCCAACGCGGCGTTCGCCGACATCGACGAGTTCGAAGGGGACGACGTCGCGCCGGCGGCCACGGCAGCGGCGGCGGTCGCGGCGGCGGAGCGGATGGTGGCGATCACGAACGTGCAGCAGGCCGAGCGCGGGCTGCAGCGCGGCGAGCGGGAGATGCTGCCGAACCGCCGCAACGGCTACACGCAGAAGGCGAAGGTCGGCGGACACACGATCTACATCCACACCGGTGAGTTCGCCGGGGACGGCCGCCTGGGCGAGCTGTTCATCGACACGGCTAAGGACGGCGCGGCCTTCCGCAGCCTGATGAACTGCTTCGCGATCGCGACGTCGATCGGGCTGCAGTACGGCGTGCCGCTGGAGCGGTTCGTGGACGCGTTCGTGTTCACGAAGTTCGAGCCGATGGGGATGGTGCAGGGGCACGACCGGATCAAGTTCTCGAACTCGATCATCGACTACATCTTCCGCGAGCTGGCGGTCTCCTACCTCGGCCGCGAGGAACTGGCGCACGTCGGCCCGGTCGAACTGGCGACCGACCCGGTGGAGGATTCCGCGCCCGGCACGCAGCCCGCGGTCACCACGTACGTCGCGCCCGCCCCGGTCGCCCCGACGGCTCCCGTCGCCGCCCCGGTCGCGTGGGTGACGCCGCCGACGCCGGTGCTCCCGACCTCGATGCCCGCACCCGTGGCGGCCGCGCCGGCGCTCCGCTCGGCGGCGGTGGCCGTCGAGGTGACCTCGACGACGGCGACGGCGACGGGGGAGGTCCGCACGAAGGCCTCGCTGTACGCGGAGGCGCGCCAGAAGGGCTACGAGGGCGACCCCTGCACCGATTGCGGCCAGCTGATGCTGGTCCGCAACGGGACGTGCCTCAAGTGCATGAACTGTGGCGCGACGAGTGGGTGCAGCTAGAAGACCGCGCCGTTACTAGGGGCTTTCGCCCCAACGACCTCGGAGATGACTCGGTAGGGGGCCAACAGGGGGCCAACCTACCGAGTCGCGAACAAAACATCGCCGATCCGATTTGCCGCCTCACGCTGCAACTCGGGGACCACGTGCGAGTATAGGTCGGCCGTCATGCTTATTTGAGCGTGCCCCAGGATCTCCTGTACGACTCGCATGTCCACCCCTTGAGCAAGCAGGAAGGTCGCAGCGCCGTGGCGAAGATCATGGAATCGAACCGGCCGCACTCCGGCGGACTTGAGTAGACGAACGAATTCCGTATAGACCGCGTGCGCGCCCAATGGCTGCCCTCGATCCCCCGTGAAGACGAGATCCCACTCATTCCCGAGCCACATGCCCGAATCTCGTCCGCGACGCTCAGCCAAAGTCTGACGGTCGCGATGATGTCTCAAGACCTCCACGACCGGCAGAGGGATAGCAATCGTACGGCGACTCTTCGCCGTCTTCGGCTCTCCCCGGTGGAACGCATCGCCGTATCGGCTAAGGGCGGCAGAGATGCGGACGTACCCCCCATCCAGATCGACCTGGGGCCAAGCGAGACCTAACACTTCGCCCTGGCGCATCCCTGTCGATGCCGCGAGAACGAACAAGGCCTCTTGCGGATGCCCTCGGGCGGCCGTGAGGAACCGACCGACTTCATCCTGATCAAGAGGATGCGATTCATACCGCTCTGCGCGGGGCGCGCTCACCAATCGATCCACATTGCGCTCGACGTATTGGTAGCGCGTCGCAATTTCCAATGCCCGACGCAACACGATGTGATGATTTCCAACCGTCCTCGGTTGCAAACCAGCGGCGATCTTCGTCAGGAAGTAGCCGCGAACATGTGACGGTTCAAGTTTCCGAAGCCTATAATGTCCTAATGCGGGGATCAGGTGTGACCGCACGATCTGCGTGTAGACGGCCAAGGTACGCGGTCGCACGGTTGCAGCTGCTTCGTCCTTCAGCCACAGCTCCAGCCAGTCCGCGACGGTCCACTTGGATGCCTCGCCACTGAGACCTGCATCCAGCTCACGTTTGAGCACTTCCAGTCGCTCAGCGGCCTCGCGCTTTGTGCGGGCCACTACCTTTCTTCGCCTTCGCTTCCCTTCTGCTGAGTAGCCGGTGGTGATTCTCCCTTCCCACCTACCGTCGGCTCGTTGATAGAGTCCACCTTCCCCCGGTGCGCGACGCGAGGACTTCCCAGACATCAACCCCCTCCTTTCCGCCCCTGCGGTCGGCCGCCCGTGACCACTCCGATCACTGGTCAGCTTCAAATTGCGAGTCGAACTCCTCCACAGTCATTCCATCGAGGTCCCCACGCGGCCTCTCGTCGGTAACTGATCTCGACACCCGACCCCCTCCGACTGGTGATCAGGGGCAGTCATACAAGAGCGCGCACGCGGGGTACCGCGGGGTACCCCCCGCGTCAGGGATGTCGCTCGGGGT
>VGPD01000006.1 GCA_016875635.1 Chloroflexota bacterium
TGGCAGTGCAAAGAAAGGATCGCCCGGCACCAGCGCATTCACCGAGGCCGCGTCGATCCCCTGGAGGTACAGCGTGCGCAGCTGGTCCCCCTCGTAGGCATACGGCCGTCGCGGGTCGAACGCGCACGCCTCGGCAGGGTGGGCACCGGGCAGTGTGAGGCCACCCAGCAGGACGGCCGTCGCGCCCAGCGCCGCGAGCGCGAGGAGTGCAATCCGCCGCCGGCGCATCATGGCGTCACCCAGCCGATGAAGATCACCTCGCCTGTCGAGGCGATCAGATACCGCTTCCCGTCCGGGCCGATCACGGTTGTCGTTTCATTGCCGGGACTGGTCGCGTTGTCGCCGTCGAACGAGCGCACGGCCAGGTAAGTACCGTCAGCGGCCCACGACAGCGGTACGTCGAATCCTCGCGCAGGCTCCGCCAGGGTGCGCGTGCGGCTACCCTCCAGTACCGTCACCGCTGACGGCGCGCCGCGCGCGTCCTGTCCGACTGCGATGCCATCGCCGCCGGGTATCCATAGCGGGCTGAATTGGTCGGCGTCCACGGGCGTCTCGGGCAGGTTGCGGGTCTTCCCGTCCGGGAGCGACGCGACATGGATGCGGTAGACGACGCGGTCACCACGGACTTCGGGGGCGAGGTAGACCACCGACTTCCCGTCCGGCGCGATCTGCCAGCCGCGCGCGACATGATCGGACGCGTGGACGATCACCTGCGACCTGCCATCGCGGACGATCGCGAGATCCGTGCCCCCGGTCGACAGGCGAGCTACAACGAGGTTCCCGTCGGCGTCTTCGCCGATCGGGAAGATGCCGAATGTGGTCTCTTCGGTGTACACGGCGCTTCGGGAGGCGTTGCCGACATCGGCACGGACGATCTCCTGACGCTGGCCGCTGCTACGCCGGTAGAGGACGGTACCGTCCCGGTTCATCACCGGCTGGATCAGCAGGTCGGCGTCCGCCGCAATCCGCGTGCGTTGACCGGTCGCCAGGTCCAGCGTCCAGACCTCGGCAGGCGCGTCACGACCACCGCCGTTCGAGGGCGCTACGAGGAAGACCGCGCGGCCGTCACGCGTGGTGGCAGCCGGGTTGATCCCCCAGCCTGCCGCGTGTTCGACCGTGGTGAGGAGTGTCCGCCTGGCAGGTTCGTCCGCCGGTGCGCTGTAGATCTTGTCGGCCAGCTCGCCGAACTCGGCGAATACCGCCAGCGGCACCTCTCCGGGCGTCTGGTCACCGCGGACGAGCGGGAGCAGTCGGATCAGTCCAAGGACGATCAGGAGGAGCGCAACGACAGTCGCGCCGACGGTTACCGGTCGTGAGAGATGGCGGGGTCTCAGCATACGTCGCAGGCCGCGGCCCCGAGGGGGCGACGCCACCCGGCCCCCGCCAGGTTCCGGCGACGCGCGGCTGGCCTCAGCCTTTCCGTCATGCGCATCCGCGCGACGCTTCGCGCTCCACCGCACAACATGAATCACGATACGGACGCCCGTTCGAGGGTGTCAACGAAGCGCGAAGTCAGTGCGGACTCACATCGTGCGCGCGTGAGCCGCGTCCGCGCACTATCCTCGTCCGGTGATTCTCCAGTTCCTGCCCCTCCTCTTCGACGCGCCGCTGGCGTTCACGATCATCTGCTCCGCCTTCGTGATCTCGATGCTCACGGGTCTCATCTTCCACGAGTTCTGCCACGCACTGGTGGCCGACCGCCTGGGCGACCGTCTGCCCCGACGCATGGGCCGGCTGACGTTGGATCCGCGTGCTCACTACGACCCAATCGGGACGACGTTGATCTTCTTCGTGGGGTTTGGATGGGCGAAGCCGGTGCCGGTCAACCCTCGGAACGCCTCGCAGATGGCGATCATCGCGCTCGCCGGCCCGCTCTCGAACTTCGTGATCGCGGGGTTGGCGGCACTGCCGATGAAGACCGGCCTGATCCCGTTCTGGCACCCCTTCGTCGGCGGCGGAGCCGTCCGCGTGTTCGCAATGGAATGGGCGAGCAGCCCGGAAGATCTCGCGGGCCTCTTCCTGGGGACCGTTGTGCTCCTCAACATTTTCCTGGGCACCTTCAACCTGATCCCGATCCCACCGCTCGACGGGTCGAGGCTGCTCGATCTGGTCCTGTCGCCGAGGTTCGCGCACGAATGGCAGCGCTGGGGGCCGGGGATGCTGATGCTGCTTGTCCTGGCGCCGTATATCACCGGAGGCGCGTTCAGCATGCTCACCCTGACCGGGCCATTCGTGGATCTGCTGCTGCGCGCCTTCCTCGGTGACGCCACGACAATCCGTTTCTCCTGACGCGATGACCGGCAGGGGTTCCGTCCGCCACGTCCTCACTCGCGCCCGCTACCGCGCGCGGCAGTACACCAAGGGTCTGGCCGCGCGCGTGCGGCCCGAGGAGGTGGCCACCGTCCGCGGGCTGCTCTCCCCCGCCGAGTTCGCGCTGTTTCTCGCCATGCAGCGGCGTGACCAGCGGCACTCGCTGGACCTCTTCCATGCGCTGTCCGCAGAGGGTGCCTCGCGGGATTCACTGGTTGCCGCGCTGCTGCACGATGTGGGGAAGGACGAGCTGCGGGACTGGCAGCGGGTCGCGTTCGTCCTGCTGGAGGCCGTGCGCCCGGGCCTTGGCCGGCGGCTCGAGGTAGAGTCCGGTCCCCCGTGGCTTGCGGGGCTCTGGCGGCTCCGGCACCACGCCCGGCTGGGGGCGGAGCGGCTGGCCGCAGCCGGGTGCGCCCCGCGCGTTGTCGAGCTCGTGGCCGGGCACACCAGCCCTCCACCCGCCGATGACGCCGAGCTGGCGCGGTTCATTGAATGGGACAGCCGCACCTAGTCCACAGCCTCCGCTGCCGCCTGCCGCCGGTGTTACGATGCCTGGACCACCCATCGAGCGGAGCCTGTATGACGCGTATCGCCATCCTCGGCACTGGCCTCATCGGTACTTCAATCGCCCTCGCCGTGCGTGAGCGCGGCAAGGCTGACGTCGAGATCGTGGGGCATGACAAGTACGTCGACGTCGCGCGGAAGGCAAAGCAGCGCGGCGCGCTGCACCACGTTGCGGACATGGCGCACGAGGCGGTGCGCGGCGTGGACCTGGTCATCCTTGCAGCGCCGCTTCTGGCGATCCAGAAACTGATGGAGGAGATCGCGCCCGCCCTAGGCCCGGACACCATCGTCACGGACACCGGTTCGACCAAGGTGGAGGTCATGCGCTGGGCCGCCGAGCTTCTGCCGCACCCGGAGAACTTCGTCGGCAGTCATCCAATGGCTGGAAAGACCGACTTCGGGCCAGACGCCGCGGAGGCCGCCCTCTTCGATGGGGCGCGCTGGATCATCGTGCCCGCCGTGAATTCAACGGAGCGCGCGGTCAACACGACCCTGGGCCTGGCCGACACGGTCGGCGCGAAGCCGATGTTCATGGATGCCGCGGAACACGACGCCTATGCCGCGGCCGTTTCCCACATGCCGATGATGGCCGCCGTCGCGCTGTTCTCCCTGGGCCGCGCGTCCGAGGCGTGGCCGGAACTCTCCGTCATGGCCGCCGGTGGCTTCCGCGACATGACTCGACTCTCCGGCACGGACCCCGCGATGGCGTTCGACATCGCCGTCACCAATCGCGAGAACATCTCTCACTGGCTGGAACGCCTCGCCTCGACGCTGCTGGACCTGCGCGACCGCGTCAACGATGTCGACAAAGAGGGTGACCTCTACAAGCTGCTTGCCGCGACCGAATTCGAACACGCCGGCTTCCGCAACGGCCTCATCGGCCGTGAAGAGAAGGTGGGGGCGGACGTCAGTTCGGTGGGCGCCTTCTCCTTCTCGGACTTCCTGGCCGGCGGCTGGGTCAGCGAGAAGCTGCGCGAGGTGATGAAGGACTCCGACGACCGTCTGAAGAAGCTCGAAGAGCGCGACCGGATGCGGCGGAGCATCTAGGTGCGCGGCGCGGCTAACGGATTCGACGCTTTCGGCCCTCGGGGACACCGCTGTCCAGTGCTGAACGCGGGCACCGCGTCCTGTCCTGTGTTCTGGGGTGACCTCACTCGCCAGCGTGGCGCGTAGCCCCGGCGATGACTGAGTTGCTCGCCGTTGGCCACGAGAACTACCTCGTCCTGGACCGCGTGATCGCCGTCGCGCCGCCGGGCGCCGCGCCGCTCAGGCGCGCCATCCAGAGCGCAAAGGAGCGCGACCGCGTCATCGACCTCACGAGCGGCCGCCGGACGAAGGCGGTTGTCGTTCTCGAGGACGGGTGGGTCGCCCTCGTTGCCATCACACCGGAAACGATCGCCTCCCGCACGCATGCGCTCCGGATTCCCCGCGTCGCACCGACGGCCTCCACGCCATGACCCAGAAGGATCCGCCGCTCGTGGTCGTGCTGACCGGGCCATCGGGTGTCGGCAAGGACTCCGTCTTCGACCAGATGGTCGCCCGTGGCGTGCCGATGGCGCGGCCCGCGACGATGACGACGCGCGCGCCCCGTCCCGGGGAACGCGAGGGCGTCAACCACAACTTCGTGACCCCTGACGAATTCGAGCGTGCCTTCGCCGCGGGCGAGCTCCTCGAACGTTCGGGAGAGTACGGCAAGCAGTACGGGGTGCCGCGGCGTTCCGTGCGCGATGCGCTCGCGACCGGGAACGATGTGGTGATCCGTGTCGACATCCGGGGCGCCGAGTCGCTGCGCCAGCTCCTGCCGGACGCGCTCTTCATCTGCCTGATCCCTGAGCGGTTGGGTGACCTCGCTTCCCGACTCGATGGACGCGGCACCGAGACGGCCGAGGACCGCGCGAAGCGGCTGGCGATGGCGCCCGACGAAATCGAGCGCGCGAGCCAGTTCTGCGCGATGGTCGTGAACCCGCAGGGCCGGCTCGACGACACCGTGGACGAAATCCTCCGCCTGATCGAGGCCGAGCGGGCGCGACCGGGCCGCACGTCCGTTGCGGTGTAGCGTCCTGCGTTCGACGGCCGTTCGTTGACACGTCGATGGCGCCCGACATAACCTCCGGATAGTCCTTTCGCGTTGAGATGACGTCGAACGGGAGTAGTACACCGCACAGCGGAGCCCAGAGAGCCGGGGCAGGTGGAAGCCGGCGCTCGCAGCCGCGGTGGAATGGACCCGGGAGTCCCGGCCCGATGCCCCGAGGAGACTCGGCGGATGTAGGCGCCGGCGGTGTGGGCGCCGTTACCTATGCCCAGGGCATCGTCCGCCGCGCATTCAAGGTGCGCGTGGGGCCGTGCCTGGATGAGCCTCTCGCCTCCGGGCGCGGGGAGATGTGGGTGGCACCGCGAGGACCATCGCCCCACGGCGATGGTCCTTTTTGTTCGAAGACGCCTCGGGCGTGGTCTGGGAGTGTTGAGTGGACGAGGTTCGGGCGGCGGTCGGGCGGATCACCCTCGGCGGGGCCGTGGCGTGGCGACGCTCGCCCTCCTGGCGTGCGTCGCGCGGCGCGCGCCACACGTCCCACTCCTGACCAGCGACCCCGGAGGCCGTCGATGACCTACACACCATCTCTGCCAGACGTCCGGCGCATGACCGGACAGGGCACCATCGTCCCGATCTACCGCGAGGTGCGTGCCGACCTCGAGACCCCCGTCTCCGCCTACCTGAAGGTCGCGCGCGGCGGTTTCTCATTCCTCCTGGAGTCCGCCGAGGGCGGCGAGCGGATGGGCCGCTACTCCTTTATCGGCACCGAGCCGTATCGCGTCTTCGCCGGCGAGCACGCCGACGGAGACCCGCTCGAGGTCGTCCGGAAGGAGCTGGAGCGATCTAAGGCCGTTGCCGTGGCCGGGCTCCCGCGCTTCCATGGCGGCGCCGTCGGCTACCTGGCGTACGAGGCAGTCGCCCACTTCGAGCCACGCGTCCCGGTCCCCCCGGTGGACACCCTCGGTGTTCCCGAGTCGTGGCTGATGTTCATCGATTCGCTGCTCGTCTTCGACCACCTGAAGCACACGATCAAGGTTGTGGCGCATGTCCGGCTGGACGGCGATATCGAATCCTCGTACCGCGCTGCGGAGCGCCGGATCGACGAACTGGTGGAACGCCTCGGGCGGCCGCTGGGCGCGTTACCGTATGTCCCGCACAGCGCCCCTTCCGGCCGCGAGGTGAGCAGCAACTGGGAGAAGCAGGATTTCCTGGACGCCGTCGTTCGCTGCAAGGAGTACATCCGGGCGGGCGACATCATCCAGGTTGTGCTCTCGCAGCGCTTCACCCGCGAGACGGGTGCCCATCCATTCGAGGTCTACCGGAGTCTGCGCACGATCAACCCGTCGCCGTACCTCTTCTACCTCCGGTTTGGCGAGACATCCCTCGTCGGCTCGTCGCCAGAACTGCTGGTGAACATCGAGGACGGGCTCGTCGAGGTGCACCCCATCGCCGGGACGCGTCCGCGCGGCGCGAACGTGCTGGAAGACGAGCGGTTGGGGGAGGAACTCAGCCACGACCCGAAGGAGATCGCGGAGCATGTGATGCTCCTCGACCTCGGAAGGAACGACGTGGGACGTGTTTCGAAGCCCGGCACCGTGAAGGTCACGCAGCAGCTCGACCTTGAGTACTACTCGCACGTCATGCACCTGGTCAGCCACGTCACCGGGCAGCTCGACCCGGCGATGACCGCCTATGACGCCCTGCGCGCGGCGTACCCGGCGGGCACCGTCTCCGGCGCGCCGAAGATCCGTGCGATGGAGATCATCGCGGACATGGAGCCCGACCGCCGCGGGCCGTACGCCGGTGGCGTTGGCTTCTTCGACCTGTCAGGGAACATCGAGACGTGCATCACGATCCGCACGCTGGTGATGAAAGACGGCAAAGCGCACGTCCAGGCGGGAGCCGGCATCGTGTACGACTCCGATCCGGTGAAGGAGTTCGAGGAGTGCGGCCACAAGGCGCGTGCCCTGCTCGCGGCCATTGATGACGCCGAGCGCGGCGAGGGTGGCGGCCCCGCCGGAAGCCTGGGGTACGAGTAGTGCCGCCCGCCGGCCCGCGTTTGCTCACCGGCGCAGTCATGGTGCGCGAGGACGGCCTCGTGTTGCTCGTGCAACACCCCGCGGCCAGTCCGTTCTCCGACAAGTGGTCGATGCCCCTCACCGGCGTGCCCGACCACGAGACCGCGGAGGACGCCCTGGAGCGGATGCTGCGCGACGCGCTCCATGTGGAGCCGGGTGAGTACGACTTTCTCGACACGATCTACGCGAACGCCGTCACCAACGGCGAGCGGTTCATCGTGAACGCCTTCACCTGCGTCGGCTGGACGGGCGAGCCGCGCTTCGGGTCAGAGGCCTACGCGGACGCCGTCTGGGTTTCTCCCGGCGCACCGGGCGCCATTGACCTTCTGCCTGAGGTGCGCGACTGGCTGAAGACGGCCTTCGAGGAGAACACCGGTGCGATCGTGCCGCGCGAGTACGACCGGGAGATGCTCATCGCCGACCTCGCCAGCGCCCGCGCCGACCTGATCGCCGCGTTCGACGCGGTCCCGCCCCACCTCCGCTCGACACCGGACGCCTCGGGCTGGTCGCCGCTCGACGTGTTCGCGCATGTTGCGGATGTGGAGGCGTACTACCGCAACGAAACCCGCCGGTGCGCGGGTGGCTTCGGGCAGCGGTGGCGGCCGTTCAACGAGGCCCAGTGGGAGGATGCGTTTCGCCTCCGACCCGCCGAGGACGAACGTACGCTGCGCGACCGGCTCGCCGCGATGTCGAGCGAGACGCGCGCCTACCTCGGGGAGGTGACGCCGGAGCTGCTGGCGCTTTACCTCGACCATCCCGAGCAGGGTGTCGTCCAGGTCGGCGACCGCTTCGAGAAGATCGCGGTCCATTACCGCAACCACGCCGGACAGATCCGCGGGATGGCGCAGGCTCTGGCCGCCCGCGCTTCCGGCGCCTAGGAGGCACGATGCTGCTGCTCATCGATAACTACGACTCGTTCACCTACAACCTCTACCAGTACCTCGCCGAGCTGGGCGAGCAGGTGGAGGTCCACCGCAACGACCAGATCTCGGTCGAAGACTGCCTGCAGATGAGGCCGGACCATGTCGTGATCTCGCCCGGCCCATGTTCGCCCACGGAGGCGGGCATCTCCGTCGACCTCATCCATGCCTTCGCCGGCAAGGCGCCGCTGCTCGGGGTGTGCCTCGGGCACCAGTGCATCGGGGAGGCGTTCGGAGGAGTCGTCACCTCCGCAGGCGAGATCATGCACGGCAAGACGAGCATGGTCACGCATGACGGCAAGGGCGTGTTCGCCGGCCTGCCGAACCCGTTCGAGGCGATTCGGTATCATTCGCTCGCGATCGCGCCCGACAGCGTCCCCGCTGTCCTCGAGGTCAGCGCGACGTCCGAGAGCGGCGTGATCATGGGCGTCCGGCACCGCACATTCGCGATCGAGGGCGTGCAGTTCCACCCGGAGTCGATCATGACCCAGCACGGCCATGCGTTGCTGCGTAACTTCCTGGCAATGAGACAGGGCGCGGTCGCGCAGGAGGTGCGCCGGTGATCAAGCAAGCCCTCGCCGCGCTGATCGATGATCGCCGCAGCCTCACCGAGGACGAGGCGCGCGACGCCATGCGTGAGATCATGCGCGCCGGCCAGCCGGACGCCGAGGGCGAGCGCGCCACCGAGGCACAGTTTGGCGCATTTGTGACGGCGCTCCGTCTCAAGGGCGAGACCGTCGATGAGATTACCGGGATGGCGAAGGCGATGCGTGAGGCGTCGCTGCACGTCTCCGTTGAAGTGAAGCCGCTGCTCGACACCTGCGGGACGGGCGGCTCGAACCGGAAGATCTTCAACGCCTCGACGGCTGCCGCCTTCGTGGCGGCCGCTGCAGGCGCCAAGGTCGCGAAACATGGCAACCGCGCTATGACCTCGCAGTCGGGGTCCGCCGACCTGCTGGAGGCGCTGGGTGCGGTCGTGACCCTGGGGCCGGAACAGGTGGCAGAGTGCATCCGCCGCACGGGCGTCGGCTTCATGTTCGCCCAGACCTTCCACCCGGCGATGAAATTCGCGGGGCCTCTGCGGCCGCAGCTTGGGTTCCGTACTGTCTTCAACATCCTGGGGCCGCTCACGAATCCCGCCGGTGCCACCTGCCACGTCCTCGGCGCGCCGAGCGTGACGCTGGCCGAGACACTCGCCCACGTCCTGCTCCGCCTGGGCATGCGCCATGGGCTGGTCGTCACCGGCGAGGACGGGCTGGACGACATCACCGTCACCGGTGCGAGCACGGTCTTCGAGGTGCGCGGGGACACCGTGACGCAGCGCACCGTGACCCCGTTCGACCTCGGTCTGACGCTCCACAAACCCGAGGCGATCGAGGGGGGCAACCCCCAGCAGAACGCAGAACTGCTGCGCAACGTCTTCGCGGGCGAGGGCCCGCTGGCGCTGCGCGACCTCGTCTGCGCGCAGGCAGGCGCCGGGCTCTACGTGGCGGGCCTCGCCGCTTCGCTCCAGCAGGGCGTCGAGCAGGCGATCAAGGCCATCGAAGAGGGCGACGCCGCCGCACGGGTCGGCGCGTTCGTCGAGGCGACGCGCCGCCTCGCGAAGTAGCGAGGCGACTGATGGACGCGCGGACCACCGGCACCATCCTCGACCGGATCGTGGCGGATCGCCGTATCCGTCTGGCCGAGGACCGTGCGCGCCGCCCTGAGGCCGCGCTTCACGATCTCGTCGAGAAGGCCTCCCCCGCCATCGACTTCGCCATGCGGTTGCGGAACGGGCGTCTCGCCACACCGCCTGGCGCCCGTCTGCGTCTGATCGGCGAAGTGAAGCGTGCGAGTCCAAGCAAGGGCGTCTTCGACGCCAACCTCGACGCCGTCGCCCAGGCACACGCCTATGCGGACGCCGGTGTGGCGGCGATCTCCGTGCTCACCGAGCCCGATCACTTCCGGGGCAGCATCGCCGACCTCGAAGGGGTGCGTCGGGCATTCGGGGATGACGCCGAACGTCCTGCACTCCTCCGCAAGGACTTCATCTTCGACTCGTACCAGGTGCTTGAAGCGCGGGCTGCCGGTGCGGACGCGCTGCTGCTCATCGTGATGATGCTGGAGTCCACGGCGCTCACGTCGCTGCTGGCCGAGACACGGGCCCTCGGCATGCAGGCCCTCGTCGAGGTGCACGACGTGGCAGAGATGCGTGTCGCGCTCGACGCTGGCGCCACCGTCCTTGGCGTGAACAACCGTGACCTGCGTACCTTCACCGAGGACCTCGGCACGACCGAGCGTGTCGCGGCCGTGGTGCCGGAAGACATCACGCTGGTCGCGGAGAGCGCCATCCGGCACGCGGCTGACGCGCGGCGGATGGCCGCGTGCGGCGCGCACGCCCTGCTCGTCGGCGAAGCGCTCGTCACGGCGGGCGACATCGCCGCGAAGGCGCGTGAACTCATGCTGGTTGACGATGTACTGAGCGAGGTGCGCGCGTGACCTACGTGAAAATCTGTGGCAACCGTACCCCCGACGATGTCCTGGCTGCCGCCGAGGCCGGGGCGGACTTCGTCGGCATGATGTTCGCGGACTCGCGCCGGCGCGTGGACGTGGAGGAGGCGCAGGCGATGGTGCGCGCCCTCGGCGGGCCACTGGCGCAGCAGGAGATCTTCGCGCCGCCGCCATCGCTGGCCCACGGACGCGAGGAACTGGAGCCGTGGTTCCGTCACGGCGCTCAGGTGCTGACGGCGTACCTCGGGATGAAGCGACCGCTCACTGTCGGCGTCTTCGCCGACCAGCCGATCGAAGAGGTGAACGAACTCGCCGAGGAGGCGGGCGTCGACCTCGTCCAGTTGTCCGGCGACGAGACGTGGGAGGACTGCCTGCTGGTGGCAAAGCAGGTCATCCAGGTCCTCCACGTCGGCCCGGTGGATACCCCGGCTGACCCGCTCGCCGATGTCCGTCCGGGCTTCGCTGTCGCCCTCATGCTCGATTCTGCGCACGGCCCCTACCGGGGCGGGAGCGGCCAGGTGTTCGACTGGGACGTGGCGGCACGGATGGCCGCAAGGCTGCCGATCTTCCTCGCGGGTGGCCTCACGCCGTTCAACGTGACGGAGGCGGTCGCCCGAGTGCGTCCGTGGGCGGTCGATGTGTCGAGCGGCACCGAGACCGATGGCCGCAAAGACCACGCGAAAGTGCGCGCGTTTGTGCAGGCCGTGCGGGCCGCCGACGCGGGGGGAGGTGCTCGATGACGACCCATACGCCGATGGCCTCGGTGCCGGACGAGCATGGCCACTTCGGGGAATTCGGCGGCCAGTACGTCCCCGAGACGCTGATGCCGGCGCTCGCCGAGCTTGAGTTCGCCTATCACGAGGCGATCCGCGATCCCGCGTTCCGGAAGGAACTGGACGACCTGCTCCGTGACTACGTGGGGCGTCCTTCGCCGCTTACGCACACCGCGCGCCTCTCCGCTGCGGTGGGCGCGAAGGTGTACCTCAAGCGGGAGGACCTGAACCACACCGGTGCGCATAAGATCAATGCCGTCATCGCCCAGGGACTGCTGGCCCGTCGGATGGGGAAGCGCCGGATCATCGCGGAGACCGGCGCCGGGCAGCACGGCGTCGCTACCGCCACCGTCTGCGCGCTGTTTGGCCTGGACTGCATCATCTACATGGGCGAAGAGGACATCCGTCGCCAGTCGCTGAATGTCTTCAAGATGAAGATCCTCGGTGCGGAGGTGCGCCCGGTCTCTTCTGGCTCGCGCACCCTGAAGGACGCGACGAACGAGGCGATCCGTGACTGGGTCACGAACGTCCGCGACACCTACTACATCATCGGTTCCGTCGTCGGACCGCACCCCTATCCGGCGATGGTGCGTGACTTCCAGTCCGTGATCGGCATCGAGGCGCGGGAGCAGATCCTCGCGAAGGAAGGCCGCCTTCCCACCATCGCAGTCGCCTGCGTCGGTGGCGGTTCCAACGCGATGGGGCTGTTCCACGCCTTCCGCGATGACCCCGTGCGCCTGATCGGCGTCGAGGCGGCGGGTGAGGGCCTCGACAAGCGGCACGCCGCGACGCTCGGGAAGGGCCGTCCCGGCGTCCTCCATGGCGCACGCTCGTTCCTGCTGCAGGACGAACACGGCCAGGTGCAGGAGGCTCACTCGATCTCGGCCGGCCTCGACTACCCCGGAGTCGGTCCGGAGCACGCCTACCTCAAGATCAGCGAGCGTGCCGAGTACCGCTCCGTCACGGACGACGAGGCGCTCGCGGCGCTCCAGACCCTCTCCCGTCTGGAGGGGATCATCCCGGCGCTCGAGAGCAGTCACGCGGTGGCTCAGGTGATCAAGATGAAGGGGACGTTCCGTCCGGACGACCTCGTGATCATCAACCTGTCCGGCCGCGGCGACAAAGACATGAACACCGTCGCAGAGGCGCTCGGGGTGACCGTCTAGCCGTCTAGCGCACGAACCCCGGCAGCCCCCACGGGTGCGGGTCGAATTCACCGAGGTGCGCGAGGATTTGGTGCGCCCCGCCGACGAGACCTTCGTGCCCGGCCTCTGGCAGCGCGACGACCGCCATTCCGGCCGCCAGCGCCGCCTCCACGCCCAGCGGCGCGTCCTCGAACACCAGGCACGCCTCCGGTGTCGCGCCGATGCGTCGCGCGGCCTCCAGGAAGATGTCCGGCGCGGGCTTCCCGTGGAGGACATCCTCCGAGGTCACGATCGCATCGAACGTCGCGAACCACTCCGGCCGGGATACCCGCTTCGCCTCCAGCGAGTGGCGCATCGAGGATGTCGCGACGGCCTGTGCGACGCCGCGTGCCCGTAGATGGCTCGTGAGTTCGAGCGCCCCCCGCGTGGGTTGCGCCGTCCGAAAGAGCGAGACGAGACGTGCGTCGCGCTCCACGGCGAACGCCTCGGGCGACATCGGGATCCCGGTGGTTTCGACAAGGATCCGCGCCGCGACCGGCGTCGGGCGGCCGATCATCGACGCCCGGAGCTCGACGGTGAGCGCGGCGCCGTAGCGGTCGAGGATCTCCTGCGTGGCGAGCCGGTACAGCGGCTCCGTGTCGAGCAGCGTGCCGTCGAGGTCGTAGATGACGTGAGTTATCTGCCGCATCGGGGCCGCCTTCCCTTCTGAGCGTATCGTGCGAGTCTTCCGCGGGCTGCCGGTGTAGCCTGAATGCATCCCAAGGCGAATCTGGAGGCCCGTTGCCCGCAACCGTATCCCCCGCACCGCCGACGGCCCTGCCGCCCTCCCGCTGGCGTCTGTCCGACCTCGCGGCCGGCCTCGCGCTGCTGCTGCTTGGCTACGCGGTGCTGCTGGGTGTGCTCGTGGGGGTTTCGCTCGCACTGGGTGTTGACCCGGAACTGGACACCGCGGGTGCGCTGGTCGCGGCCACGGTCACCCTGTTCCTGGAGGCGTGGATCGGTTGCGTTGTCTGGCTCGTCGCCCGCCGCCGGGGAATCGGCGGGGTCGACCTTGGCCTCGACCCGCCGCAGTCGTGGCTGCCAGTCGGCTACGCGGTCGCCGGTGCCTACGCCTCCCTGATCGTCTACGGCCTCGCCATCCTGGCGGTCGAACGGCTCACGGGCGCTGACCTCGGTCTGTTGAAGGAGGGGAACGGGATCCCGGACTCGCCGGCCAACACCTCGGCCGTGTGGTTCGTCCTCGGGGTCAGCGTCATGGCGCTGGCGCCGCTGTCGGAGGAGGTGTTCTTCCGGGGGTTCCTGTTCCGGGCCGTCCACGGACGGATGGGGCTGGCGGCCGGCCTGATCCTCTCCGCGCTGGCGTTTTCCCTGTTCCACCTCAACGTGGGGGTGATCCTGCCGTTCTTCTTGATCGGCCTCATCTTCGCGTGGGCGTACCATGCCTCCGGGTCGCTCTGGACGCCCATTGCCGCACACGCGATCTTTAACTCCGTCTCCTTTGTCGCAACGCTCGCGGGGGTGGGTTCGTGACCGACCGGCTGGCCGAGATGTTCGCCCGTACGCGAGCGGAGCACCGCCCGGCGGTGCTCCCATTCCTTCCGGCGGGCTGGCCCGAGCTGGACGATACGGTTCGCCTCGTGGAGGCCGCGATCGAGGGTGGCGCGGACGGGTTCGAGATCGGGATGCCCTTCTCCGACCCGCTGGGAGACGGTCCCGTGAACCAGGTCGCCTACACCCGGGCGATCGCCAACGGCTGCACGGCCGAGACGGTCTTCGAGGCCGTCCGGACGCTTCGCTCACGGGGGGTTCGCGCCCCCTTACTCGTTATGGGATACTTCAACACCATTCTGGCCCACGGGCTGGAGCGGTTCGTGGAGGACGCTGCGTCCGCCGGCGTCGATGGCTTCATTGTGGTTGACCTGCCTCCTCAGGAGGCAGGGGAACTCGAGGGCCTGGTACGTGCGGCGGGCCTGCATATGGTGTATCTGTTGCCACCGACGGCGACGCCGGATCGGATCCGGCTCATCGCAGAGCATGGCAGCGGGTTCATTTACTGCGTGGGCTTCGTCGGTATCACCGGCGAGCGCGCGGAGGTCTCCAGCGAGCTGCCCGGGCTGCTGTCCCGGGTGCGCGAGCAGACGGACCTGCCGCTCGCGGTGGGGTTCGGTATCTCCCGGCGCGAGCATGTGCGCGCCATCGGGGAACTTGCCGACGGAGTGGTGATTGGCAGCGCCTTCGTCCGCTCCGTGGCGGAGGCGTCCAGCGAGGAACGGCCGGCCGTGGCGCGGCGGTTCCTGGAGGAGATTACCGGTCGTGTGTCGTAACACCGGCACCTGGCACCGCGAGCAGCGCCATGCGGCGCGCCGCGTTTCCGCGTCCTATACGCGGAGCCAGGCGACCCGGTCCGTGGCGACCACGGCCGGGTCGTTTGGCTCGTGACCGGGCCGCCTTGCGCGGCCGGCTGCATCGAGTCTGACAGACGGAGACCAACACCCATGATGCTAGTCCGAGGTATCCGCGGCGCCACCACCGTGCGTTCCAATTCGCGCGAGGAAATCCTCGAGGCGACGAAGGAACTCCTCTCGGAGATCGTCCGCCGGAATTACCTTGACACGGACTACATCGCCTCGGTCGTGTTCACCACCACGGTCGACCTGAACGCGGAATTCCCCGCGGTCGCCGCCCGAGAGATGGGCTGGACCTACATCGCGCTCGAGTGCATGCATGTCATGAACGTCCCCGGGTCGCTCCCGCGCTGCATCCGCGTGCTGATGCACGTCAACACCGAGCGGGCGGCGACCGATCTCAAACATGTGTACCTGCACGAGGCCAAGGCGTTGCGCCGCGACCTCGTGGACGCTTCGGAGGCATAACCGTGATCATCGTGATGAAGCCCGACCACACCCCGGCCCAGGCGGAGGCCGTCTCGGAGCGGCTCGCCAACTTCGGCCTGAAAGCCCAGCCGATCCACGGTGCGACCCGCACCGTCATCGCTGCCCTCGGCCAGGTCCTGCAGGACCACCGGGACGAAATGTCCATGATGCAGGGCGTCGACGAAGTCATCCGCGTCTCGAAGCCCTACAAACTCTCCAGCCGTGAGACACACCCCGCCGATACCGTGATCGACGTCGGTTTCGGCGTGAAGATCGGCGGCGGCCGTCCTGTCTTCATGGCGGGCCCGTGCTCCATCGAGACCGAGGATCAACTGTGGGCCTCCGCCAAGGGCGTCCGCGAGGCCGGTGCGCACGTCCTGCGCGGCGGCGCGTTCAAGCCGCGGTCGTCCCCGTATGCCTTCCAGGGCCTCGGCGTCCCGGGGTTGAAGATGCTGCGCCAGGCGGGAGACGAACTCGGGATGCCCGTCATCACCGAGTGCCTGTCGGTCCGCGATATTGACGCGGTCGCGCAGTACACGGACATCATCCAGATCGGCGCCCGCAACATGCAGAACTTCGTGCTGCTGGAGCAGGCGGGGAAGACGGGGAAGCCCGTCCTCCTGAAGCGCGGCATGGCCGGGACCATCGAAGAATGGCTGCTCGCCTCCGAGTACATCCTGTCGCAGAACAACCCGAACGTGATGCTCTGCGAACGCGGCATCCGGACGTTCGAGACCGCGACGCGCAACACTATGGATCTCAATGCCATCGCGCTCGTGAAGCGGCTGTCCCACCTGCCGGTCATCTCCGACCCGTCGCACGGCACCGGCAAGTGGTATCTCGTCCGTCCGATGACGATGGCGTCGATCGCCGTCGGTGCTGACGGCCTCGAGATCGAGGTCCACCCGAACCCGGACCACGCGCTCTCCGACGGTGCGCAGTCGCTCACGCCGGCCAACTTCGCTGAGATGGCGAACGACGCGCGCGCGCTCGCAACCGCGATCGGCCGGCCGTTCGCGGATGTCCCCGCGCGCGCCGCGGCACGCTAGTCGCTCCCGTGACATCCGAGCAGGACGCGGTCGCACCGGTGTCTCCCCTTCCGGGGGAGACACCGGCCGACGCGTCTTCAGATATGCCCGCCGACGGCATCCCGGATGTTGAGCCCGACTTTTCGTTGACGCTCCCCGCGTTCGAGGGCCCGCTGGCCCTGCTGCTGCACCTCATCGAGTCCTCTGAGCTTGACGTGACGGAAGTGTCACTGCTCCAGGTCACCGACCAGTACCTCCAGCATCTCCGCTCGCGCGAGCACATCGATATCGGCGCGCTTGCCGAGTTCATCGCGATCGGTGCGCGGCTGCTCCTCCTGAAATCGCGGGCGCTCCTCCCGCGCGAGACGGACGCGGTGGTCGAAGACGAAGAGGACACCGCCGCCGACATCCGGGGCCTCGTGGAGGCGCTGCGGGACTACCGTCGCTTCAAGCAGGCCGCCGAGTTCCTCCGCGCACGTGACGGTGGCCACGGCACCTACCGTCGCGAAGTCGTGCCGCCAAAGGTGCCGATGCCCACCGGCCTCGACACCGTCACGCTATCCTCGCTCGTGGACATGATCCGCGAGGTGATCGCCCGGCTGCCGGACGAGGAGCCCGCGGGGGAGGTGGCACGAGAGACCGTCCGGCTCCGCGACCGCATGAGCCGCCTCGCGGACCTCCTCGACCGCGATGGACGCACCTCGTTCCGCCGCCTGATCGAAGGGGCGACCTCGCGCACGATGGTCATCGTCGACTTCATGGCCGTCCTCGAACTGATCAAGCAGCGGTACCTGGCCGCGCAGCAGTCCGACGCCTTCGGGGACATCGAACTGGTGCGCCTTGCCGGTGCGACGCGAGATGCGGTGGCGACCGCCGAGGCATCCGAGGACTTCACCGGTGTGTAGGGGCATCGTCCGTATCGCAGGAGGCGACTGATGCTCCTCGTCCGCGACGAACTCCGCCGCAGCGTCACACCGGGAGACCACGCGCTCTCCATCGGCGTCTTCGACGGCGTCCACGCCGGCCACCAGGCGCTGATCAAGCGGATGCTGGATGAAGGCCGGTCTCGTGGGCTCACGGGTGGCGTGGTGACCTTCCACCCACACCCGCGCACCGTCATCCGCCCCGACCAGCCCTTCGAGTACCTCGCCTCACTGGAACACCGGGTGGAACTGCTGCGCGCGTGCGGGGTCGACTTCGTGGCGGTGCTCCAGTTCACCTCCGAAGTGCAGCAGGTGAGCGCGGAGGACTTCTGCCGGCTGCTGGTCGAAGAGGCCCACGTCCGGCTCATCGTGGTGGGCGCGGACTTCCGTCTCGGGCGCGGCGGTGAGGGGACGGTGGCCCGCCTGGCGGAGATCGGCCGGGAACAGGGCTTCGAGGTCCTGCCTGTCGACCTCGTTGACCATGGCGCGGGCAGCGCGCCGATCTCGTCCACACGGATCCGGACGGCGCTCGCCGCTGGCGAGATGGAGGAGGTCCAGGCGCTCCTCGGGCGGCCGTTCTCGCTGCGCGGCCCGGTGGTGCTGGGCGACCAGCGCGGGCGCACGATCGGGTTCCCCACCTTGAACATCGGCGTGAGCGCGGACCGGGCGCTGCCGCCGGATGGTGTCTATGTCACACGCGCCTACCTCCCGCGAGGCATCTTCAGCGCCGTGACCAACGTCGGTACCCGGCCGACCTTCGATGGCTCGTCACGTCGCGTGGAGACCCATGTCTTCGACTTCGAAGGCGACATGTACGGCCAGGTCGTGACCGTCGAACTGCTCCACCGCTTGCGTGTCGAGCAGCGGTTCGATGGCGTCGACGCCCTCGTCGCGCAGATTAAGCAGGATGCCGCTGCGGCACGGGCCTGGCTCGCATGACCCGCAAAATGGCTCCCGTCGAGGAGCAGATGCGTGTCTACATGGCGGGCACCGATTTCGGTGACGACGCCACGCGGCGCTCGATGGAGCGCGAGCTGCGCGCTCGTCTCGAGGAAGACCGTCCGCTGCGCGTCTACTGCGGCTTCGACCCGACGAAGGTCGACCTCCATCTCGGCCATGCGGTCCCCATGCGCAAACTGCGGCAGTTCCAGGAGTTCGGGCACGATGTCACGTTCCTGGTCGGTAACTTCACGGCGCTCATCGGCGACCCGACGGGTAAGGACGCCACCCGCCCGATCCTGACGCCCGCGGAGGTCGCGGAGAATGCGAAAACCTACACCGACCAGGCGTTCGTCATCCTCGACCGTGCGAA
Source organism: Chloroflexota bacterium (assembly GCA_016875635.1). Taxonomy (GTDB): domain Bacteria; phylum Chloroflexota; class Dehalococcoidia; order UBA2979; family UBA2979; genus SURF-43. Next base: position 18,452 of record VGPD01000006.1, read on the forward strand.
GACGAAGGTCGCCTACAACGCCGACTGGCTGAACGCCCTCGGTTTTGCAGACGTGCTGCGCCTCACCGGGCAGTACACCGTCGCCCAGTTCCTCCGTCGCGAGAACTTCGCGAAAAGGTATGACGAGGGTGTCCCGATCCACGTCTCCGAACTCCTGTACGCCATGCTCCAGGCGTACGACGCCTTCCACATGGAGACGGATGTCCAGATCGGCGGCTCCGACCAGCTCTTCAACCTGATGGCGGGCCGCCAGCTGCAGGAGGCGCAAGGCCAGCGACCGCAGGTCTGCATCACCCTCCCGATCCTCGTTGGCACTGATGGCCACGAGAAGATGTCGAAGTCGCTCGGCAATTACGTCGGCCTGACCGACCCACCGAACGAGATGTTCGGCAAGGTGATGTCGATCCCCGACTTCGCGATCGTGAACTACTACACGCTCGCGACTCCGCTCCGGCCGGCCGAGGTGGATGCCATCGCGCGCGACCTCGAGGCCGGGGTGTCTCGTCCGATGGAGGCCAAGAAGCGTCTCGCCGAGGAGATCACTGCCGTCTTCCATGGCCGCACCGCCGCCGAGGCCGCCCGCACCTACTTCGAATCCACGTTCCAGCGTCGCGAAACTCCGGAGGAGATGCCGGAGCACGCGGTCGAGGGCGAGGCGTCGCTGGCGGTGGTCCTTGTTGCGGCCCGCCTTGCGAAGAGCAACGGCGAAGTCCGCAGGCTCGTCGCTCAGGGCGCCGTGAGCGTGAACGGCGCACCGATCGCTGATGCAGTCCTGCCCGTGCAGCCCGGGGATGAGATACGCGTCGGCCGGCATCGGTTCTTACGACTTGTTCGTGCATAGCGCCGAACGGCGGCGCCTGCGACACTCAGGGAGCCCTCACCACCATGTGAGGGATGCGGCGGGGAAGGCCGGGGAATGATCGACGACGGTGTGGAACTCGACCTCACGGCCGTCTGTCAGAACATCGCCGAGGCCGAGGTGATCACCGTCTACTTCCCGCTCATCGGCCGGACCCTCCTCGTCGACGCCCGCCGTGCGGACAATGTGCCCACGATGGTGCGCGTGGTGCCGATGGCGCGTGACACCGCTGAACGCCTCCGCTCCCTGCGCCGCCTCCGTCCGATGCTCCCCCGCCCCGAGTCGATCACGATGATCCCGTGGCAGATGCGCGTGCAGACGGTGGTCGCGACCGGTGTCTGGGAATGCCTGCTGCGGCGGATTGATGACCACCCCGCTGCAGAGGCCTGCCTGGCGCAGCTGCAGAGCCTCGAACGTGCCGAGCAACTCGACGCAATTCTCGGGCGGCGGTACGAGGCGCTCTGGACGCGCGAGGGCGCGCGCGAACATGCCGAAGAGGACGACCGATAGCCTATCGGGCCGTCTCGAACCCGTCGTCCGACGCTGGACGGAGGTCCAGCACCTCGATCTGTAGACGAGCCTCTCCCCCGAACTGGTCGGAACGGAACGTGTAGACCACGTCGGCGTCTTCACCAGGCGCGACCGCGGCGGCCGCCTGCCGGAACGCGATCGCGCGCCACGTCACGTTCCCCGCACGCAACGACATCTGCAGGTGCGCGCCGTCCGCGCCGACCGTCCGGCTGTCGGTCACTCGCACGCGCCGTGCCAGAAAGATCGGCGCCGGGTTGCCGTTCCCGAACGGCCCCAACAGTCCCAGCCACTGCACCATCCGCCGGTCGACTTCGGCCAGCGGCAGTTCCGCATCCACCTCCAGTGCGGCGACCAGCGCGGTCGGGTCGAGGTGCCGCGCGGTGTCTTCGACCAGCCGTGCCCGCATCTCCGGGATGCGCTCTGGCGCTACCGAGAAGCCAGCGGCGGCGCGGTGTCCCCCGTAGCGCAGAAAGAGGTCAGCGTTGCGCTGGAGGAGCGCCGTGACGTCGAACTCCGGGATGGACCGGCAGGATCCCCGTCCCTCACCCCCCTCGATGCCGATGGCGATCGCCGGCCGGTGGAATTCCTCAGCCAGTCGCGCGGCCACCAGGCCGATGATGCCCGAGGACATCTCGCTGGAGTCCACCACGATCAACGACGGCGGCGTGTCGCCGGCGAGCGCCCGCGCGAGCTCGACCGCGTGCGTCGTGGCGGCGCGGCGGTCGTCGTTCAGCTGCTCGATCTCCGCGGCGATCGTCCGCGCTTCCTCGATGGTTGGCGCGAGCAGGAGGTCGAGGGCGATCCGCGCGTGAGCCATCCGGCCGGCGGCGTTCAGCCGTGGTCCGATCACCCACCCGATGCTCTCCGCGTCGACCAGGCGCGGCTCGATCCCCGCGACCGCGCACAGCGCGAGCAGCCCGGGCCGCCTCGTCGTGCGGAGCGCATCGAGGCCGATGCGGAGGAGGTCGCGGCACTCGCCGAGCAGCGGCGCGAGGTCACACACCGTGCCGAGGGCGACGAGCGCGCGGTGCGGGGCCGGGTCGTAGGACTGGCCGAGGCGGTCGTGCAGGTCGTGGATCACCTTGTAGGCGACGCCGACTGCCGCCGGCTCCGAGCCGTACGCGTTCCCGTTCAACTTGGGGTTCACGATCGCGAGGGCTTCCGGCAGTCGCTCCGGGATGGTGTGGTGGTCGATCACCACGACGTCCATCCCCAGCCCGTTCGCCTCCGCCACCTCGTCCACCGCCGATGTGCCGGTGTCCGCCGTGACGAGGAGGGTCGCGCCCTGGTCGGCGAGCCGCCGGATCGCTCGCACGTTGGGCCCGTACCCCTCGGTGAAGCGGTCGGGCAGGTACGGCATCGGCACCGCGCCGAGGGCGCGGAGCCCCTCGGTCAGCACAGCCGTCGCCGTCACGCCGTCCACGTCGTAGTCGCCGTAGACGGCCACCGTCTCGCCCGCACGGCAGGCACGGCCGAGCCGTTCCACCGCGACTTCGAGGTTGGGCATCAGCCGAGGGTCGGTCAGGTCGCGCGGACTGCCGAGGAACCGTCGCGCCGCATCGGCGGTCGTGACGCCTCGGCGCGCCAGCAGCAGCCGCATCAGCGGCGGGAGGCCGGGCCCCGCATCGTCGAAGCCACCGAGGTCGGGCGTGGCGTCGATGCGCCAGAGCCCACCGGATCCCGTTAGGACGCGTGCCGGAGCCGCCTCGGGGGCGACCACGGACGGCTATCCCTCGTAGCGGCTGAAGATCAGCGAGGAGTTGTGCCCGCCGAACCCCAGCGAGTTCGACATCGCGTGCTTCAGGCTTACGTCGCGCGGGCCGCCGGCCACGTAGTCCAGGTCGCAGTCGGGGTCGGGCGTCAGCAGATGCAGCGTCTGGTGGATCCGCTGGTCGCGGATCGACAGCACCGTGACCGCCGCCTCGAGGCCGCCCGCCGCGCCCAGCGTGTGCCCGAACATCGACTTGCTGGACGAGACCGGGATGCCGGGCATCGACTCGCCGAAGACCGCCTTCAGCGACAGCGTCTCGAACTTGTCGTTGAGCGGGGTGCTTGTCCCGTGAGCATTGACGTAATCGATCTCCGCAGCGTCGATGCCCGCCTTCTTCAGCGCGATCCGCATGGCCCGCGCGGCCCCCTCGCCGTTCTCGGACGGCTGCGTGACGTGGAAGGCGTCCGCCGACTGCCCGTATGCCGTGAGTTCGGCGAGGATGGTCGCACCACGGGCCTCGGCATGCCCGCGTTCCTCGAGGACGAGGATGCCCGCGCCCTCGCCGAGGACGAAGCCGTCGCGGTTGAGGTCAAACGGCCGGCTGGCCGTCTCCGGGTCGTTGTTGCGCGACAGCGCGCGCGACGCGGCGAATGCGGCGATCGTCATGCGCGTGACAGAGGCCTCGGCCCCGCCGGCCACCATCGCGACGGCGTCTCCCCGACGGATCGTCTCGAGCGCGGTGCCGATCGCGTCCGCGCCCGACGCGCAGGCGGAGACCGTGTTGAAGTTGGGGCCGCGCAGTCCAAAGCGGATTGACGTCTGTCCGGCTGCCATGTCGGGGATGAACATGGGTACGAGGAACGGCGATACGCGCGTCGGCTTCTCGAAGAAGACCTTGAACTCCTGCTCCAGCGTCTCCATCCCGCCGATGCCGGAGCCGATCATGCACCCGATCTCGTCCGCATCCGCCGCGACGTCCAGCCCGGAGTGCTCCAGCGCCTCGCCCGCCGCCATTACCGCAAGGTGGGTGAAACGGTCCATCCGCTTCGCCTCCTTGCGGTCGAGGTAGGTGGACAGGTCGAACTCGGGCACCTCACCGGCGACGCGGGTCGGCAGGTCCTCCGTCTCCACGCGGGTGATCGGACGGATCCCGTTCGTGCCGGCGAGCAGTGCCTGCCAGGTCGCCTCGCGCCCCGCGCCTAAGGCGCTGAACATCCCCGCACCGGTCACCACGACTCGACGATCCATCAGTCCCCCTCCCACCGCTTCACGATCAAGGCGGAGTTGTGGCCGCCGAGGCCCACCGAAGTGCTCATCCCATACCGCACGGCGGAGCGGCGCGCCTCGTTCGGGACGTAGTCCAGGTCACATGCCGGGTCCGGGGACGCGTAGTTGATCGTCGGTGGGACGATCCCGCGTTCGCAGACCAGCACGGTGATCGCCGCTTCCACGGCGCCCGCCGCCCCCATCATGTGCCCGTGCATCGACTTGGTCGAGGAGACCATCAGCGAGTCCGCGTGCTCGGCGAAGACATCGCGGATGGCCTTCGTCTCCACCCGGTCGTTCAGCGGCGTCCCGGTCCCGTGCGCGTTGATGTAATCGATCACCTCGACGCCGACCGCGGCCCGCGTAAGGGCGTCCCGCATCGCTTGCGCGATCCCGTGCCCGTCCTCGGCCGCCGCCACCATGTCATAGGCGTCGTTGCTCGTGCCGGCCCCAACGAACTCCGCGTAGATGTGGGCGCCTCGCGCTCGGGCATGTTCGAGCTCTTCGAGGATCAGCACGCCAGCGCCCTCGCCGAGGATGAACCCGTTGCGGGTGGCGTCGAACGGCCGGACGGCCTTCGTCGGGTCCTCGGCGGTCGCGAGGGCCTTCATCGCATTGAACCCGGCGTAGTAGACGGGCGTCAGCGGCGCTTCGTAGCCACCCGCGATGATCACCTCGCAGTCGCCGCGCGCGATGATCTCGGCGGCCTCGCCGGTGGTGGCGCCGCCCGTGGCGCACGCCGCTGTCACGGCGAAGTTTGGGCCCCGTGCACCGGTCTGGATGGCGATCAGGCCGGTCGCCGTGTCCGGGAGCATGTGGGAGATGAGGAACGGCGAAACCCGCCGCGGCCCCTTCTCCGCCAGCACTGCCGCCTGCTCCACGATCAACTGGGCGCTGCCGATGCCCGTGCCGATCACGACCCCCACCCGGCGCGCGTCCTCTTTCGCCATGTCGATTCCCGCGTCGGCGAGCGCGCGTTGCGCGGCGGCGATGGCGAACACCGTGGACCGGTCGAGACGGCGGAGGATCTTCGCGTCGACGTGCTCGGCCGGGTCGAAATCTCTGACCTCGCCCGCGATCGGGAACTCGTACGCGCTGGTGTCGAAGAGGGTGATCGTGCCGATCCCCGACCGTCCGGCGACGAGCGCCTCCCAGTTGGAGGTCACATCGTTGCCGAGCGGGGTGATGAGGCCCAGCCCGGTGACGACAACCCTGCGCGTCACGGCGTCGTGCGGCGGGCGGGGAGGACGGAGATCGGGATCGGCTTGTCGCGCGCGTCGTCCAGCGAGACCGCGGTGACCTCGCCCGCGATCCGCTTCACCATCCGCGACAGGCTGTGGCCCGGACCGACTTCGATGAAGGTGTCGACCCCTTCACGCGTCATCCGGCGCACGTTCTCTGCCCATAGGACGGGCGACTTCAACTGGGCCTCGAACTCCGCGCGGACCTCGGCGGCCGTTCGCAGGAGCTCGGCGGAGATGTTGGAGACGATCGGGCGGTCTGGGTCGGCGAACGGGATCTCCCGGATCACCTGCGCGAATTCGGCAGCCTGCGCCGTGTGCAGCGGCGTGTGGCTGGAGACCTTCAGCTTGAGCCGGATCGCCTTCGCCTGGAGCGCGCGCGCGCCTTCCATGGCGCGTTCAAGGGCGCTGACGTCGCCGGAGATTACCGTCTGCTGCGCCTCGTTGTGGTTCGCCACGTCCACACGGTCGTGCTCACCCAGCGTCGCCTCCACGCACAACTGCCGCACGGCTTCCGCGTCCATGCCGATGATGGCCGCCATGCCCACTGGTCGGTCTGCGTTGAACGAACCCATCAGGCGCGAGCGCTCCATGATGATCAGGAGCGAGTCCCGGAACGAGATCGCGTTTGTCGCCACAGCCGCGCTGAACAGCCCGAGCGAGTGCCCCCCGAACAGCCGGGGGCGTACGTTTCCGCCCACCTCGTTCAGCTTCTCGCGCATCGCGCGGAGGAAGGCGACCGAAGTGGTCAGGACCGCCGGCTGGGTGTTCTCGGTCGAGGCGAGGTCGTCGGCCTCGGCGTCGAAGCAGAGCGAGGCGAGGTCGATGCCGGTGAGGTCGCTCGCCTCCTCGAAGGTCAGCCGGGCGGCCTCCGAGTTGGCATGGACCAGCTTCCCCATCCCAGGCGTCTGAGACCCCTGGCCGGGGAAGACGAGGGCGATGGAGTCGGTGGGTGGAGTGCTGGCGTCGCCCGATGTCAGCTCGGGATCAGGCCTGCTCGTGTCGGTCACGCGGGGTTCCTCCGCGGTGTCCGCCTGCCCCGCCCGGGCGTTACGGACACCTGTTCGACCTCTGAACTATACGCCCTGGCACCGTCCGGCGCGTCAACGATGTGTGTGCGCGAATCTGGCCCCGGCAGGATGTTTCACATCCCGAGCCGGTCGCCCCGTTCGTCCCTTCGGGGCGGCTCGAGCGTCTTCCGCGCCTCCGGTAGCGCCCGGATGAGATCGGATGCGAGCACGCCCGCGTCCCCGTAGACGCTCGACAACTGCCGGGCAGCCTCCGCATGGACCCAGACGGCGGCACAGGCTGCCTCGAACGCCTCCATGCCCTGAGCGGCGAACCCTGCTACCAGACCGGCCAGCACGTCCCCGGTGCCGGCGTGGGCCAGCGCCGAGGTCGCCGTTTCCGAGATCCGTGCCCGGCCGTCCGGCGACGCGATGATCGTGCCCGCGCCCTTCAGGATGACCACGCTTCGATTCGCCTCCGCCAGCTCGATCGCGGTTGCCAGTCGTTGCGCCTGGACCGACTCCACGCTCCGCCCGACGAGCCGGGCCGCCTCGCCCGGGTGGGGCGTCAGGACACGTGGTGTGGCGAACCGTGTGTGCCAGCCGTGCTCACCGGCAAGCACCGTGAGGGCGTCCGCGTCGAACACGACCGTCCCGAGCCCCTGGACCGCGTCCAGGCCCGCCAGAAGGTGCTGCACGAACCCGCGCGTACCGTCCGAGAGTCCGATGCCCGGCCCGATGAGCAGCGATTGCGCGCGGCCCTGCTGAAGCGTCTGGAGCAGTGTGCGGGCCCCACCGGGTGTGTGGGCGCCGTCCTGGTCGGGGAGTGGCTCGTGCGTGGCATCGGGAAACGCGATCAGCAGTTGCTGGATCGAGGCGGGGGCCGCCAGCGTGACCATCCCGCAGCCGGAGCGCGCCGCCGCCTCCGCGGAGAGCCGTGCCGCCCCGGGGAACCGCCGCGACCCGGCTGCGATGACCGCGGTGCCGAAGGTCCCCTTGTGTCCGTCCGAGGGCCGCTCCGGCAGTGTCGCGCGTACCTCTCGCAGCACCAGCGTACCCAGTCCCAGCCGTGCCCGCGCGTCGGCGGGCACGCCGATCGCGACCGGCACCACGCGCCCGGCAAAGAGGGATCCCGGCGCGGTCACCAGGCCGACCTTCGAGCATTCGAAGGTCACGGTCTCGTCCGCCGTCGGCGTGAGCGGGTCCGCGTATCCCGTGTCGCAGTCCACGCCGCTCGGCAGGTCGACCGCGAGCACCGGCAGCTGAGGCACAGCGGCCCGCGCCGCCTGCACGCGCACGAGTATCTGCGCGGCGTCGCCCTCGATCGGCCGTTCCTTCGGATGCAGTCCCGTGCCGAACAGCGCGTCCACGGCCACCGCCGCGTCGGAGAGCAGCCGTTCGAGTGTGGCCCAGCCGGCGTCCTCTGTCGCCACCGTGTAGGGCACGCCAGCGTCGAGGCAGGCACGCCATTCGGCGTCGTCATCCGGACGCGCGCGCAGCAGGTAGATGTGGCACGGCGGGCCCCACTCGGCCAGCCGCAGTGCCGCCACCAGCCCGTCGCCCCCATTCTTCCCCGGGCCGACCAGGATCAGGATCGGGCGCTCGTCCGAGCCGCCTGCCATCATCCATGCCTCCTGCGCCACCGCGAGGCCCGCGTTTGCCATCAACTCGCGCTCGGATACGCCAGCGGCGACGGCGGCGGCTTCCAGGTCGCGCATCTGCGCCGCGGTCACGATCGGTGCGGCCGGCCAGCCGAGGACGGTGCTCATGAGTTCATCCCTTCGCCCTCGGGGTCGTCGGTTAGCAGGCCGCGTTCACGCAGCCGCGCAATCAGCCGTGCTCGACCTTCCATCGGATCCTGCTCCAGTCGCTCCTGAGTGCACACGACGACCGCCATGGCGAAGGACGCGAGGTGGGTCAGTGAGATGTCGATCGCGTCCAGCCCGATGGCGTCTGCTCGACGGCGCGCTCCGCCATACAGGTAGACCACCGGTTTACCCCGCCGGTCGGGCAGCACTTCGATGTCCCGCCACGCGACCGAGCGCGCGCCTGTCCCGAGCGCCTTCATCATCGCTTCCTTCGCCGAAAAGCGCGCCGCGAGTTCCGGCACCCGCCCGCGGCAGAACGCCGCCTCGGCGCTCGTGAAGACTCTCTGGATGAACCGTTCCGGGTGCTTTGCGAGCACCGCGGCGACACGGTCGATCTCGATCAGGTCGATGCCAACCGCATGAGTGCTCACGTGCGCCTCCGGCCCGCGAATCTAGCACGATCCCGTGGCATACTCTGCTCCCGGGGCGACACGGCCTGCCTCATCCCCTTCGTAGGAGTCTGCCCGTGACCGCGAAGATCCTGGACGGCACTGCGATCGCCGCCGCCGTGCGCGCGGAAGTCGCCGCCGAGGTGGCTCGCGACGTTGCGGGCGGCCACCGTCCGCCACACCTCACCGTCGTGATCGCGGGCGACGATCCAGCGTCGCACGTCTACGTGGCCGGCAAAGCTCGCGCCAGCGCCGAAACCGGCATGACAAACGAGACCATCGCACTCCCCGTGGACGTCACGCACGCCGCGGTCATGGATGTCGTCCGTCGCCTGAACGCCGACGACAGTGTCGATGGCGTCCTCGTCCAGATGCCGTTGCCCCCTCAGGTGGATGCGCAGGCTGTGATGTCGGCGCTGGACCCCGCGAAGGACGCGGACGGCCTCTCGCCGTACAGTCTCGGCCGCCTGCTCCAGGGTGAGGCGCCCATGCCACCCTGCACGCCATCCGGGATTGTCGAAATGCTGCGCCGCGAGGGCATCGACACGCAGGGTGCACGCGTCGTGATTGTGAACCGCTCCATGCTCGTGGGCCGCCCGCTGGCGATGCTGCTGTCGAACCGCGGCGCGGGCGCCAACGCCACCGTCACCATCGCCCATACCGGGACGCGAGACCTCCCTGCCGTGATGCGGGAGGCGGAGATCCTGATCACGGGGATGGGTCAGGCAGGCACCGTCACCGCCGACATGATCCGCCCCGGGGCGGTGGTAGTGGATGTCAGCGTCGTCCGTGTCCCGGACGCCACCCGGAAGACGGGTACCCGCCTCGTCGGCGACGTGGATTTTGAGGCCGCCTGTGAGGTCGCTTCCTGGATCACCCCCGTACCCGGCGGTGTCGGCCCCATGACGATTGCGATGCTGATGAAGAACACCCTCACGGCCGCCCGCGCCCGCCGAGGCGTGCGCTAGCGCCTCGTTGCTGCGCCCCACGGCGCGGCGTGCGAACATATTCCGATGGACGAGCTTCGACAGCGGATCGCCGAACTCCTCGCACGGGTTCGGGACATTCAGGTGCGACTTTGACCTCCCCGCACAGGAGCGCGAACTCGCGCGCGTAAAGCAGGAGGCGGAGGCGCCCTCACTCTGGGACGACCAGGCGAACGCGCAGCGGGTGATGAAAGCCGTCGCCCGGCTCGAATCCCTGATCGAAACCTGGCGCACCCTCGAGTCCGGTTCGCAGGACCTCCAGACGCTCCTCGAACTCGCCGCCGAAGCGGATGAGGCGGAGCGTGCGCCGGTCCTGGCTGAGATCGAAGCAGAACTCGCCCTGCTTCAGGCGCAGTTCGACGCCCTCGAAATGTCGCTCACGCTCGGCGGGCCGTACGACGTGCGGAACGCGCTGCTTTCCGTACACGCCGGTGCGGGCGGCACGGAGGCGCAGGACTGGGCAGAGATGCTCCTGCGGATGTACTTGCGCTGGGCGGAACAGCACGGGTTTACGGCGGAGATCCTCGCCATCTCCAGCGGTGAAGAGGCGGGGATTAAGTCCGCAGACCTCAAAATCAGCGGCGACTACGCCTACGGGATGCTCCGCTCCGAGCGCGGCGTCCATCGCCTCGTCCGAATATCTCCGTTCGATTCTTCCCACTCCCGCCATACCTCATTTGCCCTGGTCGAGGTGATGCCCGAGGCGGAGGCCCACGACAACACCATCGTGGTGAACCTGGATGACTTGCGCGTGGACACGTTCCGGGCATCCGGACACGGCGGGCAGAATGTCCAGAAGAACGACACCGCCGTGCGCCTGACCCATCTCCCGACCGGTATCGTGGTGACGTGCCAGAACGAGCGCTCCCAGGGGCAGAACCGGGAGAGCGCGATGCTCGTACTCAAGTCGAGACTGCTTGAACTGGAGATTGAACGACGGGAAGCGGAGAAGCAGCGCCTGAAGGGCGCCCACATCGAGGCCGGCTGGGGGAACCAGATCCGTTCCTATGTCCTCCACCCCTACAAGATGGTGAAGGACCTCCGGACTAACGTGGAGACCAGCGACACCGCCCGCGTCCTCGATGGCGGGATTGACGAGTTCGTGACGGCCTACCTGCGTGAGCAGGTAGGGACGGAGGCGGCAGGATGACTCATCGGGCGACAGCCGGAGTCCGCGTGTCACGGGTGGTCGAGGCCGCCGTGGTGGCGCTTGCCCTCAGCCTCGGGCTGTTTGCGCTGCCCGGGGTCGCCCGAGCCGGCACGATTACGGTGGGCGACGTCACCCAGACCAGCGCCGACCCGAAGTCGATCGTATTCAAGGTGCGCGTCCAGGCGCCTGCCGGCCTGCAGAGCGCCACGCTGGACTACCGGCTCTTCAACCCCGACACCACAGTCGGCGGCAGCCAGCCCGCCGAGGTCAATGGTGCCACCACGATCGACGCCACCGTCACGCTGGAGACGAATACCGCCACCCGCTACATCCCCATCGGATCGCGCTTCACCTACACCTGGACGCTGGTCGACCGGGATGGCGCACGCGTCGTCACGCCGCAGCGGGAGTTCGTCTTCCTCGATGGCCGCTACCAGTGGCAGGAGAGGACGGTCGGCAACTTCACGGTCTATTGGTACGGCGACAATGCCCGCAACGCCGACCTGGCGCTTCAGGCGGCTGCCTCCGCGACCAACGCGAACGAGGCGCTCCTGAACGTGAAACTGAACTACCCCATCCGCCTCGTCGTTTGGCGGCGAGAGTCCGAGGGGGAGATGGCGCAGCAGTCCCGAGGGGCCGCGTTCGACCGTCAGGTGATCACCGGCGGCGCGCGCGTCGCCCCGGATGTCGTCCACCTCTACGATCCGATCGGTGGCTTCGTTGATGTCGTGAAGCACGAGGTTGCCCATATCGTCACGAAGGTGGCGGGCGACGGGCCATTCGGCCGTCTTCCCTCCTGGATCGACGAGGGCACGGCGGTCTACGCGCAGTCCGAGCCCGGCGGCTATCGACCCGCGGTCGAAGCGGCCATACGTGCCGACTCGCTCACCCGGCTCAAGGCGATGTCGTCACCCTCCAACCAGCCGAGTCGTGTTGACATCTTCTATGGGCAGTCGTGGATGACCGTGAAATTCATGGTCGAAAAGTACGGCCAGCCCAAGTTCGCCGAGGTCTATAAGGCGTTCAGGGCCGGCGGCGACATGGACGCGGCGCTGAAGCAGGTCTACGGCGTGGACCAGGACGGCCTCTACAACCAGTGGCGGGAGAGCGTTGGCTTGAAGGCCATCGACTTTCCCCCCGAAGCCTCAACCGCCACTGCGCCGGCGCAGGGCACCCGCGCGCCCCTTGGCATCGGCGTCACTGGCACGGGTTCATCGTCGCAGGGGGCGGGCGGTACTGGTACGTCAGCGGCTGCCGAGGAGCCCGCGTCGAAGATGGTGCTGGCGATCATCGTTGGCCTGGCCACGCTGCTGGTGGCGGCGGGGATGGGGTTCGGCGCGTTCCGGCTGCTGAAGAAGCCGAAGGCGTAGCGGGCGCTACTGCCCGAGGACGATCAGCCCGCTGCCGCCGTCGGAGGCTGCGGGTATCGAGGGTGCCCCGGCAGCATTGGCGGCCCTCACCTCTTCTTCCGTCACGAACTCGGTGACGAAGACGCGTTCGCGCACCACCGGCTCCGGCTCGTTGGTGGCGATCCGCCACAGCTGCTCCATGAGTGCCGTCTCGTCCCATGCACCGGGGAAACGTCGCCCTTCGATGGTCATCAGCGGCACCTCGGTCACCCCCTTGATCGAGGCAAGCCGTGGAAACTCCGCGACCTCGATGGCGGTCAGTCGGACGTTCCGGCTCTCCGCCGCGAACGCGCCGAGCAGGCGCAGCAGGTGTCGGAGTAGGCGTCATACGGCGCCAGCAGGATCTCGATGTCCAGCGGGCGCGGGAGGGCGGCCAGCGCCGCCTTCGTCTTCGGCTGGAGTGGCGGCTCCGCGGAGAGGAACGTCATCACGTCGAGGAGCGGCGGGAACAGCAGCCCGGAGATCAGCCCGCTGAGCCGCACCGACTTCCCGCCACCGCGCAGGATCGTCGTCGGCGCCAGGTGAATCGCCTCGCGCTGGGCGCGCTCCGTGAACTGGTCGAGGGGATACGGGGTGATCGTCAGCGCCGGGTGCAACGTGGCCAGCTGCTTCATCGCGGACAGCATCATCTCCGCATGCACCGCCCCGTCCCGGTCGGGCAGCACGATCGTGCTGTCCGGACGCCACCAGACTTCGATCCCCACGTGGCGCGAGATGCGTTCCGAGAGCCAGCGCGCGATGGCGAGCGTCTCCTCGCGTTCGAGCGGGCCCGCATTCGGGTTGGTCGCCGAAGTCTTGCCGGTCACCGCTCTTCCTTCGGTGCGTCCTCTGCGATCATCGAGCGCGAGCCGATCCACAGCCGCTGGAATGCCGTGAGCACCGTCAACACGGCGAGTGCCCACAGTGCCGCGCGTGTGAAGCCGAGGATCAGCGCGACGCCCACGAGCACCACACGCTCCGATCGCGTGAACAGGCCGTCGCGCAGCGCGAGCCCCAGCCCCTCTGAGCGCGCCCGCACATACGAGACCATCAGCGAGCCGACGGTCGCTACGAATGCGAGCATCGCCTGCTCGTCGCTCCCGGACTGCAGCGCGTGCCACAGCAGCCCGCCGAGGACGGCCGCCTCCGAGAGCCGGTCGAGGGTGGAGTCGTACAGCGCCCCGAATCGCGAGGCGCGGCCGGTCGCGCGTGCGAGCGCACCATCCAGCATGTCCAGCGCGCTGAAGAACAGCACCGCCACGCCTGCCAGCCGCAGGTCACCCTGCGCCGCCAGCCACGCGGCCAGCACGTTGCCCAGGAATCCCGCGGTGGTGAGCATCGTCGGTGTGATCCGGACGGCGACCAGCCCTCGCACGATCGGGTCGAGGACGGCGGCCGGAGCGCGGCGCGGGAGGAGGATCATTCGCGGGTCGCCAGACGGCGCTCGCGGGTCGAATCTATACTGTCGCGCTGGTCTAGGAGCCGCTCGTAGTACGACGCGACCAGCTGGCCCACGCGTGGCCAGGAGAACTCGTCCACGCGCACCCGTCCGTGCGCTGCCAGCCGCGCGCGCCGCTCAGGGTCACGCGCCAGCGCCGTCAGAGCGTCCGCCAGTGCCATCGTGTCCATGGGGCGCACCAGGATCCCGTCCACGTCACGGGTGATGACGGAAGCGTACCCGTCAATGTTCGATGCCACGACCGGTATCCCTGCCGCCATCGCCTCCAGCAATACGTACCCTTGCGACTCGTTCCCCAGCGCGGGCGAACAGAACACCTGCGCCGTGCGGTGATATCGAGGCAACTTGTCGTACGGCTGCTCCGGTACGAAGATCACCCCCCGCTGGCCGCTGCGCTCCACCATCGCCTCGTACCGCCGGCGCGCCCGCGAGTCCGGCCCGACCACGATCAGTCGCGTGTCCGGAAGGCGTGCATTCACGACACCAAAGGCGCGGAGCAGCGTCCCCAGCCCTTTCCGTTTCTCCGCGCGACCGACATACAGGATGTTCATGGTGCCCTCAAAGGCCGCGATCGGTTCGTGGCGCGGGTCTGACCAGTGATCCACGTCGATGCCGTTCGAGATTATGTTGTAGAAGCCCGGAAAGTAGCGGCCCACATAATGGGCTGCCGGTGGCGACACCGCGATCTTCCCGTCGATCTCCCGGAACCATCTCTTGAGCAGTCGCCGGCCGTAGCCGTACAGCCGGTTGCCCCCGTCCTTCCGCGCGTGGAACGTCCCAACATTGACTACGCGAGGGTTCGCCGCCCGTGAGTGGCGCAACACCTGGATTGGCAACACTGGCATCAGCGGCTCATGCACATGCACCACATCGAATTGCTGCTCCACTAGGAGGGCATGGACGCGCGCGCCGATGCGGGGGTTCACCGGGATGCGGACGACCGATCCGGACGCGGCCACGGGGATCGGCCGTCCGATGACGTGGACCAGAGGGTCGTCCACTTTGCGCGAGGCCGGTGCGATCACGTGGACCTCGTGCCCGCGCGCGCGCAACTCGTGGCCGAGGTGGGCCACATGGCTGTTCACCCCGCCCGGCGTATGCCAGTCGTACGGAGAGACAAGTGCGACCTTCATGATCGAGGCCGGGCTCGTTCGCTGATGCGCCCCATGAACCGCCCGATCGGCGGCCCCAGCACCTTCTTCGGTGTGACCGAGAGGCCGCGCACCTGCTGAAGGGCCACCCGTGTCGCGCCGATCTGACGCAGCGGGACGCCGGCGCCGCGCCGTCCTGCCGTCGTGCGGTTGAGGATCGCCTGCCGCACGTCGTCGGAGGCATGCCCGGGGAACAGCGTGTAGGCACCCCCCACCGCTTCTGCGAAATGGGCGTCGCTCCCGCCCGTTTCGGCCAGGCCCCACCGGGCCCGATTCGCCTCGACGGCACGGATGCCCGTGTCCCAGCCCGCCGAAGTCGGGTTGGCGAGCTCGATCCCGTCCGGGTGGGTCGTGGTGTCCGCGATCGAGAGGACGCGCTCCAGTGTGCGCCGGCCGATCGAGCGAGTCAGGAGGGAGAACGGGTGTGGGACGACGGCGAGGCCGCCCTGGTCGTGGATCGCCGCGATGGTCGCCTCGAGCGAGCGGAACGAACGGACGGGAGCCTCCACCCACAGCGCCAGCAGGTGGCCGTGCTGTGTCGTGACCTCGATCCCGGTGATCAGGTCGAAGTGGTACGGGGCGCGCCCGTGCACCTCCCGCGCCTCCAGCGCTCCGCCGATGTCGTCGTGGTCGGTGACGGCGATGACATCGAGTTCCCCCATGACCTCGACACGTTCGAAGATCGTGCGGGCGTCCTCCATGCCGTCACCGTAAGCGGTGTGGACCTGCAGGTCGGCGCGTCCGAAACGGCGGGGGACGGCGGTGTAGTCGGGCATCAACGTTATTGTAGCCCGCGCCAGACGGGCGCCAGCGCGAACCACTGGCCGGGAGCGCGCCTGATCGCCCGTTCGAGTGCGTCGAGGTAGGCGTACTGCGCCGCCTCCAGATCGTTCTGACGGTCGCCGCTGGTCTCAGGCAGCGCAATCCGCTCCACCACGGCGGCGTACCGCCCCGGCCGGGTGCGTGTGACCCATCCGGCAACGACGGCGGCGCCTGAGCGCAACGCCATCTCCATCATCCCGTCCGGCATCGCCGCGCGCTCCCCGAAGAAGACGTACGGCTTCCCGGTGCCGAGGACATCGCGGTCCGCCAGTCCGCCAAGGACCGCCCCGCATCGAATCTGCGTCAGCGCCGCCCGGAGTCCGCCGGGGTCGGGTTCCAGCATTCGGGCGCCTCCGCGCTCTCTTGTGGACTCGATCAGCGCGTGGACGCGAGGGTCGGCCAGTGGCTCTACGAAGATCGCGGTGGGCAGTCCGAGATGCGGCAGCAGGGTTGCGAATACTTCCGGGTTCCCGAGGTGCGCAGAGAGGAGCACCACGCCCTGTCCCGCGTCGTACGCCTGGAAGAGCTCGTCCAGGCCCTCCACGGAGTCGAGGCACGCGAAGGTTGCTTCCGGGGTCATCCGCGGGACACGCGCGAGGTCGATCCAGTACCACGCCGCTGCCCGGACGCAGTCGCGTGCGCGCGCCTGGACGGTCCTGCGTGGTGCGCTCACCCCTAGGACGTGCCGCATGTGGTCGGTCGTGGTCTCACGCAGCCTCCGGGAGGCATACCAGGCCAGACCGCCACCCACCCACGCCAGCGGGGCAATCACGCGCAGCGGGACACGCGGTAGCACGAGCATCAGCGCCCACAGCAGCCAGTAGGGCATCAGGGGATCAGGGGCGCGCTGCGCGCGCGAGGTCGGCGACCCAGAGGCTGCGGAAGATGTACCACTGCGACGGGTCCCGACGGACGAACTGTTCCAGTTGCCGGAAGATCGCCTGCGTCAGGCTGCGCACATCCGCCTCCTGATCTCCGGTCGGCGTAAACGGGACCGGCGCGACGTCCACGGTCACCTTGTCGCCCCACGGCTCGACGCGGGGCAACGTGGCTGCCATGACCGACGAGCCGGCGCGGAGCGCGATCCGCGCCGGGCCGTCCGGCACGGCGATCCGCTCGCCGAAAAATTCCACCTCCACGCCGTCTGAGGGTTGCGGAATGTCGATCAGCACCGCGACCACATCGTTGCCACGCAGCGCGCGAAGGATGCCCGGACCCATCCGTTCGGCGGCGATCACTTTCATGCCGAGATGTGCGCGTGAGTCGACTACCAGACGGTTCACTTGCCCGTTCTCGAAGGTGTCGGCGATGACCGAGATCGGGAACCCCTTCTGTGCGAGGATCGCCGCGCCCAGGTCCCAGTTTCCGAAGTGCATCGTGATGAACACGATGCCCTTGCCGCGCCGCTCCGCCTGGAGGCCTGGCCACCCGTCCCAAGCCACGCGTCGGTTGACCTCGTCCGCGTCCGTGCGGAGGAACCGCAAGAAGTCCACGAGATAGACCAGGTAGTTACCAAACGATCGCCGGGCCAGGCGCCGCGCCGCACGCGCGTCGCCGTCGGTGACACGCAGCATGTTGGCGATGCACCGCCGTCGTCCCCCCGCCCATACCAGGTAGGCGAGCCAGCCGACGCTCCGGGCGATCGCGTACGAGACCCGTAGCGGGATGGCGCGGGTGAGCCGCGCGCCGAAGCGGAAGGCCACGTACATCAGCATGTCTGCATCGTCCGCACGCGGCGTCCTTCCAAGTCCACGGGGCCTTCTTCCTTCAGCGTACCGGCGTGGGATGGCGCCCGTCTCATGCACCGCGGCGCTGACACGAGACGAGCCCGCCGTGGGGGCGGGCTCGTTCGGGTGGGGAAGGGGGTCTGGTGAGGGGCGGCTACTCGCCGCGGATGAACGCCTCCACGCCGTCGCGGGCGTCTTCGTCCAACATCTGGCGCGGTGGTGACTTCATGAAGTATGCCGCCGCCGGGTAGATCGGGCCGCCGATGCCGCGGTCCAGCCCCAGCTTGGCCGCGCGCACGGCGTCGATCACCACACCCGCCGAGTTCGGCGAGTCCCAGACTTCGAGCTTCAACTCCACGTTCAGCGGCACGTCCCCGAAGGTCGTGCCCTCGATGCGGATGTGGCACCACTTCCGGTCGAGGAGCCACGGCACGTAGTCCGAGGGGCCGACGTGGACATCAGCGGCCGGGAGTTCGTATGCGATCTGCGATGTGACCGCGGAGGTCTTCGAGATCTTCTTGGACTCGAGGCGCTCGCGCTCCAGCATGTTCATGAAGTCGGTGTTGCCGCCGAAGTTCAACTGGTATGTGCGGTCGATGCGCACGCCGCGATCCTGGAACAACCGTACGAGGTTCCGGTGGACGATCGTGGCGCCGACCTGCGACTTGATGTCGTCGCCGATGATCGGGAGCCCCTTCTCCTTGAACCGGTCGGCCCAGTAGGGCTCTCTCGCGATGAAGACCGGGATGCAGTTGATGAAGGCGCAGCCTGCCTGCAGCACCTGTTCCACGTACCACTTCGTCGCCTCTTCCGAGCCGACGGGGAGGTAGTTGATGACGACGTGCGTGTTCGTCTCTTTCAGGATCTTCACGATGTCCGCGGTCTGGCCCGGCGCCTTCGTGATCACCTGCGAGAGGTACTTGCCGATGCCGTCGTGCGTCATCCCACGCTGGACGGTGATGCCAGTGGGCGGGACGTCGGTGAACTTCAGGGTGTTGTTCTGGCCGGAGAAGATCGCCTCCGAGAGGTCCTTGCCCACCTTCTCCACGTCCACGTCGAACGCGGCGGTGAAGTTGATGTCGCGGATGTGGTAACCGCCGAGGACCGGGTGCATGAGCCCCGGGATTTCATCACCAGATTCCGCGTTCTTGTAGTACTCCACGCCCTGGACCAGGGAGGAGGCGCAGTTTCCGACGCCGATGATGGCGACGTTGATTTTCTCGCTCACGGTGGTGGCCTTTCGTGCCGGCGCCGGTGGGGTGGCGGTGCGCGGCTTACGGAAGTCAGCGTGCGCCATGCGTTATCCATCCGTCCAGTCAAAAGATACGATATGATTCATAAGAGATAGAGATGGAAGAAGATTCGATACTCCCGCTCAATCTTCACCTCCACCACCTCGCCTATCTGCGTGAGGTGGAGCGCAGTGGCACGTTCACCGCAGCGGCACATCGGCTGCACATCTCCCAGTCCGCACTCTCGCAGGCGCTGGCCGAATTCGAGCGCCGTCTCGGCGTTCCGTTGTTCGAGCGGGACGGTCGCCGGCGCGCACTGACCGAGGCCGGTCGGGAAGCGGCGCGGTTCGCTTCCGAAGTGCTGGGGCGTGCTACCGAGTTGCGGGCGTGGGTGGAGGCCCGGCGCGCGGGTGGTTCTGGCTCGCTGGTCATCGGGATGATCGACGCGGCGTCGCTCTATGTGCTGCCGTCAGCCGTGGCCGCTTTCCGGGCGGGCCACCCCGGCGTGGAACTGCGTGTGGTGGTGGATACGACTGAGGCGCTGCTTGAACGCCTCCAGCGGTTCGAGGTTGACCTTGCGGTCGTCGTCGGTCCGGTGGCTTCCATGTTTCATACGGTCGAGGTCGCACGGGAGCCATTGAGGCTGTATGGCCCGCCCGGAAAGGCAGCGCCAGAGCCAGATTCTGAGTGGATCCTGTACCCCGGAGGCTCCCACACGCGCGCTGTCATCGATGCGGCACTCGCTGCACGCCGGATCCTCCCGCGGGTCACGCTGGAGTCCAGCAACCCCCAGGTACTGCGCCAACTCGTCGCGCTGGGCTTCGGATGGAGTGTGTTGCCCGAACGGGTCGCGGAGGACGGGCCGACGCCGCTGCGGCCATCGGGTGAAGTGCTGGGGGAACGGACGTTGCTCGGAGTGCGGCGACCGGGTGCCACGCCGGATGCGCGTGCGGAGGCGTTTCTGGCGCTCGCGGTCGTGGCCGGGTCGGCCGCTCGGGGTGACCTCTAGACGGGTGCCTTCACCAGTTTGGACATGCGCGTCCCGCATACCGGACACGGCGCTTGCATGGCTGTTTTCCCATTCTTGAGCGTGACCTGCTGAGGTCCTTCAAGATCCCGCATCGCGCGGCATTTCAGGCAATATGCCTGCATCGGGCCCACCTCCTTGTAGTGTTGAGGTTCCGATTGCCGGTAAGTACGCTTCTCGCCTGCCGCCTGTCAACCGACAGACGGCTGCTGGCTACCGGGTGGCGGGGGCTGCCGGTGCGGGTTCCGGGGGGAAGACCCGGTACGGATGCCAGGCTCCGAGCACGCTGGAGGGCTCCAGCAGGGCGATCAGGGTGCCATCCGGGGCGTACGCGCGCACCCTTCGGCGACCCTTTAACACGACATAATAATTGGCCACCAGCGAGGCATCGAGCCCCTGGCAGACACGCGCCGTCTGGTGCGCGGTGAGCGTGACGGTTGGCCAGTCCCCGAGGACTGCGTCGGGTGGGAGAAGGATTGAGGCGCCGTCGCCGGCCTCGAGTCGCGCGACCGCCTCGTCGAGGGGGATGGCGTCGGTGGCCAGAAACGGCCCGACCTGCGTCCGGCGCAGCCCAGAGAGGTGGGCTCCAGTGTCCAGCAGTGCGCCGAGGTCGTGCGCCAGGGAGCGCACGTAGAAGCCTTTGCCGCACTGGACATCCAGGTGCAACAGCGGGCGGTCAGGACGTGTGCGGTCAAACGCGAGTACGTCCAGCGCGTACACGACCACCGGACGGGCATCGAGGGTCAGCGGGTCGCCACGGCGGGCGGCGCGATAGGCAGGGACGCCGGCGCGTTTCACGGCGGAGTACGCGGGCGGGATCTGCATCTGCTCGCCAAGGAACCCCGTCAGGATCTCCCGCACGCGTGCCTCGTCCAGGTCTGATGCGTCGCGCTCTTCCACGACGTCACCCTCGAGGTCGTAGGTGTCCGTCTCGACACCGAAGAGGATCTCCGCGGTGTACCGCTTGCGAGCGCTGACAAGTTCGTCCACGAGCCGGGTGGCCTCGCCGATCGCGATTGGCAGCACGCCGGTCGCGTTGGGGTCGAGCGTCCCTGCGTGGCCTACTTTTTTCGTCCGCGCGGCACGGCGGATGCGACGGACCACCTCGAACGAGGTGATCCCACGTGGTTTGTCGACGTTGATGAAGCCGCGCATGGGGTAATCCGTTACGGGGTAGGCAGGTCGCGCCCGTCGGCGCGGGCCACATCTCGGAGCAGCGTCGTGATGCGGTCGGCCTCGGCCATCGATTCGTCGCGCGTGAAATGGAGCCGCGGCACGCGCCGGATGTGCAGCTGCTTGCCCAGCTCGCGGTGCAGGTACGGTTCGACGCGCTCCAGTGCCTCCATCGCGGCCGTCGCCTGCGCCTCGTCTCCCAGGATGGAGACGGCGACCTTCGCGTGGGCGAGGTCTGGTGTGACCTCGACACTCACGAAGGAGAGGATCACACCCTGCAGGTCGGGATGCTTCACGCGGCGGTTCACCAGGTCGGCGATGGCGGCCTGGATGACGTCACCGACCTTCTCGGTGCGACGGGTCAGCGGACCTGCTCCAGGTGATACGTCACAATCTCGTCCCCCTCTTCGAAGGAGTCGAAGTTGGAGATGATGATGCCGCACTCGAGGCCCGCGGCGACCTCGCGCGCGTCCTCGTTGATGCGCTTGAGCGACTCGATGGTGCCTTCGTGGACGACCTCGCCCTTCCGGCGCACCCGGCAGCGTGCGCCGCGGACGGCCGAGCCGTCGCGGACGTATGAGCCGGCGATCGAGTTGCGGCGGCTGACACGGAAGATCTGGCGCACTTCGATGACGGCGTCCAGGCGCTCCTCGAAGATCGGTTCCAGGAGGCCCTGCACGGCCTTCTCCACGTCCTGCACGATGTCGTAGATGATCCGGTACTCCCGGACTTCCACCTTCTCAGTGTCAGCCAGCCGGCGCGCGCTGGGCTCCACGCCCGAGTTGAAGGCGATGACGACCGCCTTCGCAGCGACGGCCAGCTGGACATCTGACTCCGTCACGGAACCCACACCGGCGTGGATCACGCGCACACGCACGTCCGGCAGCGTAAGGTCTTCCAGCGTGTTGACCAAAGGCTCCACCGATCCATGGACGTCCGCCTTCAACACGAGATTGAAGTCCGTGATCGAGCCCTTCCGGATTTCGCCGAAGAGCGAGTCCAGCGTGACGGCGGCGCGCTCCCCAAGGCCTGCTTCCTGGCGGCGTCGGCGCTCCTCCACCTCGGCACGGGCGACCTTCTCGTCCTTGCGGATCTCGAAGCGTTCACCGGAGGCAGGGACCTCGTCCAGGCCCAGCATCTCGACCGGCGTCGACGGACCGGCGGACTTCAGCTTCTCGCCCGCCGCGGAGGTCATCGCCTTGATCCGGCCGACGGCCATCCCGGCGATCACGGTGTCGCCGACGTTCAGCGTTCCCGTCTGCACCAGCAACGTCGCCACAACGCCGCGGTGCCGGTCACTCTTCGCCTCCAGCACCAAGCCGCGGGCCGGCTGGTCGGCGCGGGCGGTGAGTTCCTGCAGGTCGGCGACCAGCAGGACGTTCTCCAGCAGTTCGTCGATCCCTTCGCCCTTCAGCGCGGAGGTTGGGACGACGATCTGGTCGCCACCGTACTCTTCCGGCACCAGCCCGATCTCCATCAACTGCTGCTTCGCGCGGTCCGGGTTCGCATTTTTGCGTCGATCTTGTTGAGCGCGATGACCAGCGGCACGCCGGCTGCGCGGACGTGGTCGATCGCCTCGCGTGTCTGCTGCATCACGCCGTCGTCCGCTGCCACGACGACGATCGCGACGTCGGTCACGCGGGCGCCGCGCGCACGCATCTGGGAGAAGGCCTCGTGGCCCGGGGTGTCGATGAATGTCAGCACGCGGCCATCCGGGGCCGTGGCCTGGTACGCGCCGATGTGCTGCGTGATCCCGCCCGCCTCCCCGGCGGCGACATTCGCGCGGCGGATACGGTCCAGCAGCGTCGTCTTGCCGTGGTCCACGTGGCCCAGGACGGTGATGACCGGGGGGCGTGCCTGCAGCCCTTCGCCCTCGTCGACGATCCGGAGCGAGGTACTGGCGGCCTCGGCGCCTGCCTCGGCGTCGGGGGTGTTGGACGTCGCCGGCGCCTCCTCCTCGATGGCGAAGCCCATGTCGGTGGCGACGATGGCCGCCGTGTCGAAATCCACGACCTGGTTGATCGTGGCCATCACGCCGTTCTTCATCAGCTCTTTGATGACGTCGATGGGGGTTACGCCGAGGAGCGCGGCCAGCTCTGCCACGACGATGGCGTTTGGAAGCCGTACAGCCTGTTGGTTCGTCATGCGCGTGCCTCGATATCCTCATCCGCCTCGGGGGCGGTGAATCGTTCTGCATAGGCGAGGAGCGCCTCACGGTCAGCCTCTACCAGTGTGACCCGCAGCGAGCCTTGCAGCGCGCCGGACATACCCCGCTGCCAGCAGGCGGTCGATGGATGGAGGTAGGCCCCTCGCCCGGGCGCTTTCCCGCGCTCGTCCACCTCCACGCGGCCTTCCGCCGTCCGGACCACCCGCACGAACGAGGACTGATCATCCTCCCGGCGGCAGGCCACGCACGTGCGCTGCGGGCGAGGCCGCGTCCGGCCCGCTGCCGTCGGACGGTTACTGCTCGTCCTCGTACCCATCCTCGTCGCCGATCAGGTCGTCGCCATGCAGCGCCGCCTCGATCTCCTCCTCGTCGAACTCGTCGAGCACCCGGCGGCCCCCACCACGAAGCGGCGGCTGCGGGCGTGTGCTGCGTACCGGGGCCACAGGCCCGCCGCGCCGCCCACGCCGGCCGACGGCGGCACCTCGACGTCGTTCTTCTTCTTCTTCGTCCACCACCAGGTCGCGGACATCCTCGCCGAAGCGCAGGCCGCCGGGCTGGGCGGGGGTCCGAGGGCGCACGGGAGCGGGGGCGGGGACTTCGGCGGCGGGCGCCACGGTCTCCGGCTCTTCCTCCACGAACTCCGCCATGACCTCCTGCTCTGGGGTGAGACGGATCTCCTCGGCACGACGTTCAGCCGGGCGGGGAGCCTGGGCGGCACGCTCGCCGGGCAGGCCCGGACGTGCGTACAGCGCCTGCGAGGGCGCGATCGCCTCCGGCGGTGGCGCGGCGGTCGCCGTGGCGGCGGCGCGCCCCGGGATCGGGATCGCCTCCATGTTCGGCTCGGGGGGCGGGTAGAGGTCGTCGCCGGCGGCGATCACCGCCGATTCGCCGCGGATGTCGATGCGGCGTCCGGTCAGCTGCGCGGCCAGGCGGGCATTCTGCCCCTCCTTGCCGATCGCGAGGCTTAACTGCTTGTCGGGCACTGCGATGTACGCCGTGTTTGTGTCCCGATCGAGGCGGATGGAAACCACCTCCGCCGGCGACAGCGCGTTGGCGACAAACGCCTCTTCGGACGGGTCCCAGCGGACCACGTCGATCCGTTCGCCGCCGAGCTCGTTCACGATGTTCTGGATGCGCGACCCGCGCAGGCCCACACACGCACCAATCGGATCGATGCCGTGCTGACGCGAGATCACCGCGATCTTGGTGCGGTGTCCGCCGTCGCGGGCGATCCCCATTACTTCGACCACGCCGCGTGCGATCTCCGGCACTTCGAGTTCGAAGAGGCGTTTGACCAGCGCGGGGTTCGAGCGCGAAACCACGACCTGCGGGCCCTTGGAGGCCTTGTAGACCTCTTTCACGTAGACGCGCAGCCGCTGTCCAGCGCGATAGTGCTCGGATCGCACCTGTTCGGCGGCAGGCAGCACGGCCTCGGTCCGGCCCAGGTCGAGGATCACCTGACGCCGGCCGCCTTCGACGCGCAGCACCGTCCCCGAGACCAGTTCGCCCTCTTTACCGGTGAAGTCCTCAAAGACCGACTCGCGCTCAGCCTCGCGTAACCGCTGGAGCACAACCTGCTTCAGTGTCTGCGCGGCGATGCGACCTGCTGGCGCTGCCGGGATTTCTTCGCGGATGACCTCGCCCGGGCGCTTCCCGGGGTAGCCCATCTTCGCGGCGCGCTCCGGCGAGACCTGGATCTCGTCGTCCTCGATGTCATCGTCCGGTGTGACGGTGTGGAGGCGCCAGGCGTCGATGTCGCCGGAATCGCGGTTGATTTTGACCGCGATCTCCGCGTACTGGAGGTCGTCCTTCTTGAGGGCGGACGCCATGGCGGCTTCCACTGCCTGGAAGACGGTGTCGGAGTCGAGGTTCTTCTCAGCCGACAGTTGACTGATCGCGAGGACGAATTCGTTTTTCATGGTCCACCTGGGGCCAGCCGGGGAATGGAGGCGTTGCCAATAAAAAACGTGGGCGAAAGCCCACGTCTCTGGATGAGGCGTCGCCCGACCATCCTACCACTCGCGTTTCCTGAGTCACAAGGCGGACGGCGGCCGTTTAGGGCATTGCCCGGCACAGCCCTCAAGTTCCCGTCCGAGGTGCCGAAGATCGCCTCGGTGGAATGGTGAGCACTCGCCATCCGAGATTCGGGCGACAGGGAGCACGATGCGCCGCCTCGCTCTGACCCATCGTGCTGCAGCCGGCGCACCGCTGGCGCGAGATGTCGCTGGAAGTACCGGCGAGGTGCTCGCCCGCGCCGGGCATGTCCTCTCGGATCGGGTGATCAGCGCTCTCCAGCAGCGCGGGATCACCACGGTGTACGTGGACGACGCGGCCAGCGCCGGGATCGCCCTGACAGCGATCACCCCGCGACCGGCGATGGCCTCGCTCGAAGGCCTCCTCGATGAATTCACCGTAAGCCTCCAGAAGGTGGTGGAACCGCTCGTCAACCAGCCGACGTCAAAGATCATCGAGGCCCTCAGGACGGACGCCACAGGCGCCTCCCGGATTCGTGTGACCGCCGTGCTCTCGGATCTGCGGGATGGTGCCGCGACGCTCGCCGAGGCATGCGCCGAGGCCGGTGGCGATTCGGGTTACCTGACGGACCGCGCTCCGGATGACGACATAGTGGGGCATTCGATCCGCGTGGACTCGCTGACGGCGCGGGTTGGGGCTGCTGCGGGGTTCGCGGATGACGCGCTCGTCTTCGCGACGTACGCGGCCCTGCTCCACGACATCGGACTGATCTTCGTCCCCGCTGAGATCCGCGCCTCCCCCGAACGCTGGAGCGTGCCGCAGCGGTTGCGCTTCGAGGACCACACCGTCCTTGGCGAGGCGTTGCTGGCCGCGGTCGCGCGGAACTCAGTCGACCTTCCGATCATTGCCGGGGAACATCACGAGGCGCAGGACGGCAGCGGATTCCCGCGAGGGCGTCGGGGCGGCAACCGGGTGCTGCGCGGTGCCGAGAAGCAACGAAGCCCGGATCAGGTAGCGCTGCTTTCCGAGGTGGTTGCCGTCGCGGACCGGTACGAGCGCCTCGTGTCCCCGTCGCCGGCGCGTGCCGGCCTCCCCCCGGCGGAGGCGCGGTATGTGCTCTCGTCCGAGGCCGGCGTCAAACTGAACGCCGAAGTGGTCGCCCGCTTTCTTGAGACCTTCCCGGCGCTCCCACTCGGGACAGAGGTGCGTGTTGTAGGTGGCGAGTATGACGGTTCCTACGGGATCGTGGCGCGTCTTTCGACGACGGGGCAGCGTCCTCTCGTCCGCGTCTACGCCGACCGTTCCGGACGTACGCATACGCCCGTCGAGGTTGACCTCGCCCGGCTTCGTGATGTGAACGTGCTGTTGGACGAGGGACACGAGGCTTAGGGCCAGCGGACGGTTGTCACCCCTGGGCGGAGCCGAAATGGCGAGCCGCCGTCTCCGCGGCTTCCGTTGTGAGCGAGTCCAGCAGCGCCTGCCGGTGCGTGAGCACGGCGGCCACAACCTCCGCACGCGCGACCTGCGAGGCCGCGCCACCGTCTCGCACCTTCAACTCCACGATCCCCGCGGCGTGGTTCCGGCTCGACACCGTCAGCCGGAGTGGGACGCCGATCAGGTCCGCGTCGTTGAACTTCACACCGGGCCGCTCGTCCCGGTCGTCGAAGACCACTTCCAGGCCCACTTCGTGCAGCGCGTCGTACAGCGCATCCGCGTCCGCGCGGGCCGCCTCGTCGCGGTCGAGCCCGATTCCCACCATGTGGACGTCGTACGGAGCGATCGAGGCAGGCCAGGCGAGCCCGGCGTCGTCGCGGTGGACCTCGGCGGCGGCGGCGATGATCCGCTCCACGCCGATGCCGTAGCAGCCCATCGTCGGCGTCAACTGGGTGCCCTGGGCGTCCTGTACCGACACGTCCATCGAGGTGGTGTAGACGTACTGCAGCCGGAAGACGTGGCCCATCTCGATGCCGCGCGTCGAGCCGAGCGTGCCCTCACCGCACTGCGCGCAGCGGTGTCCCACCTGCGCCGTCGCGATGTCCGCCACGACCTCGGCCTGCCAGTCGCGGCTGTGGTTCACGTTCCGCAGGTGCCATCCGACCCGGTTCGCGCCCGCTACCAGGTTCGGCGACTCCGCGACCGAGGTGTCCGCGATCACACGCACGCCCGGACGCACGCCGATCGGCGAGGCGTAACCGGCGACCAGCCCGTATTCGGCGACCTCGGCGTCCACCATCGGCCGCAGTTCACCGCCGCCGAGCGCGTTCGCCAGCTTGACCTCGTTCACATCGAGGTCGCCCCGGACGACGGCGAAGACGGGCACGCCAACGCGTTGACCCTTCGGCGTCGCCATGTAGAACACGGCCTTAGCGGTCTGCTTCGCTTCAACGCCGAGGAATGTCGCAAGGCCGGCGATCGAGGTGACGACCGGCGTCTCCACTTCTTCGATCGCGAGGGGCGCGCCGGGGATCGCCGGCGGACGGATGAAGGCAGCCTTCTCGGTGTTGGCCGCGTACGTGCAGCGGTCGCAGAAGACCACCGTGTCCTCGCCCGTCTCGGTCGGGAAGATGAACTCCTGCGAGCCTTTCCCGCCGATCGCACCCGAATCCGCCTCCACCGGCAGTGTCGGTACGCCGCAGCGGGCGAAGATCCGGCGGTAGGCCTCGAACATCGCCGCGTACGAGGCGTCGAGTCCCGCATCGTCCGCGTCGAAGGAGTAGGCATCCTTCATCGTGAACTCGCGCACGCGCACCAGGCCGCCGCGCGGGCGGGCCTCGTCCCGGAATTTCGTCTGGATCTGGTAGAGCGTGACCGGCAGGTCGCGGTAGGAGAACGCGTGGTCCTTGAAGAGCCGCGTGATCACCTCTTCGTGTGTGGGGCCGAGGGCCATGCCGCGCTCGCGACGGTCGGACAGCTGGAAGAGCACGTCGCCCATCTGCGCCTTGCGCCCGGTCTGCTCCCACAGCTCGATCGGCTGGATCGCCGGCAGGTGGACCTCCTGCGCCCCGGCGCGGTCCATCTCCTCGCGGACGATTTGCTCCACCTTCAGCTTCACCCGCTGTCCCAGCGGTAGGAAGGAGTAGACGCCGGCCATCAACTGGTCGATGTAACCGCCGCGCAGCAGGAGGGCGTGCGATGCCGTCTCGGCGTCGCCGGGCATCTCCCGCAGGGTGCGTCCGAACATTCGTGACATGCGCATGGCGCGAGTCTACGGTCGCCCCCCGGCGCGGGCTACTACGATGCTCGGGGAGGCATCGATGCCGGACGAACCAGCCACGCCTCTCTCGCCGGCCAGACGGCCCAGGGACGAATACGGCCGTCCGCTCCCGGACGGCGCACCCACCCGCCTCGTCCTCCCTGACTTCGACGCCATGACGATGGACGAAGCGCACGCCGAGGCGATCCGCCTCTTTGACGCCGGCAACTACTTCGGCGCTCATGAGGCCTGGGAGACGTGCTGGGCGCTCTCGAAGGACAGCCACGAGGAGGAGTTCTTCAAGGGACTCGCGCAGCTCGGTGCCGGCTACACCCACTGGATGCGCGGCAACCCGCTTGGCGTCGTCCACCTGCTCGACCGTGCGCTCGCCCGCATCGGCCTCATGGGTTCACCGTATGGCGGCATCGACGTCGACGCCTTCATCGCCCATGCCGCCGAGGTGCGCGCGCTGGCTCAGCAGGCGCTCGACCGCGGCAAACCGCTCCCTGACCTGTCGAAGCGTTCGGTCCCGCTCGCAGCGGACTAGACGACCGCGATGATCCCCGCTTCTGCGAGGACATCGATGGCGCGGGCGAGGTCGTCGTCCGGCTCGACCTGGTCGATCTCGAACGTCCGCTGTGCGCGCGGGTTCGCCTCCGCGATCCGGGCGGCCAGCCACGCGAAGTCCACGTCGCCGTTGCCCGGCGCTCGGTGGTCGAGCAGGCCTCGCACATCGTGCAGGTGCAGTTCCACGAGTCGAGGCCCTACGAGGTCCCACCACGCGGAGCGGTCGGTGACACCCAGCCGGTGGTGGACCTCGGCGTGTCCCACGTCGT
Source organism: Chloroflexota bacterium (assembly GCA_016875635.1). Taxonomy (GTDB): domain Bacteria; phylum Chloroflexota; class Dehalococcoidia; order UBA2979; family UBA2979; genus SURF-43. The sequence goes on from VGPD01000006.1 coordinate 47,609, forward strand.
GGACATACCCCACCACGTCGGCCGGGTACGGCGCGAAGAGGTCGGCGGCTTCCTGCGGGAGCGGAATCTCGTGGTAGTGCAGCCGTGTCTCGATGCCCAGCGTGACACCGCGGCGGCCGGCCTCCTCGACCATCGTTGCGAGGCTCCGCCGCGCCGCGTCGAGGGAGGGCGCGGCGATGGCTGCGCGCTCACGGACGGTCGTATCGACCGTCGCAGCCCACTCGTCACGCAACACCTCGCGGCGGTCGTACATCGAACGGAGCCGTCGCTCCCCCGCCAGCAGCCGGTTCCCCACGCCACCGAGGTGGACGACGACGATCGAGGCCCCCGCGTCAGCCGCGAGCGTGATCGAACGGAGGTGGAAGTCGACCGCAAGCCCGCGCTCGACCTCGTCGGTCGCGGCGAGGTTCAGTTCGCGGTTCCACCCGGCCGAGGGGTGCCGCTCCAGTGGGGCGGGCGCATGGACGCCGGTCACGGGCAATGAGCGGTAGCCGAGGATGGCGCCGGCCTGCTCCGCCGTCATCGAATGGTTGATCTCGACGCCGCGGTAGCCAAGTTCACCGGCGCGCTCCATGAACGCGCCCAGCGCACGCTCGAAGCGCGGCTGCACCGCCCACATCGTGGAAAGCGAAGGAAGGAGAGGATCGACCGCCATTGTCCAATCCTCGCGCCTGGGGGGGCGGGGCGCCAGCGGCGGATGACGCCACTAGTGCGTTACGCCGGAGCGAGGCCCTTTGAGGCGATGACCTCGTCGAGGAGCGTGCGCACCTGGCCAAGGACGGAGTCGTACGGGAAATGTCCCACCGTGGCCTCACCGCGCTTCAGGTTCACGCCCAGTGGGCCGCACCAGAGCCCGATGTCGGCGTCGTCGGTCTCGCCCGGGCCATTCACCCGACAACCCATCACGGCGATCGTGACCCGGTATTTCGAGGCGTATTCCGACATCGTCTTCACGTCGCGGGCGAGTTCGATGAACGCCTCGTTCTCCACGCGCGAACAGGAGGGGCAGGAGATGATGTTGAGGCCCTCGCCGAAGTTAGCCGGCACCGACCGGAACCGTCCATTGGCGATGTCGTCGAGGAGCGCGCGCCCGACGGTGATCTCCTGGCCCTTGTCCTCGAACGGCAGCGTGAGGGAGACGCGGATCGTGTCACCGATTCCCTCCGCGATCAGTTGCTCGAAGGCAATTCGGGTCTTGATGATCCCGTCCGGTGGCATGCCGGCTTCGGTGACACCGAGGTGGAGCGGCACGTCCGGGCGCTGCGACGAGAAGCGGCGGTTGCCCTCCACGACCTTCCGCCAGTCCGAGTCCTTCAGCGAGACGACGAAGCGGTGGAAGCCGAGGTCGTCCAGCATCTGGGCGTGCTCAAGGGCACTCTCCACCATCGCGCCGACGTCGTCGTGGCCGAACTTCGCCGCCTTCTCCGGGTCGACCGAGCCGCAGTTCACACCGACTCGCAGTGCGATGTCGTGCTTCACGGCGACGTCCGCGAGGAACGCGACTTTGTCGCGGATGCTCTTCTCCCGCTCATGGTGGTGGAGGTGGCCGGGGTTGTACCTGACCTTGTCCACGAGCGGCGCAACAAGGGCGGCCAGCCGGTAGTTCTCCTGCAGGTCCACGGAGAGGTTAGCCCCCAGTTCGCGCGTTTGCGCGCGTACCTCGGTGAGTGCTTCGACATCCTTGCGGCTGTCGACGGCGATGCGGATGACGTCCGCCCCGGCGGCGTGGATCAGGCGCACCTGGCGCACGGTGGCGTCGACGTCCTGGGTGCGGGTGGCGGCCATCGACTGCACGGCGATCGGAGTGCCTCCGCCGATCTGGGTGCGACCGACGCGGACGGCGCGGGTGGGCTTCCGGCGGGCGTTCAGCGGCATCGATGGCTCTCCCGGTCGCGCGCGAGGTGCATATTGCTCAGGGTACCGCAGGTCGTACCTGCTATCCGCCGTTCACGATCCGCGAGATGTCGGCGAAGGTCACGACCACGGCCAGCAGCAGGAATGCCGCCAGCCCGACCATGTGGACGAGTGCTTCACGTTCCGGCCGCACCTTCCGACCGCCTCGCACGATCTCGATGAGCACAAAGAAGACGCGCCCGCCGTCCAGCATCGGCAGCGGCAACAGGTTCAGGATGCCAAGGTTGATCGAGAGCAGCGCCGCCAGCTCCAGCAGGGGTGAAATCGCACCCGCCGTGGTCTCCGATGAGCGCGCGACCTCGCCCGTGGTTTGAGCGATGCCAACGGGTCCCTGGAACTGCGGGCGCGCCGTCCCCTTCACCCAGCCGACGACCTCGTTCCGGGCGAGGATCAGCGTCTGCCATGTCATCACGGCGCCGTTCGGAATCGCCTCCCACGGCGGCTCGGAGACGGTGACCGTGTACGGCCGGCCGTCCACCGGGTTCACCGACTCCGGGGCGATCGAGATGCCGGTGGGGCCCTGCCCGGCGGGCGGCGCCCAGCGTGCATAGACCGGCACGGTCACCTGCTCGCCCGCGCGACGGACCGTGATGTCCACGGTCTTGCCCTGATAGATGCGGACGAGGCGGCTGGCCTCCGCCAGATTTTTGGCGTCGTGCGAGCCGACGCGGAGGATGACATCGCCTTCGCGCAGGCCAGCGGCCTCCGCCGGGGTGCCGGATGCGACGCCGGTGATCTTCGCACGCCCCTCGTCCTCCTGGTGCGGGATCATCAGCGCTGCTGACAGCAACACCACTGGCAGCACGAGGTTCACCAGCGCGCCCGAGGTCAGCACGATCAGCCGTTGCCAGCGCGGCTTCGCCGCCAGCGAGCGCGGGCTGGACGCGTTCTCTTCGCCCTCCAGCCGCACATATCCGCCGAGGGGAAGCCAGTTCACCGAGTATTCGGTCTCGCCGATCCGCTTCGCGAAGATGCGCGGCGGGAACCCGAAGGCGAACTCGTGGACGCGAACGCCGAACGCCTTCGCGGTCAGGAAGTGCCCGGCCTCATGCACCATGACCACGCCGAGCATGATCGCGATGAAGATCACGGCGCTGGTCATCGCCTCCCGTGCCATCACGGACCCGACGCTGAAGCCGACCAGGACGATCGCGGCGGTGATCCAGGTCTTCAGCGGCGGGCGGCCACCCGGCGTCACGGGGGGCTCAGCCGCTGAGATCTCGTCGCGCCATTCGTCCTGCATTACCGCACCCCCGCCGCCACGCGGCTGTCCACGAATCGCCGGCCCCACGCCTCCGCCGCCAGCAGGGCCTCGAGGTCGCCCGTGCGCTGGGGTTCGTGGGCATCCAGCGCCTGCGCCAGCAATCGTCCGATCTCGGTGAATCGGATGCGGCCCGCGAGGAAATGCGCGACGGCGGACTCGTCAGCACCGGAGATGGCCGCCGCCGAGGTGTCCTCGCGCCGGCCGGCTTCGAGCGCGATCCCAAGCGCGGGGAAGCGCTCGGCGTCGACGCTGCCGAAGGTGAGGCTCCCGCGCCGAGCGAGGTCGAGTGCGGGCGCGGGTTTCGCCGCGCCGCGGTGCGGGTACGTCAGCGCCACCTGGATCGGGAGGCGCATGTCCGGCTCGCCCAGCTGTGCCTTCACGGAACCGTCGCGGAAGGTGACCATGCTGTGTACGACGCTCTCGCGGTGCTGCAGGATCTCGACGCGGTCCAGCGGGACATCGAAGAGCCAGCGCGCCTCGATCGCTTCGAGGCCCTTGTTGAAGAGCGTGGCGCTGTCGATCGTGATCTTCGGGCCCATCTTCCACGTCGGGTGGGCCAGCGCCTGTGCGGCGGTCACGGCCTCCAGCTCAGACGGTTCGTAGTCGCGGAACGCGCCGCCCGAGGCGGTGAGGGTGAGCCGCTCGACGCTGTCCGGCGCCTCGCCCCAGAGGCACTGCCAGATTGCGGAGTGTTCGGAGTCCACCGGCCGCAGTTCCCCGCCCAGTCCTCGCCCGGCGTCGAGCGCGGCGCGGACGGCCGGACCACCGACGACCAGCGTCTCCTTGTTCGCGATCGCGACCGGTTTGCCCGCGCGGAGCGCCGCGATGGTGGCCGGCAGCGCGGCGAGTCCGCTCGTCGCGACGAGGACGAGGTCGACATCCTCGCGGATCACCATCGCCTCGAGCGGCTGCCACTCGGCGGAGGTTGCGGCGCGGAGGGCGTCGGCGTCGTGGCCGGGACGGGCGAAGAGGGCGGAGGGCGCGAACTCGCTCGCCTGGGCGTGCAACAGGCCTGCGTTACCGCCGGCGGCGAGGGCGACGACCTCAAACTCGTCGGGCAGCTCGCGCACGACGTCCAGCGCCTGCTGGCCGACGGAACCGGTGGAGCCGAGGATCGCGAGACGGATCATGGCGTGCCTGTGCTGGTGTGGTGGGCTACAGCCATCGCAACAACCAGTATAGGCACACGCCTACGACGAGCACGGAGTCGAGACGGTCGAGCAGACCACCGTGTCCCGGCAGCCAGCCGGACATGTCCTTCACTCCCATCTGCCGTTTGAGCGCGGACTCCAGCAGGTCGCCGGCGATCGCCACGAGCGGGAGCAGCATTGCTCCCAGAGCGAGCCGGGCCTCGGGGAGTTCGAGGTCGAGCAGGGTGACGGCGGCGACGAACGCCAGAGCGCCCGAGACGAGCCCGCCGAGCCCGCCCTCCCATGTCTTTTTCGGCGAGACGGCGGGCCAGAGCAGGTGGCGACCCACGAGCCGCCCGACGGCGTACGCCCCCGTGTCCGTCGCGAAGGCGGCCGCGAGCAGCACGATGCACCACGCCCGGCCGTCGTCGAGCCCGCGGAGCAGGATGAGGTGCGCACCCAGCGCGACGTACAGCGTTGCGCCCAACCACCAACCGGCGTCGGTGACGCCGATGCGGCCGCGCGGGTGCAGCAACAGGCTGAGGGTGACCGCGGCCATCCCGACGAACGGGAGCACCGGGAACGCCGGGACGGCACGCGCCGCGGCCGCGTAGAGCGCGACCGCGGCGGCGGCGCTCATGCCGTAGGCGGGGGAGGCCTCCGGGCTCGCGGCGCGCGCCATCTCGAAGGCGGCGGCGGCGAGGAGCAGCGTGACCGCAGCGGCGAACACCGGCTCCGGCGCCGCCAGCAGGAGGCCGAGGAGCGGGAGCCCGACCGCCGCGACCAGCAGACGCTGACGGAGCAATGCTAGACCGACAGGAGCTCGCGCTCCTTCTCCTTCGCCATCGCCTCGATCTTTTCGATGTGCTGCTGCGTGAGGCGGTCGATCTCCCCGGCAGCGTTGTCGCTCTCGTTCTCGGAGATATCGCCGTCCTTGAGGGCCTTCTTGACCGCGTCGTGCGCGTGGCGGCGGATGTTCCGCACGGAGACGCGCGCCTCCTCGGTCTTGGTGTGGACCTGCTTCGTCATCTCCTTGCGGCGCTGCTCGGTGAGCGGGGGGATGGGCAGGCGGATGACGCGGCCGTCGCTGTTCGGGGTGATGCCGATGTCGCTCTGCTGAAGGGCCTTGATGATCGGGTCGACGGTCGTGCGGTCGAAGGGCGTGATGCTGATCAGCTGGGCCTCCGGCGTCGCGAGGTTCGCGAGCTGGATCAGCGTCATCTTCGCCCCGTAGACATCGACCATGATGTGCTCGACGAGGGCGGTCGAGGCGCGGCCCGTGCGCACGCCGGTCAGGTCGCGCTGGAAGGCGTTGATCGCGCCACCCATCTTCTCTTCGGCTTCCAGGAGGATCTCGTCGGTCATCGCTCGACCTCCATGCAGGCGCGGGGGAGCGGGCGAGGGCGAGCGTATCGCAGACGCGCCCGCCCTCGCTTCCCGGCTACTTCCCGCCGATCTCGAAGCGCGAGAAACGTGCGATCCGGACGTTCTCGCCGGTCGTGGCGATCACATCCTGCACGAGGTCGGCGATCGTCTTCTTGCCGTCCTTGATGAACGCCTGCGTGAGCAGCGCGTTCTCTTCCTTCGTCCCCGGGGCGTCCGCGGGGACCTCCTCGGGCGTCAGGGCCACGGGGCTCATTGCGGCGACCTGCATCGCCACGTCGCGGGCGAGCGTCTTGAAGGCGTCTGTGCGCGCGACGAAGTCGGTCTCGCACTGCAATTCGACGATCGCGCCGATACGGCCCTGACCGTGGATGTAGGCCTCCACGACACCCTGGCCGGTCGCGCGCTCGGAGCGCTTCGCCGCGGCGGCGACGCCGCGTTCGCGAAGGAGTTCCTTCGCCTTGTCGAAGTTGCCGCCGGCTTCCTCCAGCGCCTTCTTGGCGTCCATGACGCCGGCGCTGGTCTCTTCGCGCAACCGCTTCACGTCCTCAGTGCTGACTGCCACTGTGATGCTCCTCGCAGGGCCCGGCCGTCGAGGCCGGGCAGGTGCGGGCGTGCGGAGATACAACGCACGCCCGAGGTTGGGGCCGGGCGGGACTACTCCCGCGCGGCCTCGTACTGCTGTTCGACTTCTCCCACAGCGGCGCCCTCGATGGCAGCGTCCGCGATGCGGCCCGTCATCAGCTGGATGGCGCGGATCGCGTCGTCGTTCGACGGGATCGGGAAGTCGACGTGGTCCGGGTCGGCGTTGGTGTCGCACATGGCGATGATGGGGACGCCGGCGCGGCGCGCCTCCTGCACGGCGTTCGCCTCCATCGTCGGGTCGACGACGAAGACGGCGCCCGGCAGGCGGGTCATGTTGCGGAGGCCGCCGAAGGCGTGCTCGAGGCGCTCGTAGTCCTTCGCCAGCATCATCTGCTCGCGCTTCGTGAGCCCCTCGGCGTTGAGGACTTCCTCGCCGGCCGAGATGCGGGCCTCGATGCGCTTGAAGTACTCGATTCGGCGGCTGACGGTGACGAAGTTGGTGAGCGTGCCACCGAGCCAGCGGCTGGTGACGTACGGCATCCCGGCGCGGGTCGCCTCGGCGACGATGATCCCGCGGGCCTGCTTCTTGGTGCCGACGAAGAGCACCTGGTCGCCGGCGGAGACGACTTCCTGCACCTTCGCCACGGCGGCGTCGAGGCCTTTGACCGTGAGTGCGAGATCCAGGATGTGGATGCCGTTACGGGCGGTGAAGATGAACCGCCCCATGTGGGGGTTCCATCGACGGGTCTGGTGGCCGAAGTGGACTCCGGCCTCCAACATCTGACGCATGCTGACGCTTGCAGCCATCGCTGCCTCTCTTTCTCGCGCGGCCCCCGTATAGATTTACCCGTGCTGGAAGCCCGGGCAGGACGGCGACCTACCTGTTCTCGAATCGACTTCCGAGTATGGCGCAGGCGTCGCTGAGACGCCAACGGTCTCGAAAACTGGGAACGGGTGAGTCTCCAACCGACCCACTTTCGGGAATTTCCGGGGGAGTCTCGAAAAAACGTGTGACACGAACGGATGTTCCACGTGAAACGCGGACGGTAGATTCGATCCGCGGGGTTTCGGGGGCTCTGACCTCGATCCGGAGGGGGCGATGTGGATGCGCCAGATCCCCGTATTTGAGCCGGGTCGACTCAGATCCGGGTGTGCCAGATCCCCGTAGTTGAGCCAGGTTGGCTCAGGATCTCTGAGCCGGTGGGGCTCGTGTAACAGCGTCCTGTGACAGGAGCGGGTTGGTGGTCGCGCTGATGTCGTTGTCGCGTGCGCGGGGAGGTGCCTAGACTCGGGGCATCCGTGTTCCGGGAGGTCACATGCCGAGGTACGACTACCGCTGCCAGGCTGGCCATGTGTATGAGAAGCAGGAGCCGTTCGGTTCGCCTGGCGAGCAGCCCTGCGAGAAGTGCGGCAAGCCGGCCCTGCGTGTGCTGGTGGCGCCGCCCCTGGTCTTCAAGGGCGGGGGCTTCTACAAGACCGCCAGCCGAGGCGACTCGCGGATTGCGGCGCAGCAGGCCTCTTCTGATTCCGAGCCGGAGACGAAGTCGTATGACGCCGGGATCGACTCCGAGGAGAAGCCCGCCGCCACCGAGGCGAAGGGGAAGCGCGCCGAGAAAGCCGAGAAGGGCGCGAAGGCCGACGCCAATGCCGGCTCGAAGGCCAAGAAGGTCGATTCGTAAGGGCGCTCCCCAACCGTTGAACTCGTGAGTCGTAGCGTCTGTCGCGCCGGAGCCCTCACCCCCTGCCCCCGCTGTGTTCTGGGGGCGCTCCTCAGGCCTCGAACTTGTGAGTCGCGGCGTCTGTCGCGCCGGAGCCCCCACCCCCTGCCCCCTCTCCAGCATGGCGGGAGAGGGGGATCCGGATTGCCCTCCCCCTGCCCCCTTCCTGGCCGGGAGGGGTGGGCTTCGCGTTTCGCTGAGTGAGGGTTGACGACGTGTCGTCGAGTGCGGGCTTCGTGTCTCCGATGAATACGATCCAGGCGTGTGACGGGTGGTCGAGGGATCGAGGGCTGTCGTGCGTGCGGTGATGCAGCGGGTGTTGCGGGCGTCGGTGACTGTCGATGGCGTTTCCACGGGCGCGATCGAGGACGGGCTGCTTGTGTACCTGGGGGTTGCGCCGAACGACGGTGATGCCGAGGTGGAGTGGTTCGCGCGCAAGGTGTCGGAGATGCGGATCTTCGAGGGCGTGAGTGAGCGCGCGGGGCAGATGGACCGGTCGGTTGGTGAGGTGGGCGGTGCGGTGCTTGTTGTCTCGCAGTTCACGCTCTACGCGGACACCCGGAAGGGGCGGCGGCCGTCGTTCATCGACGCCGCCGCGCCGGAGGTCGCCGCGCCGCTCATCGAGCGGTGCATGGAGGCGTTGCGCTCGTGCGGGTTGTGCGTGGAGGGCGGGCGGTTCGGGGCGCACATGCTGGTGGATGCGGTGAACGATGGGCCAGTGACGATCCTGTTGGATAGTGAGGAGATGGGGCGGCCGCGACGCGGGTAGCGGTCGAGGTCTTTTGTTCCGTTGCATCCGTACCGCCGTCGCGTTGCGACGAGCGGCCCATCCCCTGCCCCTTCCCTCGGGGAAGGAGTTGAAAACCTGGAGATCACCCACACCCCCCGGCCCCCTCGCCCTCGAGGGCGAGGGGGAGACCGGATCTGGATCGGGGAGGCTGGTGGCTGGTCCTCGTGGTCGTTCTTTTCCCGGCTCGCCGTCTCCCTGCGCCTCACTGGCCGGGAGGGGTGGGCTTCGCGTTTCGGGTGGGTGAGGACCAGCTCGGCGTTGCTGGGTGCGAGGCTCCGGGTGTCCGGAGGTGGGGCGGTCGGTTGAGAGTTTGAGGTCACCCACACCCCCCGGCCCCCTTCGCCCTCGAGGGCGAGGGGGAGGCCAGAGCGGGATGGGGGAGGCTGACGGGCTGGTCTACGTGGCCGGTCGCGTCGCGAGGGGTTCCTCTTCACCGGTTTTTTCGGGCTGTGGGCCTCTTGAATCTCGCCAATCCTTGGGGTTGTAGTGGAGATTCCACTGGTGCTGGGGCGCGCGGGGGGCGATCCTTTTGGCCAGCGGTGGATCGCCCGTTTGGGGCCTCCGCGGAAGCTGGAGCATCCGGTGATCCTGGCGTCCGAGTCTCGCACCTCCCGCAACCGTGGCGCGGAGCCGACTGCCTCACCGCATGTCGCGAACATTGCCGCGAACCGGATGGTGCGGTTGGCGTGGGGCTGCCTCGGGACGTTCTCGCTGGGGCTCGGGATCGTCGGTGTGCTGCTGCCGGGCTGGCCGACGACCATCTTCCTGATCCTCGCGGCGGCCTGTTACGCACGCTCCTCGCAGCGGATGTACGACCACATCGCGAATAATCGGATGTTCGGCGGGCACGTGCGCCGCTTCCGCGAGACCGGCGGGATGCCGAGGCGGGCGAAGGTGCTGTCGCTGGGCGTGATGTGGCCGTTCGTCCTCTTTGCGATGGTGGTGGCGATCCCGGGCACGCTGCTCTGGGCACAGGTGTTCACGCTGGTCCTCGCCGTCGCCGGGACGATCTGCATCCTGCACCTGCCCACGGACCGCGGCACCGAGAGCCGCGCGTAGGCCGGGCGAAGCGCGACGCCCCGTCCGCCCGGACGCGGCCACTGTGGTGCATGGAGGCCGCGCGCCGTTTCCACCGAGGCGAGTCGCCGGGGTGTCGAAACGCACTCCGTTTGTGGGGCAATGGCTCTACCTTCGCGCAGGCCGGGTGGCAATATGGCGCCGGGAGAGCGTGTCGACGCCGAGTGTCGGGAGCACCCCGGGACGAGTCGTTTTGTCCCCCACCTTAACCATTCCTTGACCATTCCTTAACCCTACGGGGAGTGCGGAACGTTCCGTGGGCGTTCGTATACTCCCGATTCTGACGCTCGCACGTCAGAATCGTTCACCTGTTCTCGCATTTTCAGGGCATCGGAGGCGGAGTTGAAGTTATCCAGATTACGGTCCTTGGTGGCTCGCGGGGGCGCCGCCGGGCTGATCGCCCTCGCGGCGTTCACCATCCTCCTACTCAACCCGGCTGAACCTCGCGTCGCCAGTGCGACCAGCGTGGTCTTCACCAGCGGCTCCGATGTCGATACGTGGGATCCGATTCTCCCCGCCTCGGCGTACCAGAACTGGCCCGCGACGGTCTGCACGCCGACGCCCGCGGTCGGCCTCGGCGCCGCCTGGACGAACCCGCACAAGGCCTCGTCCTTCGGGACGGCCGCCCACCCGTGTCAGCCTGGTGCGGGCTTCACGGCGAACTGGATCAACGCGTGGGCCGACATGAACTCGCAGGGCCCGAGCGGGCACAGCTGGACGAAGTACTCCACCACGGTTTCGGGTAGCGGCGCGTTCGTGCTGAACCTGCTCGCCGACAACTGCTCGTGGATTTACCTGGACGGCACGCTCGTGGGCTTCCAGGACACGACGCTCACCCCGCGAACGTAACCAGTGACGCTCTCGGGTTCGCACACGCTTGAGTTCTCGTTTTTTGACGGTGGCGGTTTGGCTGGCGGCATGTACCGCCTGGAGACCGACACCGGAACCGTGTTCGTGGACACGGACTCGGACGGGCTCACCGACGCGCAGGAGCATCTGCACGGTACTGATAAGACCAACCACGACTCCGACGGCGACGGCGTCAGCGATGGCGCCGAGGTCCAGGCGGGCACGAACCCGCTGGTGGATCCGGCTTCGGCGACGCTCGGGGCGACTGCGTGGCAGGGCCAGCGGCCGTACGGGCCGGTGCAGACGCCCGCGTTCTCGCCGTTGGGCGCGATCGCGTTCTACAACTACATCCCGGCACCAGGTGTCCCGGGCGCGACCGACCCCAGCTGGGCGGCGTGTGGTCCCGGCAACCCGCTGTGCCCGAGCGCGAACACCATCGGCCTGAACAACCCGTATGGCTCGCGGCTCGGCGGTTCGTTCGCATGTGGAGCCTCGGCTGACTACACGTTCTACCAGGCGTTCGTCAGCATCCCCTGGGGGACGACGATCAATGAGTTCAAGGTCGTCATGAGTGGCGCCGACGATGGAGCGCGAGTGGCGATCTACAACGCTGCCTTCCCCGGCGGCCAGGTACTCCCGGGTGCGTACATCTTCCTGGGTGGGGCGCAGACCACGACCGACCTGTCGTCAGCGATGCGCGCGGGCCAGGTGAACCGCGTTGTCACCACCCAGATGGACAACTGCGCGACCGGCAACAACCTGCAGTCGGCGCAGATCTTCCTCAACGGGACGGTGATCGCGCCGCCGCCGTCGGACACGACGCCGCCGGTGATCACGCCGACGGTGACGGGCACGCTGGGTGACAGCGGCTGGTACACGAGCAACGTCAACGTCTCGTGGACGGTGACCGACTCGAACTCGGCCATCACGTCGCAGACGGGCTGCGGCCCGACGACGGTGTCCGTGGACACGGCTAGCGTCACGTTCACCTGTACGGCCACCTCGGCCGGTGGGATGGCCTCGCAGAGCGTCACCTTGAAGCGTGACGCGACGGCGCCGGTGGCGACCGCGACGGCGGCCCCAGCGCCGAACGGGAATGGTTGGAACAACACCGGCGTGACGGTGACCTTCACCGGCACGGACGGGCTGTCCGGCATCGCCTCCTGCACCGCTGCGGCGGTCCTGGTCGAGGGCGCGGGCCAGTCGGCCAGCGGCACCTGCACGGACAACGCGGGCAACGTCAGCGATCCGGCGACGGCGTCGGACATCAACGTTGACAAGACCAACCCGGTGGTGGCGGTGACGGGCGTGACGGACGGCGCGACGTACAACGTCGGCGGCGTCCCGGCCGCGGGCTGCACCACGACCGACGCGCTGTCGGGCGTGGCGACCCCGGCGACGCTCTCGACCGCGGGCGGGCCGCTGGCCACGGTGACGGTGACGTGCGCCGGGGCCACCGACGAGGCGGGCAACGCCGCTCCGGCGGTGACGGCGACGTACTCCGTGACCTACGCCTTCTGCGGCTTCAAGCAGCCGCTGCTGGTGCCGGTCCAGGAGTTAAAGACGGGCTCGACCATCCCGGTGAAGTTCTGCGTGCAGGACGCCAACGGGGTCACGGTGACGACGGCGACCGGCACGGTGGAGGCCTACGTGAACGGCGTCCTGAAGGGCACGGTCGCGTTCCGCTTCTCGGACGGCCAGTACATCGCCAATTTCCAGACGAAGGACGGCAAGACTGACTGGCCGACGGGGACGCTGGAGTTGCGCGTCAAGCTGAATGACGGCACGACGCAGTCCACCAACGCTCTCTCGACGAGCGGCGTGAAAGGTGGCCTGAAGCTCAAGTAGCGCGTCGCGTCTGACATGAGACGAGAAGGCCCGCCGAAAGGCGGGCCTTCTTGTTCCTGAGCATCGTTTGCCCGGCTGCCGAGCGTCCCTGAGCGGAGTCCGCCGCGGTATGCTGCGCGCGCTCCGGGACGGAGTCCGTAGATCAGGGGGGGACCGCAGAACATGGCCGACGAACCATTCATCGTCTACTCGTACGTTGGCGCGGCAGGGCGCGCGATCGATGAGCACACCGCCGAGGGGATCCTCGAGCTGCGGCCGGAGCTCCGTCATGCGGGCGGCCTGCTTGCGGCGACGCTGGGGCTCATGTCGACGGCCGGGACCGGGGTGACGGTCCACATCCATGCCGCGGGTGCGCCGACCCGGATCGACGTGCACATGTGGGACTCCGGCGACGGTGTCGAGCGGGTGAGGGTCGACACGAAGCTGCTGCGCGTCGGGCGCTCGCAGGTGTTCGCCGAGGCACGCTTCTCCGACGCTGACAACCCGAGCCGCCACATGGGTTACAGCACCGTCAGCTACGTCGCGACCGGGCCGGGGACCGGGAAACTCGAGAACCACCCCGCGCCGCCGTACGTCGGGCCGGCCCGCAACGAGCGGCCGATCACCGAGATCTACGGCGGGGTCCCGCGTGCGGACGGGGGCTTCGACATCCCCGACCTGCCGCCCCGCCTGCGGGCCGGCGGCCGGATCCACTCCGGGACGATGGAGGTGCTGGGCGAGGTGGCGGGTATGAGGGCCGCGACGCTCAAGACCGGCGTCGAGCGGATGCGGACCGAGCACATGAGCACGACGATCCTGAGCGCGGGCCTCGGCGGCCCCTTCAGCATCACGCCGGAGGTGCTGGCCTCCGGGGACGACTTCGCGATCTGCCGGATGGAGTTGCGCGATCACGCGAACGACGATCGGCTGCTGGCCGTGGTGCGGACGCGGTACCGCCTCCTGCCGTAGCGGGTCGATCCGGATCGGGAAGGCTAACGCCCGGCCCTCGTGGTCGGGCGTTTTGCTGCGGGCTTCTTCGTCGCGGACGGCCTCAACTCGATATCCCGAAACCCTGCCTGAGCAAAGCAAGCTCGTGCCTGCTCGGGATCGAGTGCGAACGCTTCGCCCATGTTCTGCCCGATTACCCTGTCCAGCGACTCGTTCTGCACCCGGAAGAACGTCTGCTCACTGAGGTCAGACCAGAACGTGGCCACGACCCGTCCGCCGGGGCGCAGCACGCGGTGCATCTCCGCCGCGGCTCGTTCCAGGCTGGGGAAGAACTGCACGCCCTGCTGGGAGAGGACGGCATCGAACTCCCCATCCCCGAACGGCATGTCGAGCACAGACGCCTCGTGCCATTCGAAGCGGACACCGGGAGCGCTAGCCTGACTCGCCCGCGCCCGAGCAAGCATGCCGGCGTTCACATCGAGCCCGGCGACTCGCGCTCCTGCTCCCGCGACCTCGCCGGCACGCCGCGTCAGGAATCCAGTCCCGCATGCCACGTCCAGGATGGCTCCGCCTGAGGGGAGCGCCGCGCGGTCGATGACCGCTTCAATGAAGGGGGCCATGATGGGCGCCACCGTTCGGTCATAACGTTCTGGCGCATCGCCGCCCAGCTGAAATCCCGTCTGCGTAATCCCGGAACCCCTTCAGAGCAGCGCACGCTGAGCCTGCCGGGCATTATGCCCCGAGCGACTTCATCTGACGCGCCTGAATCCCTGAATGTGACGAACGTCACCGCCAGACCACCGAGTAACTTCCGTGGACACGTGTTACGTCGCCTCGGGTGTTGCAGGGAGATTCCTCCCCTGTCTCCGCCAGCGCGCCCCGGTGCATCCGAGCGTGGTATTTGGTTGGTGTTACGCCGCACGCGCTGCGGAGGGCCGTGGCCTCCTACCCCTCCACTAACACAGCGAGCCCGCGGGCGACGGCATCCTGCACCCGGTCGCCCGTCACACGCGCATCGCCGTCGTCCGAGGTGTCGAGGGTGGCGCCGGGGATGAGGCCGGCGGCGGTGTCGCGGGTGAGTTCGGCGTGGAGGGTACGGACGCGGTCGTGCATCAGGGGGTGGGCGGCGACCGGGTCGTGGCGGAGGGCGACCTCGACGGCGGGGAGCAGGGTGACGAGGTGGACGGGGACGCCGATGCCGGCGAGGGCCTCGCGGTACTGGGGGACGGCCTCGGCGGTGGCGATGTCGGAGATGACGACGGCGTAGCGGAGGCCGATGCTCTCGCGGGCGATGGCGCAGGCGTTGCGGACGGCGAGCAGGCGCTGCTCGCGGGCCTGGCGGTCGTCCTCCCAGGGGCGGCGGTAGCCGGCCTTCACCCAGTGGCGGAGGTCATCGACCTCGATGTGGACCATGCGGTCGAAGCGCTCGCACAACGCCTCGGCGACGGCGGTCTTCCCGGCGCCGGGGGGCCCGCTGATGATGATGACCTGTTCCATGGAGGCGTGCGCTTTCTAGCCTGCTGCTGGGCCCGCGGTCATGCCGGGCGGACGTCGAGCGAGATATCGAGTGCGGGCGCGGAGTGGGTCAGCGCGCCGCACGAGATGAGGTCGACGCCGGTCGCGGCGACGCTGGCGATCGTCCCCAGCGTGATCCCGCCGGAAGCCTCGAAGAGCACGCGCTCGTACGCCGGCTTCGCGCGCGCTTCCGTGACGATCGCGGCCATCATCGCGGGCGTCATGTTGTCGAGCAGCACCACGTCCGCACCACCGGCAAGGGCGGCGCGCGCCATCTCCGGCGACGTCACCTCGATCTCGATGCGCAGCGTGTGCGGCACCTCGGCGCGGACGCTTGCGAGCAGCGCGGGGATCGTGACGCCGCGCTGTGCGGCGGCCTCGATGTGGTTGTCCTTGATCAGCACGCCGTCCTGCAGCGTGTCGCGGTGATTGTGCGCGCCGCCGGTGCGGACGGCGTAGCGCTCCAGCGTGCGCAGCCCCGGCGTCGTCTTCCGCGTGTCCACGACGCGCGTCCAGCCGCCGGCGGAGGCCGCCTCGACGTACTGGCGCGCGAGCGTCGCGATGCCGCTCATCCGCTGCATCAGGTTGAGCGCGACCCGCTCGCCGGAGAGCATCGGCGCGAGCGGGCCGCTGACGGTGGCGACGGCGGTGCCGGGCTCCACCCACGCGCCGTCCGAGGTGGACGCGCGCAGCTCGATCTCCGGGGAGACCTGGCGGAACACCTCGCGCACGACCTCGAGGCCGCACACGACGCCGTCCTGCTTGTAGAGCAGCGTCGCCTCGCCGCGCTGGTCGCGCGTGACGGTGGAGCGCGTCGTGACGTCGAAGCCCGCGCGGTCCTCGGCGAGCGCGCTGGCGACGATCGCCGCGACGGCGGCGCTGTCCGGGGGAGAAGCCTCGACTGCCTCGGTCATGCGACACCTTCCGTGATGCGGAACACGAGATGACGCCGCCATGCCTCGCGCGGCTCCGGGAAGTCGGTGCGGTAGTGGGCGCCGCGTGACTCCTCGCGGGCGAGGGCGGCCTGGGCGGCCATGCGGCCGCAGGTGAGGATGGAGCGCAGTTCGTAGCCGGCGCGGTCACGGGGTTCGGGGAGGTCGGCGGACCAGCGCGAGAGTTGCGCGGCGGCGGTGCGCAGGCCCTCGGCGTCGCGCACGATGCCGACGGAGCGCCACATCAGGTCGCGGACCGCCTGGACGGTGGGGGGCGTGCCGCCGTCGCGCGCGGGGGCGAGGGTGAGGGTGTCGCGTGTCGCCTCGGGCGCGGGGGCGGGCGCGTCCTGGCGGTAGAGCCGTTCCACCGTGCGGTGGGCGAAGACGACGGTCTCGAGCAGGGAGTTGGAGGCGAGGCGGTTCGCGCCGTGGACGCCGGTGCAGGCGGTCTCGCCGACGGCGAAGAGGCCGGGCACGGTCGTCTCGCCCCATGTGTTCGTGCGGACGCCGCCCATCGTGTAGTGCGCGGCGGGGGAGACGGGGATGCGGTCGCGCGCCATGTCGAGGCCCACCTCGAGGCAGGTCGCGTAGATCTGCGGGAACCGCGCCGCCAGCCACGCCTCGTCCCGGTCAGTGATGTCGAGGAGGACGTGGTCGCTGCCGGTGCGGGCCATCTCGGCGTGCGCGGCGCGGGCGACGACGTCGCGCGGGGCGAGCTCGGCGCGCTTCGGGTCGTAGTCGGGCATGAAGCGACGGCCGTCGGTGGCGAACAACCGCGCGCCCTCGCCTCGGACGGCCTCCGAGATGAGGAAGACCGGGCGTCCCGGGAGGACGAGGGCGGTGGGGTGGAACTGGGTGAACTCCATGTCCTGCACCTCGGCGCCGCTGGCGTAGGCGAGCGCCGCGCCGTCGCCGGTGGAGACGACGGGGTTCGTCGTGGTGCGGTACATCTGCCCCGCGCCGCCGGTGGCGAGGACGACGCGGCCCGCGCCGAAGCGCCGGCGCTCGCCCGTCGTCGTCGTGAAGGTCTCGATGCCGGCGGCGCGTCCGCCCTCGACGATGATCCGGTTCGCCTGTGTGTGCTCGAGGATCGTCACCTCGCGCTGGGCGAGGCTGGAGAGCGAGAGCTCGATCTCGAGGCCGGTGCCGTCGCCGCGCGCGTGGAGGATGCGCGAGGCGGAGTGCGCGGCCTCCCGTCCGAGGGCGACCTCGCCGTTGGTGGTGTCGAAGTGGACGCCGTAGCGGACGAGGTCCTTGATGCGGTCGGCGGCCTCGAAGCAGAGGAAGCGCGCGGCCTCCTCGTCGACGAGCCCCGCGCCGGCCTCGATGGTGTCGGCGAGGTGGGCGGCGGGGGAGTCGCCGGGGCCGACGGCGGCGGCGATGCCGCCCTGGGCGTGGCGGGTGGAGGCCTCGTGGATGTCACCCTTGGTGACGACGAGGACGCTCGCGCCGAACTCGCGCGCCTGGATGGCGGCGTAGAGGCCGGCGATGCCGGAGCCGACGACGACGAGGTCGTAGGAGTCGCGCGCGGCTGTCGCCGGCTCGATCACGAGGGGACGCCGAGTCCGACGGGGGACGGCTCGTACTGCGTGATGGCGCTGACGATGGCGGCCCAGTCGTGCGGGACGATGGGCCGGCCGGTCTGCGCGTCGACGTAGGCGTAGCGGTGGTTGATCCGCGCGACGACCGCGCCGTCGCTCGCCGCGGCGAGCTCGCACTCGAAGCGGAGGCGGCCATCGACGGCCTCGACGCAACGGAGGCGGACGATCGCGGCGTCGTCCCAGCGCAGCGGCGCGCGGTAGCGCACTTCGGTGTGCGACTGGAAGCGCAGCACCTCGCGGTGGCTGGGGAGCCCGGCCTCGCGGTCGTAGGCGTCGAGGGCGATCTCGGTGAGGGCGAGCATCACGCCGCCGTGGACGAAGGGCGTGCCGCCGAAGGCGTCGGTGTGACGGAGCGGCATGCGCTGTTCGAAGCGGAACGCGGGGTCGGCCATCGTGGGGGGTCCTCGGGTCTAGCGCACGCGCCGCGGGCGCTACTTGAGGGCGAGCATCCGCTCGAGGGCGACCTTCGCGTCGCGCTTGTGGGCCTCGGGCACCTGGATGCGGTTCACGACGCGCCCGGCGACCAGTTCCTCCATCACCCACGCGAGGTAGGCGGGGTGGACGCGGTACATCGTGCTGCACGGGCAGACGACGGGGTCGAGGCAGAAGATCGTCTTGTCCGGGTGCTCCTTCGCGAGCCGGGAGACGAGGTTGATCTCGGTGCCCACGCCGATGACGGAGCCGGCCGGGGCCTGCTCGATGTACTTCACGATGTAGCCGGTGGAGCCGTTGGCGTCGGCGGCCTCGACGACGTCGGCGCGGCACTCGGGGTGGACGACGATCTTCGCCTCGGGGTAGCGGGCGCGCGCCTGCTCGACCTGCGCGACGGTGAACCGCTGGTGCACGGAACAGTGGCCCTGCCAGAGGATGATCCGGGAGCGGTCGAGGGCCTCGCGGGTGGCGCCGCCGAGGTTGCCGGCGGGGAGCCGCCAGTTCCAGAGCACCATCTGCTCCAGCGGGATCCCCATCGCGTGCCCCGTGTTGCGGCCCAGGTGCTGGTCGGGGAAGAAGAAGACGCGCTTGCCGCGCTGGAACGCCCACTCGAGCACCTTGCCGGCGTTCGATGAGGTGCAGACGACGCCGTTGTTCGCGCCGCAGAACGCCTTCAGGCTCGCGGCGGAGTTCATGTAGGTGACGGGGATGATGTCGTCGGTGCTGCCGAAGGCCTCGCGCAGCTCCGCCCAGGCGGCGTGGACGTCCGCCTCCGCCGCCATGTCCGCCATCGAGCAGCCGGCCTCCATGTTGGGGAGGATCGTCTGCTGGTGGGGGGCGGCGAGGATGTCGGCGGCCTCCGCCATGAAGTGGACGCCGCAGAAGACGATGTAGTCGGACTCCGGCCGCTGCGAAGCGTACTGCGCCAGCTGGAACGAGTCGCCGCGCTCGTCGGCGAACTGGATGATGTCCTCGCGCTGGTAGTGGTGGCCGAGGACGACGACGCGCTTGCCGAGGGTCGCGCGCGCGGCGCGGATCCGCTCCGCGAGCTCGGTGGCCTCCATGGTCCAGTAGCGCTCCGGGATGGAGGGCTGCCAGGAGGAGAAGGCGACCTCGAGGGCGAGGGGGACGGTCTCGATCCCGGTGTCGGTCTCGCACTGGAGCTGGGCCATCGGGAACGACTTGTAGTCGAGGGCGGGGACGGTGGTGGGAGGGGTCATCGCGGGCCTCACGTCCTTTGCGTATTAAGTACGCAAAGTGCTTCGTGTGCAGAGTACGCTTTCCCGCCCCGGCGGGTCAATACGGGTGTGCTCGTGGAGGTTCGTGGCTACTCGGGGAACTCTGCCTGGAGTTGTGGGACCACCTCGAAGGCGATGCGTGCCAGTTGCGCGATGCGGTCGCCGCCGGCGAAGACGAGGTTGAAGTGGCGCACGCCCGCCTGAGCGTACTCGCGGAGGCGGGCCACCCACATCTCCACGTCGCCGTAGACGGTGTACCGCTCGAACCGCTCGAACGGGACGCGGTAGGTGCTTTCGATCCGCTCGGCGATCGTCGGGAGCGCGACTGCGAGGTCGTCGTCGAACATGCCCCACAGTTGCAACGCCGGGCGGATCGAGGCGGGGTCGCGGCCGAGCGCGGCGGCCTCGGAGCGCACGTTCGCGAGGCCCTCGGCGAAGTGCTCGGGCGTCGTGACGAACGGCATCCACGCGTCGCCGAAGCGTGCGGCGCGGCGCTGCGCCGGTCGCGAGCGGCCGCCGACCCAGACGGGGATCGGCGGCGCGGGGACGAGGTCGAGCGTCGCGTCGTCGACGTCGATCGCGGTGTTGTGCAGGGAGACGGGCGCGCCGGACCAGAGCGCGCACACTGCTTCGAGCGTGTCGTCGAGGCGTCGCCCGCGCTCCGCGAGCGGGACGCCGGCGGCCTCGAACTCCTTCGCGTACTCGCCGCCCGCGCCGACGCCGAGGCGGAAGCGCCCGCTGGAGATCCACTGGAGCGTCGCCGTCTGCTTCGCGAGCGGGGCCGCGCCTCGGAGCCCCGCGAGCATGACGCCGGTGCCGAGGCCGATGCGCGAGGTCACGGCGGCGGCGGCGGAGAGCAGCACGACCGGCTCGGGCCAGAAGACCGGCCACAGGACATGGTCACCCACCCACACCGAGTCGTATCCGAGTTCCTCCGCCGCCTGCACGGCCGCGAGGAACTCCTCGGGCGTCGAGCCGCCGGGGAGGACGCCGAAGGTGAGGCTCACGGGATGCTCCATCGCTACAGGATCACGGGCTCGCGCGAGATGAAGCGGAACAGCTGCGCGGGCCGGTGTGCCCCCGCCCGCCGGTGCTCTGCCGTGGCCTCGATGATCCCGGAGGAGAGCATCCGCTTGCGGAAGTTCCGGCGGTCGAGGGGACGGCGGAGGATCGCCTCGTAGACGGCCTGCAGTTCGCGCAGGGTGAACTGCTCGGGCAGCAGGCCGTAGGCGATGTTGGTGTAGTCCAACTTCGCGCCGACGCGCGCCGCGGCCTGCCCGATCACCCGGTTGTTGTCGAAGGCGAGCGGCGGCAGCGCGTCCACCGGCTGCCAGGCCGGGTGCCACGCCTCCTCCTCGCGCAGCCGGACCTTCGCGGCCTCGACGAGCGCGAAGTAGGCGACGGCGACGGAGGGGCGGGCGGGGTCGAGGCCGGAGATCGTGAACAGCTGCTCCAGGTAGACATCGGCGACGCCGGTCTCCTCGACGAGTTTGCGCGTCGCGAGGGCGTCGAGGCTCTCGGTGCCGTCCCAGCGCCCGCCGGGCAGCGCCCACTTGCCTTCCTCGGGCGGGCCGGTGCGGTGGACGAGCAGCACCTGGAGACGCCCGTCGGTGACCGCGAGGATCACGACGATCGTGGCGACGGACGGGGAGGTGTCGGGCGGCATCGATGCCACGCGCGCTTACAGCACCGCGAACGACAGTGAGCCGGCGACGCGGCCCTGCAGCGACCACGGCGTGACCTGGTCGACGGTCACGCGCACGAGGTCGCCCACGCGCCCGGTCGCGTCGAAGTGGACGAGTTGCCCCCGGCGCGTCCGGCCGGTGGAGCGCCCGTCCTGCTCCGACTCCACGAGGACCTCGACGGTCTGGTTGAGCAGACGCTGGTTGATGCGCGCGGAGGAGGCCGCGTGCAACTCCTCGATGACGTGGAGGCGGGCCTTCTTCACCTCGCGCGGCACATCGTCGGCCATGTTCCGATGGGCGAAGGTGCCGGGGCGGGGCGAGTAGGCAGCGACGTGGATCGTGTCGAACTGCGTGCGCTCGATGAGCGCGACCGTGTCGGCGAACTCCTCGTCCGTCTCGCCGGGGCAGCCGACGATGACGTCGGTGACGATGGCGGCGTCCGGCATCCGGCTGCGGATCCGCGCGACGCGCTCCTCGAACTCCGCGACGGTGTAGCCGCGGCGCATCCGCCCGAGCATCGATTCCGACCCCGACTGCACGGGGATGTTGAAGAACTCGCAGACCTTCGGTTGGTCGGCGACGGCGTCGATGATGCGGTCGGTCATGTCCTTCGGGTAGGAGGTGAGGAAGCGCACGCGCTGTATGCCGTCGATGGCGTCGATGCCCTCGAAGAGGGTGGCGAGGTCGGGGCGGCTGCCGTCCGGGGCGGCGAGGTCGTGCCCGTAGGCCTCGACGGTCTGTCCGAGCAGCGTCACCTCGCGCACGCCGTGGCCGGCGAGGAAGCGCACCTCGTCGAGGATGTCCGCGACGGGGCGGGAGGCCTCGCGGCCGCGGCGCAGTGGGACGATGCAGTAGGTGCAGAACTTGTCGCAGCCGTGGATCACCGGCACGTACGCCGCCGGCCCGCTCGGCAGCGAGTAGGTGCGAGTCATCCCGCCGGCGAGCAGCGACCCGAGTTCGCCCTCCGAGGCGTCCCGCGCCTCCGAGGCGAGCGCGAGGATGCCGTCGAACTGCTGGGGGCGCGCCCACTCATCGACGTAGGGGAAGCGGCGGCGGAGGTCGTCCGTCTTCGGGCCGACCATGCAGCCCATCACGACGATCTTCGCGGCGCTGCCCTCGATGCGGCGCTGGCGGAGGATGCCGAGGCGCCCGTAGGCGCGGTCCTCGGCGTGCTGGCGGACGGAGCAGGTGTTGATGACGACCAGGTCGGCCGCGGCGTCGTCCTCGACGGCGTGGTAGCCGAGACGCTCGAGGCCGGCCGCCAGTTTAAGCGAGTCGGCCTGGTTCATCTGACAGCCGAGGGTCCAGATGTGGAAGGTGGCCACGGGCCAGTCCTTAGGTTGGGCCTCCGGTGCGGGGGCTGGCGGAGGGGGAGGGATTCGAACCCTCGGTCCCGGAAACCCGAGACAAGCGCTTAGCAGGCGCCCGCACTAGACCACTATGCGACCCCTCCGAGGGCCGTACTGACCATCGTACGGGTCGCCGATCTCGCCGAGCAAACCGCGAGTCAGGGCTGGTACCGCTCGCCGTGGTCGAGACAGCCCATCCCGCCCAACCTTCCTCCCCCCGAGACGGGAGTTCCGTCGCTCTCTGCTCCGGGCCTCGCAGGTGCCCACGGCGAAGGGCTCCGACGGGGCCGAGCAGGCCGTCGCGGGGTCGCCAGACGTGGTGCGTTGCGGGGGCGGGTATCATCCCCTTCTGCGAATCATCGCAAGAAGGACCTCATGAGCCAGACCTTCGACACGCAGATCGATGGAGCCATCCGTCAGAGCGGGCTGCGGCGCACGATGCCCCGGGCGGCCGTGGCCGCCGTGTTGCACCGTCACCCCGGGCATCACACGGTGGAGGAGATCGAGGCGGCGATCGAGCGTGAATATCCGCCTGCCAGGGGGATCGCCCGTTCCTCGGTGTACCGGGCACTGGAGGCGCTGGAGACGGCCGGCCTGGTGGTAGCGGTCCGGGGCGCGCAGGAGGAAGCCCAGTTCGAGTGGGCAGGGAGCCGAACCCACCACCACCTGATCTGCGACGGCTGCGGGCATGTCTCCGAGGTCACGCTGGCGAGGGTGCGGTCGCTTGAGCAGGAAGCGCGGCGCGAGCACGGGTTCGACACGCGCGTGCGCCACCTCGCGCTGCGCGGGACCTGCCACGGTTGCCGCGAGGCCGGAGGGCAGGCAGCCGGAGAAGGGGGCAAGGCCCGATGATGTCGATCACGCAGGCGGCGATACAGGTGACGTCGGACGGTCCGGGGATGCATATCCCGGACGGGTTCGTGTCGGCGCCGGTCGCGGCGGCCGGGTGGGTCGCGATGGTGGGGATCCTCGCGGTGGCGGTGCGGGTGACCAACCGCGAGTTGAACGAGAAGGCCGTGCCCCTGATGGGGGTGATGGCGGCGTTCATCTTCGCCGCGCAGATGATGAACTTCCCCGTGGCGGGCGGGACGTCCGGGCACATGCTGGGCGGAGCACTCGCGGCGATCCTGTTGGGGCCGTGGGCCGCGATGATCGTGATGACCGCTGTCGTGGGCTTCAAGTCGGTGCTGTTCCAGGACGGCGGGATTGCGGCGCTGGGCCTGAACGTCCTGAATATGGGGATGCTCACCGCGCTGGTCGGGTACGCGTCCTACCGGACGGCGGAGCCGCTGCTGCGCGGCAACCGGACCGCGCTGCTGGCGTCGGTGTCCGTGGCCGCCTGGATCTCCGTCGAGGTCGCGGCGGTCTCGACGTCGCTTCAGCTGGCGGTCTCCGGGAGCTCACCCCTCGACGTCGTGTTGCCCGCGATGGTGGGGGTGCACGCTCTGATCGGCGTGGGCGAGGGGCTGATCACAGCGGCGGCGCTCGGCTTCATCATGACGACGCGCGCGGACCTGTTGCCACAGAGGCGGCCTGCGTCCAGCAGCACCGGCCGAGGTTAGGAGGCCCGACGTGCGGCGATATCGAAACGTGATCCTGACTGGCCTGCTCATCGCCGGGATGGTCGCGATCTCCTCGGCATGGCTCGCTTCAGGCGATCCGGACGGACTGGAGCGGGTGGCCGAGGAGAAGGACTTCCTCGACCGCGCCGAGGACCCGGGATACGAGATCCTGCCGGACTACACCATCCCGGGTGTGGATGGGGCGATCTCGACGGCGCTCGCTGGCGTGATCGGGGTGGGCGTCGTCGCGGCGCTGGCGCTGGGCGCCGGCTACCTGCTGCGGGCGCGCGAAGGCGGTCGCGGCACGGGCGGCGCAGGCGCGGGCGACGCCGGGAAACGATAGCGGCGCCGGTGACGGCATTTGCCGCGGTCGTCGAGCGGTACGCGGCACGCGAGAGCGTCCTGCACCGCGCGGACGCGCGCGCGAAAGTGCCGGCGGTGTTCCTGACGGTGCTGGCGGTCACCTCTACGCGCGAGGGCGACTGGCTGGCGCTCGCACTCCTGGTGATCCCGGTGGTCGTCGGTGCGTACGCCTCGAAGCTGGGGCCGTGGTTTGTGTTGCGACGGACGTTCCTCGCGCTGCCGTTCGTGCTGGCGGTGCTGCCGCTGGCGTTCACGCGGCCGGGGGAGACGGTGCTCACGCTGCCGGTGGTGGGGTGGACGGCCTCCGACGACGGCCTGACAGCGGTGGCGACGATCCTCGCGCGGTCGTGGATCGCGGTCGCGATCACGGCGTTGCTGGTCTCGACCACGACGGTCGTCGAGATCCTGCGCGCGCTGCGGACGTTCCGCGTGCCGCGGCTGCTGGTGGCGACGATCTTCTTCGCGTATCGCTACTTCTTCGTGATCGGCGAGGAGGCGGTGCGGATGCTGCGGGCGCGCGACAGCCGGAGCGCCTCGATCCCCGGGCATCGCGCGGGCGGCACGCTGCGCTGGCGCGCGCGGGTGGCGGGGTACATGGTGGGGTCGCTGTTCGTGCGGAGCCTGGACCGGAGCGAACGGGTGTACGCGGCGATGCAGGCGCGCGGGTACGCGGGTGAGCCGCAGTTCCTCGACCACGCGCCGCTTCCCGTGCGCCAGGGCGTCGGCGCCGCCCTGGTCGTGGCATACGCCGTGGCGGTACAGGTGGGGACGAGGCTGGCATGACGCTGCGACCATCCTCCGACGGCGCTCAAGCAGCCCATCCGGTGGCCCACCCGGCGGTCGAGGTGGAGGGCCTCCACTTCACCTACCCGGACGGGACGGCCTCGCTGCGGGGGATGTCGCTCTCCGTGCAGCCGGGCGAGAAGGTGGCGCTGGTCGGGCCGAACGGAGCGGGGAAGTCGACGCTGCTGCTGACGTTGAACGGGATCCTGCGGGCGCAGCGGGGCGCCGTTCGGGTGTTCGGCCAGACGCTCGACGACTCCACCGTGCGGGCGATCCGCGCGCAGGTGGGGCTGCTGTTCTCGAACCCGGACGACCAGCTGTTCTCGCCGACGGTGTTCGAGGACGTGGCATTCGGCCCGCTGCACATGGGGCTGCCGCGCGACGAGGTGCTGGCCCGGTCGCGCGAGGCGCTGGCGGCGGTGGGGATGCTGGAGTTCGCGGAGCGTCCGCCGCACCGGCTGAGCCTGGGGCAGAAGAAGCGGGTGGCGATCGCGACGGTGCTGTCGATGGGGACGCCGATCCTGGCGCTGGACGAGCCGAGCGCGAACCTCGACCCGATGTCGCGCCGCGAGTTGATCGCGCTGCTCGCGCGGCTCCCGCTCACGATCCTCGTGGCGACACATGACCTGGCGTTGGTGGCGGACATCCTGCCCCGGTCCGTGTTGCTGGCGGAGGGGAGCGTCGTGGCCGACGCGCCGACGATGCACGTGCTGAACGATTCGGCGCTGCTGGGGGCGCACGGACTGGAACCGCTCTCGGCGCACGGCCACCCGCACGCGTAGGCTCCCCGCCATGACCCGAGACCTTCGCTCGCTCTGGACACGCTGGATGCTGCATTTCGTCGCCGGCGAACTCGTCGGGCTGGGCGGGGTGGGGCTGCTCGGGCTGCTGGCGTCCGCGCTCGTCCCCGACGATCCCTTGATGGAGCTGCAGGTGGTGCTCTTCGTGGCGATGAGCGCGTCCGGCGCGCTCGAGGGCGTCTCCGTCGGCTGGTTCCAGCACCGCGTCCTGCGCGACGTTCTCCCCGGTGTATCGAGGCGCGCGTGGATCCTCGCGACGGCGGCGGGCGCGGTGGCGGCGTGGGTGATCGGGGCGGCGGTGGCGATGTCACTGCCGTCGTCGGTCGATCCCTCCGAGGTGCTGTGGCTGTGGGTGATCCTCGGTGTCGCGCTGGGCGCTGTGCTTGGCGGCGCGCAGGCGTTCGCGCAGCGCGGGCATGTGCCGAGCGTTGACCGATGGATTGTGGCGAACGCGGTGGGGTGGTCGATTGGCCTCGCCGTTTCGTTCGCGGGGATCGGCCTGGCCTCGGAGGCGCCGGCGCTGCTTGCGGTCCCGCTCGCGCTGGTGACCGGGGCGGTGACGGGGATCGCGCCGGGAGCGGTGACGGGGCATGCGCTGCTGCGTTACGCGGGCGCTCACGCACGCAGCCAGAAGATGTAGTCGAGGTCGGGGACGCGATGCCGGAGTGGTTGAGGAAGCCCGCCGCCTCGCCTCGATAGTGGGCGGAGTGGGTGAGGGCATGGAGCATCGCGCGCTGGACGGAGTCGGTGAATTCGCGGCCGGATGAGTTTCGGTAGGTGAACGTCGCGGCCCATTCCTCGTCGTTCCGAGTCACGAGGCGGGCCAGCCGCTCCGCTGCCTCGGCTGCGGACCGCTCGCACGTGGCCAACGATGGTCCGCCCCAGGGCTCGGCCCAGGCATCGGGTGCGGCGTCGATCCGTCGAAGCCACGTGAGTTCGGTCGCGAGGGCGTGTTGAAGTGCGGCGAGGGCTTCGACGTGTTCGCCGCCTGAGACGTGCAGGACGACGAGGACCTGGCGGTTGGCCCAGATGTCCCAGCGGCAGAGCAGACCGAGTTCTTCGGCGAGCGCCATCCCGGTTCCTCCTCGTTGTGGGGAGACTAGCGAACGAGGAGTCCGGGGGGTGGGCTCGGTGCTTGGCGTGAGAGCTGTACCGCCCGCCTTGGCGAGGCGGCCCATCCCCCTCCCCGTGCGGCGAGGGGGGAGTTGGCGTGCAGAGATGAAGAAGGGGCCCCTCAAGGGGCCCCTTCTGAAGTATTGGAGGGGTGCGGGCTACGCGAGGCCGCGTGCCTTGAGGACGGAGAGCATCGTGCTGCCGATGTCGCTCGGGTTCTCGACGACGGTGGCACCGGCGGCGCGGAGGGCGGCCTGCTTCGCGGCGGCGGTGCCGGCGGCGCCGGCGATGATCGCGCCGGCGTGGCCCATGCGGCGGCCCGGAGGCGCGGTCGCGCCCGCGATGAACACCACCACGGGCTTCGACATCGTCTTG
>VGPD01000007.1 GCA_016875635.1 Chloroflexota bacterium
TTACAACCCGACGGCGGGCGCTGGACTCCGGCGCCCCAATCGGGAGCGGGTGCGCGCATTCCAGCGCGAGTTGCAGGCAGCCGGCATCAACGCCACCGTCCGTGTTGAGCGCGGACAGGAGATCGCCGCGGCGTGCGGCCAGTTGCGCACCGACGTCATTGGGACACCCGGAAATGACGAGGCCGCCTCGCAGGCGGCCCCGGTCGAATGGCGGGACTAACGGTTTAGTCGCCGACGGCGGACGCCGCGGCACGCGAGGCCTGTACCGCAACAACACCCTGGTCGGGCGACGCGTGCAGCTTCAGCCCCGGCGGGACACGCAGGTCCTTCACCTGAATGTGGTCACCGATCTCGATGAGGCCGACGACCGAGACTTCCAGGTGTTCCGGAATCGAGTGCGGCAGCCCCTCGACCTCGATGTGGTCGAGCGCGTGGATGAGCACGCCACCGAACTTGTGGACGGCCGGGGCTTCGCCGGTGATCGCCACCGGGATCGTGGCCTTGATGATCCGGCTGAGGTCCACCTGATACAGGTCCAGGTGCAGGATCTTCCTGTTGACCGGCTCCAGTTCCACGTTGCGGACGACCACGGGGCGCGTCTGTGCCTCACCTTCGACTTGGACGTTGATCAACGTGTTCAGGCCGTGGGCATTCAGGAGGTCTCGTGCCTCCACGTACGGCAGCTGCACAGCGACGGACTCCTGCGCCCGCCCGTAGATGTTGGCCGGCAGCACGCCTTCGCGGCGGAGCGTGGCAACACGCTTCCCAACCACGGAACGGCGCTGCACCTGGTAAGTGTCGGTCATTTGAGTGTCCTCGGAACGTGGATTCGGAGCGGCACCCGCCCCGGCGACAACGGTCCCACGTTACGAAGGGGCAGCGAGAGGGTCAAGCAGGGCTCCGCGAGATCGCGCCAGGGGACGGCACGGGCAGAATTCCCGGTCTATACTTGATTCACCCACCGCGCGACGCCAAGGCACCGGCGTCAGAACGAGACACGTACGTCCCCATGGGCGAACCAGACCGCCTCGAACGCGAGATCGAAGAGATCCTGGGGAAGATCGAGAACTTCCCGGCGCCTAATTCACGACGCGCCCGGAAACTCCGCACCCAACCGGTGGCAGATGCGTTCGCGCGACGGGTGCGTGCCGTCGTCCGAGATCTTTCGCGAATCTCGGTCTCCCAGGTGATGCTCTTCTCATTCCTCATCATCCTTGGCTCATTCTTCTTCCGCGGGGCCGGGGTCGTCACAGCGTGGGCCCTCTACGGTGGGGTCATTCTGCTCATCGTTTCCTTCGCGATCATGATGTTCGGAAACCGGGGCCGCTTATCCCGCAGCCACCAGAAGACGGTCTGGCGCAGTCGGAATGTGTCGTACGGCACCTATGCACGCCCCACCGTAAGAGGACGTGTCGGCCAGCCCACCCCTACTCTGCTCATCCGGATCCGACGATGGTGGGCCCACCGCATGAATCGCAGTCGCCCGTAGACACCTCGATGCCGGCATGACCAGGCGCTCTCACCCCGTCATTGTTGTTGTTATGTCTCGATATCTTCTCGCGGCGACCACACTGGTGGCCCTGGTGGTCGTTGCCTGCAGCGAGCAGGAGGCGGCGCCTCAAACAGCAGCGGCCGCCGAAACAGCCGTCGCCGCCAGCGCCTCCCCCTCGCCCGGCGCGAGCGGGACGGCTGCCCCACCGTCGAATGCTGACCCGGACCGCGTCCTCGCCCACCTGAAGGTTCTGGCAGGCGAAATCGGCACCCGTGCCGCCGGTACTGACGGGGAACGGCGCGCCGCTGTCTACATCGCTTCGACCCTCCGTGACGCCGGCTACGCGGTCACGGTCGAGCCCTTCACATTCGACCTGCGATACGACCTCTCTGCGGTTGGGATCCCGAACGCCTCGCTGAAAGCCCTGGCGCTCACCGGCTCCCCCGAGGCGGAAGCACGCGGGATCGCCGTCCAGGCCGGCACGGGCCGCCCGGAAGACTTCAGCCTGCGCGAGGTCCGCGGCAAAGTCGTGGTCGTGGACCGTGGAGGGATCCCCTTCGGCCAGAAGGCCGCGAACGCCCAGGGAGCTGGCGCCGTCGCCCTCATCGTCGTGAACAATGAGGGCGGCGCTTTCAGAGGGACGCTGGGCGATGTGAAAGTCTCGATCCCGGTGGTGAGCGTGGAACACGCGGAACGTGCACGACTCGCGGACCTCGCTCAGGCCGGTTCGACCCTGACCGTCACCGCCGCTGCCGGCTCGAAGCAGACGCCCTCGCAGAACGTCGTCGGCCGCACCGGCGACAAGTGCGAGGCCTACCTGGGGGCGCACTACGACAGCGTGCCGGAGGGCCCCGGCGCGAACGACAACGCGAGCGGGACGGCGATGATCCTCGAACTCGCGCGCGCGAACCGACGTCCCGGCCTCTGCGTGATCGCCTTCGGCGCGGAGGAATACGGGCTTTGGGGTTCGCAGTCCTTCGTGAAGCAGCATCCGACGACGGGTGTGCGCTTCCTGCTCAACTTCGACATGGTCGGCAAGATCACCGGCGCCCAGATCGTGGGGGACCCGGCGCTGCAGGAGAAGGTACTCGGACTGCTCAAGCAGGCCGGTAAGACAGGATTCCGCGCGGGGCAGTTCCCCCCGTTTGCCTCCTCCGACCACGCCTCGTTTGTCTCCGCGGGCGTCCCGGCGGTCACATTTCACTCCGGCGACGATCCCCTGATTCACGATCCGCGAGATACGACCGCGAACGTCGACCGAGCATCCATCGAAACCATGCTCATGGCAGGCGACATCGCTGTCGACGGACTCATACCCGTCCGGTAGGTTGCTGCGGTTGTCCCGCATCTGCGCCGGTGCCTACGATGCGAGGGCGCATGCTGACACGCCAACATCTTCGCCGCCCCGTGCTCATCGCACCGCTCGTCCTCGCGGTGTTGCTCTCGGCGGCCTGCGGAAAGACTGACCCGGCGCCGCCGCCGGGCCTGCCTACGGCATCCCCGCTCGCGACGGTGCCGGAGCCGACGATCGTCCCCGCCGGATCGCGAACGCCCAACGGGGGCACCTCGACCTCGACCCCCGTGCCGACAACGACCGCGACGGCGACACCAACCGCTGAAACGACCTACACAGTGGTCGCCGGGGACGCGATGTCGCTGATCGCGCAGCGGTTCGCGACAACCGCCGCGGCGATCCGTGCAGCGAACAACCTGCCCAACGACGATGTACGCATCGGGCAGATCCTGAAGATCCCCCGTCCGGCCACCGGGACAGCCCCCACCCCGGGGCCCACGGTCGGCCCCCCGAGGCCCACCCCGCCACCGGTCACGGCTGATTCTTACGTCGTGAAGCCTGGCGACACCGCCTTCGGAATCGCGCTGGAATTCCAGGTCACCCTTGCGGAATTGGAGCAGATCAACGGCCTCCCCCCGGGCGGGCTGAACAACATCAAGGCTGGTGAGACAATCCGAGTCCCGAAACCGCGGTAGAACCTGAGTCTGCGGATACTCGGACGCACCTGAATCTGAACCTGCGGATTTTCCGCAACTGAGGCGGCCAGATACGATGCCGCGTGGCCCCTCGCAGGGGTGTGGGGAGACCGCCCGGATGACATTGATCGAACAGGCCCTGAATGACCTGACGCGGCTGAAGGCGAGCGCGGCGCTTGGCGGCGGCCCGGAGCGAGTCGAGGCGCAGCACGCCCGCGGGAAGATGACCGCCCGCGAGCGCATCGCGACGCTGGTCGACCCCGGCACCTTCGAGGAGATCGACGCGCTGGCCGCCGACTGGAACGATGAGGACGGCGAGCGGTTCTACGGCGATGCTGTCGTCACCGGCTGGGGCAAGATCGACGGACGTACTGCCTGCGTCTTCGCTCAGGACTTCACGGTGTATGGCGGTTCGCTCGGCGAAGTCGTCGGGATGAAGATCGCCAAGTTGATGGACGTCGCGATGAAATCCGGCGTCCCGATCGTCGGTCTGAACGACTCGGGCGGCGCGCGCATCCAGGAAGGCGTCTCGTCGCTGGGTGGGTACGGCGAGATCTTCTACCGGAACGTGCAGGCCTCCGGCGTCATCCCGCAAATCAGCGTGATCCTCGGGCCCTGTGCAGGCGGGGCCGTCTACTCGCCGGCACTGACCGATTTCATCTTCATGGTCGAGAAGACCAGCCAGATGTTCCTGACCGGCCCGGACGTCATCCTCTCCGTCACGGGCGAGCAGACGACCGTCGAGGAACTCGGTGGCGCGGCATCGCACGTCTCGAAGTCTGGCGTGGCGCATTTCTCGTTCAAGGACGAGCAGGAGTGCCTCGAGGAAGTCCGGCGCCTGCTCTCCTACCTCCCACAGAACAACATGGACGACGCGCCCTCGCAGGACACCGGCGACCCGATTGACCGGCGCCTCGACGACATCATGAGCATCGTCCCCGGCGCCTCCGACAAGCAGTACGACGTCCGTGACGTGATCGAACGGCTCGTCGACAACGGCGAGTTGATGGAAGTGCACGAATACTTCGCGCCGAACATCGTGTGTGGCCTGGGGCGGATCGGCGGCGCGGCGATCGGGATCGTCGCCAACCAGCCGCTCTACCTCGGGGGCGTGCTGGACATCGACTCCTCGCGCAAGGCGGCGCGGTTCGTGCGCTTCTGCGACTCGTTCAACATTCCGATCGTGACGCTGGTCGACGTGCCGGGCTTCCTGCCGGGCGTGTCGCAGGAGTACGGCGGGATCATCTCCCACGGGGCGAAACTCGTGTACGCATACGCGGCCGCGACGGTACCGAAGGTCACGGTGATCCTGCGGAAGGCGTTTGGCGGCGCATACGACGCGATGGGCTCCAAGCACCTGGGCGCGGATGTGAACTACGCTTGGCCCACGGCGGCCATCGCGGTCATGGCCGGAAGCCAGGCGGTGAACATCGTCAGCCGGCGCGAGATCGCCTCGGCGGCCGACCCGGACGCTGAGCGCAAGCGCCTCATCGACGAGTACGCCCAGCGGCTGGAGCACCCCTACATCGCGGCGGCCAAGGGCTACATCGACGACGTGATCGACCCTCGAGACACCCGCCTGAAGGTCGCCCACGCGCTGGAGATGCTCCGCACGAAGTCGGTCCAGGTGCCCGGCAAGAAGCACGGGAACATCCCCCTGTAGGCGGCTGAGGGGCCTCCCGGCGGCCTCCCCGGTCCGCGCGCCGCTATCCGCCGCGGGCGGTATACTCCGGCCGCCGCACGGCATGCCCCATTCCCGGGCCCAACGGGCCGCCTCGCGTGACGTCGCGCGGCGGCAGTCGCGGGAAGGGGGCCGCGTCCGCCTCCTGACCCCGTCAGGGCGAGGTGTGCGCGGCGACCAGAGGGCCGCTTCAGCCTCGTCGGAGGAGCGCCCCTATGGCCAAGATCGCAGTGAAGAACGCCGTCGCCGAACTCGACGGCGACGAGATGACCCGCATCATCTGGGGGTTCATCAAGGATCGGCTGATCCTCCCCTACATCGACATCAAACTCGAGTACTACGACCTGAGCATCCAGTACCGTGACCAGACCAACGACCAGGTCACCGTAGACGCGGCGAACGCGATCAAGCGGCTGGGCGTGGGTGTGAAGTGCGCCACCATCACCCCCGACGAGGCGCGCGTCGAGGAGTTCGGGCTGAAGGAGATGTGGAAGTCCCCCAACGGGACGATCCGCAACATCCTGGGCGGCACCGTCTTTCGCGAGCCGATCATCTGCACGAACATCCCGCGCCTCATCCCGGGCTGGACCGAGCCGATCGTCATCGGCCGCCACGCCTACGGCGACCAGTACCGCGCCACCGACGTGAAGCTGAAGGGCGCCGGGACGCTCTCCATGACCTTCGCACCCGCGGACGGCAGCGCGCCGCAGACGTGGGAGGTCATGAAGTTCACCGACGACGCCATCGCGATGGCGATGTACAACACGGACGAGTCGATCCGCGGGTTCGCACAGGCGTGCTTCAACTACGCCCTGCAGCGCAACTACCCGATGTATCTCTCCACGAAGAACACGATCCTGAAAGCCTACGACGGCCGCTTCAAGGACATCTTTGAAGAGGTCTACAACCAGGAGTTCAAGGCGCGGATGGACGCGCAGAAGCTCACCTACGAGCACCGGCTGATCGACGACATGGTCGCCTCCGTCCTCAAGTGGAGCGGCGGGATCGTCTGGGCGTGCAAGAACTACGACGGCGACGTCCAGTCGGACATCGTCGCGCAGGGTTTCGGGTCGCTGGGCATGATGTCGTCTGTCCTCCTGACCCCGGACGGCGCCACCGTCGAGGCCGAGGCGGCGCACGGCACGGTCACGCGCCACTACCGCGAACATCAGGCTGGGCGCGCCACCTCCACCAACCCGATCGCCTCGATCTTCGCGTGGACCCGCGGCCTCGCGCACCGGGCCAAGCTCGACGACAACCGCGACCTCGCGGCGTTCGCGGCGGCGCTGGAGAAAGTCTGCATCGCCACGGTAGAGGGGGGCCAGATGACAAAGGACCTCGCGATCCTCGTCGGGCCTGACCAGCCGTGGCTCACCACCCAGGAGTTCCTGGCGGCGCTGGACACCAACCTCCAGGCCGCGATGAAGGCGTAGAGCCCGGGCACGCGGTAGCACAGAAGCGCGACCTCGGCGGAACGTTTCCGACGCGAGGCTGCGGAGAAGGGAATCTCGATGCGCCAGAAAGTGACGATCGTCGGCGCCGGCAACACCGGAGCCACGATGGGCC
This sequence comes from Chloroflexota bacterium, assembly GCA_016875635.1. Lineage (GTDB taxonomy): Bacteria > Chloroflexota > Dehalococcoidia > UBA2979 > UBA2979 > SURF-43. The sequence continues at coordinate 6,729 of VGPD01000007.1, forward strand.
AGATCCTTGCGGCCCGCGGTTATGCGGATGTGGTGCTGATCGACATCGTGGAGGGCCTGCCCCAGGGGAAAGCCCTCGACATCGCGGAGTCCGCGCCGTGGTCCCGTACCTCGGCATCCATCCGGGGTACGAACGACTGGGCTGAGACCGCCGGATCCGAGGTGGTGGTGATCACCTCGGGTGTCGCACGCAAGCCGGGGATGACGCGCGAGGACCTGCTCAGCGTCAACGCCGGTATCGTGCGGTCGGTCGTCGCCCTGGCCGCGAAGCACTCACCCAACGCCACACTGGTGATCTTCGCCAACCCGATGGACGCGATGTGCCATGTCGCCATCGAGGCCTCCGGGTTCCCAAGGGAGCGTGTCGTCGGCCAGGGCGGCATGCTTGACACCGCCCGCTACCGCACGTTCATCGCAATGGAGACGAAGACCTCTGTCAAGGACGTCTCGGCATGGGTCCTCGGCGGCCACACCGAGGCGACGATGGTTCCGCTGATCTCGAACGCGACCGTCGGCGGAGTACCGCTGGCGCAGTTGTTACCGGCGGCGCAGGTCGAGGCCGTAGCGAACCGCGCGAAGCGCGGGGGCGCGGAGATCGTGGACCTGCTGAAGACAGGATCGGCGTTCGTCGCGCCGGCGGTCGCCACCATCGAGATGGTGGACTCCATCCTGCTCGACGAGCAGCGGATCATCCCCTGCTGCGCGCTGCTGGACGGCCAGTGGGGCATCATGGACGCCTTCGTCGGCGCCCCGGTGCGCCTCGGCAAGGGCGGCATCCAGCAGGTGTTCGAGATCCCCGTCTCCAATGCGGAGCGCGAGGCGATCGTCGCGGCTGGCGTCGCCGTGAAGGAACTGGTCGCCGCGACCCCGAAGGGCTAATCCGATGGCGATGCGTACCGAAACCGACACGTTCGGCCCGATCGAGGTCCCCGGGGACAGGTACTGGGGCGCGCAGACGCAGCGTTCCCTGGAGAACTTCAAGATCGGCATCGAGCGGATGCCCCGCCCGCTGATCCGCGGCATGGGCATCGTGAAGTACTGCTCCGCCGAGGTGAACGAAGACCTCGGCAAGATCGACGCGGAACGCGCCGGCGCGATGAAGCGCGCGGCACAGGAAGTGATCGAGGGCGTCCTCGACGACCACTTCCCGCTCGTCGTCTGGCAGACCGGCTCCGGCACGCAGAGCAACATGAATGTGAATGAGGTCATCTCGAACCGCGCCATCGAGATGATGGGCGGCGTGATGGGGTCGAAACAGCCCGTCCATCCGAACGACCACGTCAACATGTCGCAGTCCTCAAACGACACCTTCCCCGGCGCGATGAGCGTGGCGGCGGCCGAGCAGATCGCGCACCACCTGATCCCCGCCCTCGCCTACCTCCGCGACGCGCTCGCGGTTAAGATGCGCGAATTCGACAGCATCGTGAAGATCGGCCGCACTCACCTGATGGACGCGGTGCCGCTGACGCTGGGCCAGGAGTTCTCCGGCTACGTCCAGCAGGTCACCTACGGCATCGCGCGCGTCGAGTCCGTCCTGCCGCGACTGTACGAGCTGGCGCTCGGCGGCACCGCCGTCGGCACCGGACTGAACACCCACCCGGAGTACGCCGTGCGTGTGGCGGAGAAGATCCGCGCGTACACGGGGCTGCCCTTCGTCACCGCGCCGAACAAGTTCGAGTCGCTGGCCGCACACGACGCGCAGGTCGAGCTCGCCGGCCAGTTGAACACGATCGCGACGTCGCTGATGAAGATCGCCAATGACATTCGCATGCTCGGCTCTGGCCCGCGCGCGGGCCTCGGGGAGTTGATGCTGCCGGAGAACGAGCCGGGGTCCAGCATCATGCCGGGCAAGGTGAACCCCACCCAGTCCGAGGCAATGACGATGGTCTGCGCGCAGGTGATGGGCAACGCGGTCAGCGTCTCCATCGGTGGCGCCACCGGCCACTTCGAACTCAACGTCTTCAAGCCGGTGATCGTCTACAACAACCTGCAAAGCATCCGCCTGCTGGGCGACGCAGCGCGGTCGTTCACGGACAACTGCGTCGTGGGCATCGAGGCGAACGAGCGCCGCATCCGTGAACTCATGGAGTCCTCGCTGATGCTGGTGACCGCGCTCAACCCGCACATCGGCTACGACAATGCGGCCAAGATCGCGAAGAAGGCACACCACGAGGGCACCACGCTCCGCGAGGCGGCCCTGTCGCTCGGCCTTGTCACGGACGAGCAGTTTCGCGAGTGGATCAAGCCCGAGGCGATGACGCGGCCGTAGGTCTGGCGGTCAGTTGCGGCGGGCCGAGTGCCGCTGCTCCCACGCGAGGAAGAAGCCGACCGTCAGGCCAGCGGCGACGCCAAGCGCCAGGCTGGCGAACGCAAAGGCGACGGCGATCCCCACAGCGGCGCCAGCCACCACGGGCGCCCAGTATCCCGGCAGATGGATCCGTTGCCCGCGCCGGCGAGACTCCGGACCACGCCTCGACATATGCGGCGGCCCGCCGAACCGCTGGGTGAGAGCTACTTCTTGCCGAAGAGTTTCCGGCCGATCGCGCGGATCGGGTCGTAGTACTCATCCACCCGACGCTCTTTGAGCGGGATGATCGCGTTGTCCGTGATGTGGATGCCTTCCGGACAGACATCGGTGCAGCACTTGGTGATGTTGCAGTAGTCGAGACCAAAACCGTGGGCCACGGTGGCCGACTTCGGGTTCTGGTCCAGCGGGTGCATCGCCACGTTCGCCAGTTGCACGAAGAAACGCGGGCCCGCGAAGTTTCCCTGGTTTTCCGGGTGGTCACGGATGACGTGGCATACGTCCTGGCAGATGTAGCACTCGATGCACTTGCGGAACTCTTGCTCGCGGTCGATGTCGATCTGCTGCATCCGCCGGTGGCCTGACGCGTCCGGACCACTGAGCTTCAGCTCCGGCATCGTCTCCGCCACGCGGTAGTTCCATGAGACGTCCGTGACCAGGTCGCGGATGATGGGGAACGTCTTCAGCGGCGCGATGGTGATCGTCTCACCGTCGATGAAGGTGCCCATGCGGGTCATGCACTGGAGCTTCGGCTTGCCGTTGATCTCCGCGCTGCAGGAGCCGCACTTGCCGGCCTTGCAGTTCCAGCGGATCGCGAGGTCGCCCGCCTGCGTCGCCTGCAAGCGATGCACGACGTCCAGCACCACCATGCCTTCTTCGTACTCGACGTCGTACTCGACGTACTGGCCGCTGTCGTCGCCACGCCAGACCTTCAGATGTGCTTTCGGCATGGCGCTACTCCTCGAACAGCTTCTTCAGTTCGTCGGGCATCACGGGCAGCGGCTCCTGGGCGACACTGACGGCCGAGCCGCGGAGCCGGACGACCACGTTCACCTGGCTGAACTCGCCGCTGGTACTCGGGAAATCGTCGCGGGTGTGACCGCCGCGGCTCTCCTTGCGCTCGATCGCGGCCATGGTGATGGCCTCCGACACGCACAGCATATGCTCCATGTCCAGCGCGAGGTGCCAGCCCGTGTTGTACTGGATGTGGCCTTCCACCTGCACACGCGACAGGCGATCCTTCAACTCCGCGATCTTCACCAACGCCTGGCGCATCTCGCTGTCGGTGCGGATGATGCCCACGTTCACATGCATGCACTCTTGGAGTTCACGATGGAGCGTGTACGGGTTCTCCTGTCCGCCCTCGAACGGCTTCAGGATCGAGGCGGAGCGCTCGGCGATCGCGCCTTGATCCACGGACGGCTGGCCGGTGAGGCCGAGCGCGTACTTCGCCGCGCTCTCGCCGGCGCGCCGGCCGAAGACGACGAGGTCGGACAGCGAGTTGCCGCCCAGACGGTTCGAGCCATGCATGCCGCCGGCCACCTCGCCCGCGGCGTACAGGCCCGGGACGGTCGAGGCCGCCGTCTCCGCATCCACGCGGACGCCGCCCATCGCGTAGTGCGCGGTCGGGCCAATCTCCATCGGCTCCTTCGTGATGTCCACGCCAGCCAGTTGCATGAACTGGTGGTACATCGACGGCAACCGACGCTTGATGTAGTCCGCGCTGCGTCGCGAGGCGATGTCCAGGAAGACGCCACCATGCGCCGTGCCACGGCCCGCCTTGACCTCAGAGTTGATCGCGCGGGCGACCTCGTCGCGGGGGAGTAGGTCCGGCGTCCGCCGGGCGTTGACCTTATCGTCGTACCAGCGGTCCGCCTCCGCCTCCGTGTCGGCCGTCTCCGCCGCGAACATCGGCGGGATGTAGTTGAACATGAACCGCTCACCGCTGGTGTTCTTCAGCGTGCCGCCGTCTCCGCGGACGCCTTCCGTCACCAGGAGGCCGCGCACAGACGGCGGCCAGACCATCCCGGTGGGATGGAACTGCACGAACTCCATATCGATCATGTCTGCGCCGGCCTGCATCGCGAGCGAGTGGCCGTCGCCCGTGCCCTCCCATGAGTTGGAGGTGATCGAATACACCTTCCCGAGGCCGCCGGTCGCGATCACAACCGCCTTCGCACGGAACAGGACCATCCGGCCGGATTCGCGCCAGTAGCCGAGCGCGCCCGATATCCGGTCGCCGTCCTTCAACAGACGGTTGACCGTGCACTCCTGGTGGACCTCGATGCCCCGATGCACCGCATGCTGCTGGAGCGTGCGGATCATCTCGAGGCCGGTACGGTCGCCGACGTGCGCCAGGCGCGCGTAACGGTGGCCGCCGAAGTCGCGCTGCAGGATACGGCCGTCTGGAGTGCGATCGAAGAGGGCGCCCCACTCCTCGAGTTCCTTCACGCGGTCAGGGGCCTCCTGGGCGTGGATCTGGGCCATGCGCCAGTTGTTCAACATCTTGCCGCCGCGCATCGTGTCGCGGAAATGGACCTGCCAGTTGTCCTCCGAGTAGACGTTGCCCATCGCGGCGGCGATGCCGCCCTCAGCCATGACGGTGTGCGCCTTGCCGAGGAGCGACTTGCATACCAACCCGGTCCGCGCGCCCAGCGCGGAGGCCTCAACGGCCGCGCGCAGTCCCGCGCCACCCGCGCCAATGACCAGCACGTCGTATTCGTGGGTCTCGATATCCGCCATTTCGCCTCCGGGACCTGCGCCAGGCGCGTCCGTTAGAAGTTGGACCAGGTGTTGAGGTCGGTGAGCACGCCGTTGGCGACCAGATGTACATACAGGTCGGCCAAACCGACGCTGATGAGACTTGCCCACGCCCACCCCTTGTGGTGCTCATTCGCAAGCGACAGGATGTCCCACGCCTTGCGGCGCGTGCGTGTGTAGTTGCTGCACGAGAAGCAGTCGAGGCCCCCGCCGATCAGGTGCCGGAGTGAGTGACAGCTGAGCGTGTACATCATCAGCAGGAAAGCGTTCGCCGTGAGGATCAACGAACCGACACCGACGCCCAGCCCCTCGCCATCCAGCCAGAACGCCTTGAGCGCGCCGTACCAGAGGATGGGGATGAAGACGAGCGCGACATAGAGGAAGAGCCGGTGCGCGTTTTGCAGGATGAAGGGGAACTTGCTCTCGCCGGAATACGACTTCGCTGGCTCAGTGACCGCACAGCCGGGAGGGCTCATAAAGAACGAGCGGTAGTACGTGCGGCGGTAGTAGTAGCAGGTGGTGCGGAACCCCAGCGGCGCCCAGAGGATGAACACCGCCGGGGAGATCCATTCGGGCACCCAGCCCGGCTTGATCAGCGGTTCAAAGAATGGCGAGAGGTAGGGCCCGGCCTCGAAGTGCCACGAGTTGCCCAGAATCAGGGCCGACACCGTGGAATAGATGACGAAGGCCAGCAGGCCCCCGCCGAAGAGCGCTGGCTCAATCCACCAGCGGTCGACCCGTTGCGTCTTGCCGTAGCGCCGCTGAATGTCGGTGGCCTGCGCCATACCCTGCGCCTCTCATCATCCGGCGGAGACGCCTCCGAAGGTGCCGCGCCTTGTCAACTACCCCGCCAGAGTCCCCGGCGTGACTGACTATTGTGGGAACCGTACCCACGGTCAAGTCTGCCGAGCGTCCACGCCCCTCGAATCTCGAACCTCGCCGGATACTACCGCGTCCCAAGACGCCCCCACACGCTTCCCGCAAGGTTCAAGCGCCCCAGATCAGACGCTGGCCCGCCGCCGGTACTGGTCGTAGAGCGTGAGGGCGATCAGGGTCTTCGAGTCCTCGATCTCGCCCGACGCGACGGCAGCCTGGACCTCCTCCAGCGTGAGGCGGCGCGGCTCGTCGATGAACTCGTCGTGATCCTGGGGCAGGGGGTCGTGGCGCAGGTCGGTCGCCAGGTAGTAGTGGATATACTCGGAACAGAAGCCCGGCGCCATCCACGCCCCGCCCAGCCGTACCAGCCGACCGGCGGCGTAACCGGTCTCCTCGCGCACCTCGCGGGCGGCTGTCGTATCCGGATGCTCACCCGCCTCGCGGGTTCCAGCGGGGATCTCCAGCAGCACGCGGCCGGCTGGGTGGCGGTACTGCTCCACCATCAACCAGCGCCCCTCGGAGTCTTCTACGACTAGGGCGACCGCACCGGGGTGCCAGACGACAGCCCGGTCAACCTCGGTGCCGTCCGGAAAGTGGATCGTGTCCCGTGTGATGCGGAGGTATCCCACCTCGACGAGGGGTTCGGAACGGACGAGGTCGGCGGTGTCAGCCACACGAAACCTGTCTAGCCACGCAGCGGCGAAGTAGCCACGTCGATCACCATTGCGATCTCATCGCAGCCGGGGAACTTCGGGCAGCGATAGCATTCGTTCCAGACCTTGCGTGGCAGGTTCATGACGTCCGCCTGCGACCAGCCGAGCCGTTCGAAGAACCCCGGTCGGTAGGTCAGTGCAAAGAGCCGCTCCAGGCCCAGCGCGCGGCCTTCCTCGACGCATGCCCGAACCAGTGCGGCGCCGGCACCTCGCGACTGCTGGCTCTCCTGCACCGCGAGCGACTTCAACTCGGCGAGATCCGACCAGGTGATGTGGAGCGCAGCGCAGCCGATCACCTGACCGGCAACATCACGCACGACAAAAAAATCGCGGAGGTTCTCGTACGTCTCGCCCAGGGTGCGCGGCAGCATCTGGCCCTGGGCCGCCCAGAAGTTCACCAGGCGATGGATCCCCTCCGCATCATGCACGGTCGCGCGGACGACCTGGACGTCAGCGGGGGGCGGCGCATCTGGGGTGTCGGTCGCCATCGGTTCAGTTTACCCCGCTCGTCCGCTAGGCGGTCGGGCCGTCCGGGGCCTCCATGACATGGTCTGGCCGCAGCCAGCCGAGGCGTCGGGCGAGACTGGCGTAGAACTGGTTCTCTGCGCCCAGCCGGACGAAGTCGACTGAACGTGGGGAGACGGTGACCTCGACCACCGTCCCCGATTCGACCGGCCGGTGGAGAAGGCCATCGGCCGTCATCAACGCCTCCTCCCCGCGCTCGACCGAGAGACGGAGGCGGGCGCCCTCCGGGAGAACGAGCGGGTTCGCACGCGTCAGGTGCGGGGCCACCGGCACCACGATGATCTCGGACGATGTCGGCGGCAGGATCGGGCCGCCGACGGAGAGGGCATACCCCGTCGACCCGGTCGCCGTGGCGATCACCAGGGCATCTGCCCGGTACTCCGCAAGCAGGACGCCGTCGACGCTGGCACCGATGGAGACCGTCCGGCCAAGGGTGCCGCGACCGATCACCACGTCATTCAGGGCATGGACCGGCTCCGCCTCGTCCACATGGGTCTGGAGCATCGCGTGCCGTTCGAGTCGCGCCTCACCACCCAGGACGCGACGGAGGTCGACCAGTGCGTCCGGCTCAATCGTCTCCGTGAGGAATCCGAGGCGGCCCATGCGCACGCCGAAGATCGGGACACGCGCCTGCGCGGCAACGGCTGCGGCTCGCAGCACCGTGCCGTCCCCGCCTACGCAGACGAGGAGCGCCGCGCCGCGCAGCCGCTCGATCACCGCGGCGTCGAATGCGGCGTCCCCCTCCGGCAGCGCTTCCGTCCACGCCCGCCGTCCACCCTCGCGGGCGACGACGACGAGGGCCTGCGCGACCGCTTCGGCGCCCGCGACGGCGGGGTGGTAGGCGACCGCCACTGGGCCGTCCACGGTAAAGGTCACGAGGCAGCCTCCAGTTCAGGGACATGCAGCCAGAGGAAGAACTCGCGGTTCCCGGCCGGGCCAAGAAGCGGAGAGCGGACGACACCACGCACGCGCAGCCCGATCTCGATCGCGGCGAGCGCCACCTTCGCAATACACCCGGCATGGACGACCGGATCGCGGACGACGCCACCCTTCCCTACCTGCTCACGACCGGCCTCGAACTGCGGTTTCACGAGGACGAGCAGGTCGCCACCAGGACGGATGGAGCGTGCGAGTGCCGGGAGCACGGCGGCCGCTGAGATGAACGAAACATCCATGACTCCGAGGTCGGCGGGCGGGTCAAGCGGCGTGAGGTCACGGGCGTTCGTCCGCTCGACCACCTCGACCCGCTCGTCGTCGCGCACCTTCGAGGCAAGTTCGCCGTAGGCAACGTCCACGGCCACAACACGCGCCGCGCCCCGTTGGAGCAGGCAGTCCGTGAACCCCCCGGTAGAGGCGCCCACATCAAGGCAACGCAGCCCCGCGACGGCGATCCCGGTGCGCTGCAGGGCGTGGTCGAGCTTATCGCCGCCGCGAGAGACGAACCGCGGCCCCTGTTTCACCTCAATGGTGGCGTCCGGGGCGACCGGCTCAGCCGGGCGCAGGGCCAGGCGGCCATCCACCGTCACTTCACGGGCCAGCACCAGGGCGCGCGCCCGGTCACGGCCGGGGGCCAGCCCACGCTCGACCAGCAGTGCGTCGAGGCGCTGTTTCTTGACGGGCTTCGCGGGGCGCGAGGCAGTAGGCGCAGTCATCGATGTGCCGTCCGGATCGACGCCGGGTGGCGTCGTAGGGGCGCAGGATACCGCAGGGAGCGGGCTAGGCGGATTCGAGGCCGCGCTCGCGCTCAATCTCGACCTGGCTGCCGGAGGCGGTCAGGAGCAGGGGGCGCTGGCGGTTGATCACGGTCTCCGCGGAGACCACGCACTTCTTGATGTCCGGCCGGGACGGGATGTCGAACATCACGTCCAGCAGCGTCTCTTCAAGGACGGTGCGCAGCCCTCGCGCGCCGGTCTTCTGAGCCAGGGCGCGTTCCGCCACTGCCGTCAACGCGTCGTCCGTGAAGGAGAGTTCGACCCCGTCGAGCCCGAACAGGCGCTGGAACTGACGGGCCACAGCGTTCTTCGGCTGCGTCAGGATGGCGATCATCATCTCCACGTCCAACGGATCGAGCGTGGAAAGCACCGGCAGGCGGCCGACGAATTCCGGGATCAGCCCAAACTGGAGGAGGTCGTCGTGCGAGACGTGACTCAGGATCGCGGCGCGCTCCGCCTCGATCTCGGCGCGCGGCCGCGTGTCCTGCGTGAAACCGAGGTTGCGCGTGGTCTGCCCTGTCCGCTTCGCAACGAGCTTTTCAAGGCCCTCGAAGGCCCCGCCGCAGATGAACAGGATGTTCGCCGTGTTGATCTGGATGAAGTCCTGGTGCGGGTGCTTCCGGCCACCCTGCGGCGGCACCGAGGCGACTGAGCCTTCGATGATCTTGAGCAATGCCTGCTGCACGCCCTCACCCGACACGTCGCGAGTGATCGACGGGTTGTCGGACTTCCGCGCGATCTTGTCGATCTCGTCGATGTAGACGATGCCGCGTTCAGCCTTCTGGATGTCAAAGTCAGCGGCCTGGATGAGGTGAAGGAGGATGTTCTCCACATCCTCGCCGACGTACCCCGCCTCGGTCAGCGCGGTGGCGTCGGCGATCGAGAACGGGACGTCCAACGTCCGGGCCAGAGTGCGTGCGAACTCGGTCTTGCCGGTGCCGGTCAGGCCGATCAGCAGGATGTTCGACTTGTCTAGCTGGATATCCGCCTGGGGCGGAGAGTCGATCCGCTTGTAGTGGTTGTAGACGGCTACGGCGAGGACACGCTTCGTGCGGTCCTGCCCGACGATGTATTCGTCCAGCAGGCGGACGAGTTCCTGAGGAGTCCGCAGCTTGTTGCCGGAGCCCTTGGCCGCCTTGGCGCCGCCCGAGGCTTCCTCGTTGATGATCTCCTGGCAGAGGTCGACGCATTCGTCACAGATATAGACGGCGCCGGGGCCCGCGATCAGGCGTTTGACCTGATCCTGGTTCTTCCCGCAGAAGGAGCAGTTGTACTGCACTCGGCTGCCACGCGTGGTGCTACCGGCCATGCGTCCCCCGGAACTTCCCCCGCACGCTGGCCGGTATCCCCGGCCTGGCCCTCTGCCCAGTCGGGCTGGCTGCGAAGCCTGCCCGTCCTCAACCCCTACCGCAGGTCAGGCCTTGCGGGAGAGGATTTCGTCCACCAGCCCGTAGGCCTTGGCCTCGTCAGCCGTCATGTAGATATCGCGGTCGGTGTCGTGCTTGATCTGGTCCAGCGTCTGGCCTGTGGCGTCAGCGAGGATCTGTCGGATCTTCGCATTGTTCCGGAGCAGCTCTCGGGCCGCGATCTCAACGTCGGACGCCTGGCCACTCCCCCCGCCGAGCGCCTGGTGCATGTGCACCGTCGCGTTCGGCAACGCGTACCGCTTCCCCTTTTGCCCCACAGACAACAGCACCGTCCCCATCGAGGCGGTCACCCCGACGGCAATCGTGCTGACGTCCGCACGGACCAGGTTCATGGTGTCCAGGATCGCCAGCCCCGCATAGATCATCCCGCCCGGAGAGTTCACGTAGAGCGAGATGTCCCGCTCCGGATCCTCCCGGTCAAGGAAGAGCAACTGCGCGACGATCGAGTTCGCCACCTGGTCATCGATCGGCGTCCCGAGGAAGATGATCCGCTCCTTGAGCAGCAAGGAGTAGATGTCGTATGCGCGCTCTCCTCGTGCCGTCGTCTCTACGACCATCGGCACAATGTTCTCCGGCTTGAGGAATCCGGGAGAGAAATCCTGCATTTGGGGGGTGCGGTCGGTCATCGGTGCTTCCTGTCCAGAATCCTAGTCGTTCGAATCTGCCGGGGCGTCGGTCGTGCCCTCACCCACCGTTTCCGCCTCGTCGGCGTGGGACGCGTTAGCCTCAGCTCCCGCCCGGCGGCGCCGGCTCTGACGCTGCGGCTTGGCGGAAGCCTCCTCGGGCTGAGTACAAATCGCCTCCAGCCGTTCCACGGCCAGCCGCGTCTGCAGCTGGTTCCGGATCGAGACCCGGCCGTCCGGCGTGTCGAAGAGGTTGCGGATCGCCGCCTGGTTCTCCGGGGTGGAGCCGGTCATGCCAACCACTAGCGAGTCGATCTCCGCATCCACCTGCTCGTCCGTGGGGGCAATGCTCTCCTGGTCAACCAGCTGGCCGAGGACGAGCCCACGCCGGACGTTCAGGTCCGCCTGCTCGCCAAAGGCCTCGCGGACCTCCTCCTCGGTGCTGCCAATCGCGTTCAGCCAGTTCCGCAGGCCCTCTTCCGAGTGCGAGGCGTGATTCGACTCACGGTCGATCAGTCGGTCGATCTCGCGTCGCACCAGCACTTCGGGATAGTCGATGGTCGCCGTCGCAACCAGCAGGTCGATGATCTCGTTGTGGTATTCCTCGCGCGCATTGTGCTCGAGGTTCTTGCGCAGGTCGCCCTCAACCCGTTCACGGAGCGCGGCGACCGTGCCGATCTCCTCGTCGCCAAGCGACTTCGCGAATTCGTCGTCGAGCTCCGGCAGGACCTCCCGCTTCACTTCGTGGATCGTGACCTGGTAGGTCGCCTTCTTCCCGCGCAGCTCCTCGGCGGAGAAGTCGTCCGGCAGGTTGAACTCCACCGTGTGGGGCCCGCCGGCGCTGAGGCCGACGAGACGCTCCACGAAACCCGGCAACGAAACCACCGAGTTCTTCCGGACCGGGAACTCCGCGTCGGTCTCCTCGTGCGGTTCACGCTGACCTTCGACGGAGACGGAGACGTCCGCCCTGATGTGGTCGTCCCAGTCCACGGGACGCTCGACGGGCTCAAGGACGGCGTACTGGCGACGGAGGTTGAGCAGCGTCTGCTCCACCTGCTCCGGGTCTACGGTGACCTCGCGCATCGAAGCGCGGAGAGAGGTGTAGCTGCCCAGGTCCACTTCTGGACGGACGGGGACAACGGCCGTCACGACCAGCGGCTCGGTCGACTTCAGGTCGAACTCGGGCTGGTCGATGGCGTCGACCTGCTGCTCCTCGATGGCGTGGGAGTAGACCTCAGGGAGCAACTCCTGGAGGGCCTCCTGCAGCAGAGCGGCGGTTCCGATATGGCGTTCGAGCATCTTGCGCGGGACATGGCCGGGGCGGAACCCGGGGACGCGCACCTGGCGGGAGACGCGCGACACGGCACGTTCCATGTGTCGTTCCACGGTTTCCGCGTCAACCGTGATCTCCAACGAGACACGTGCGTTCGGTAGACGTTCAGCAGTGATGGTCAACGGCGTGCGTTCCCTCGCTCGATCGACGCCGTCGCGGTCACTCAGATGCCGTCACGACGGGCGTGATACCCCTGTCCGCGCGGGCTGCCGCGGTGAATTCAATATAGCACGCAAGCCGATTCAGACCGCCGTCAGGGAAACCCCTATGAGGCGACGACAGATAGCCGCTAGCGCCCTCGGATCGCGTCGTTCAGGGCGTCGCCGAGGAGTGCGAAGGCGAAGAGGAGCAGCGTCACGATGACGCCAGGGACCAGCAACAGATGGGGGCTGGCCTGGAACGTGCGCGTCCCCGAGCCTTCGAACAGCATCGCCCCAAAGGAGGCGGCGGGCGGCTGCACCCCCACCCCGAACCAGGTCAGCACGATTTCCGAACCGGCAATGCCCCCCAGCGTGGCGGACAGCGACAGGATGATCAGGAAGGAGACGTTCGGCATGAGGTGCTGCAGGATCACCCGGCGGGGAGAGGCCCCGAGAGACTCCGCCGCCATGATGTAGTCCCGTTCACGAAGCTGGAGCACCTGGGCCCGGATCACCCGCGCCGTGCCCACCCAGAAGAACAGGGAGAGCGCCGAGAACACGAGCATGTACGAAGGGAACCCGGACGCCACCAGCCCGTCGAACGGCGTATGCCCCTCCACCCACCTGGTCCAGCCGATGACACGCGGCCCGAGGGTAGCGTTGATCAGGATCAGCATCACGAGAGACGGCAGCGAGGAGAACACGTCACCCACGCGCATGATCAACGTGTCCACCCACCCACCCCGGTATCCCGCGAGCAGCCCGAGCGTGTTGCCGATGAACAATCCCCCGGAGAGCACCACCGCCGTCGTGACGATGAGCGTCGTCCGCGAGGCGTACATGGCGCGGCTCAACTCGTCCCGCCCAAGGCGGTCGGTCCCCAGCAGGTGATCGCGGCTCGGCCCTTCGACTGGCCGGTCAAGGTTGGTCTGCGTCGGCGGGTAGGGCGCGAGCAACGGCGCCAGAATGCCCGCCCCGTAGATCACACTGATGATCACGAGCGAGATCATCGCCAGACGCTTCCGGCGCAGCCGTCCGAGGACGATCCGCCACTCGCTCGTCCCCGCCACGACCGGCCGCGGGGCGCCCTCAGCTGCGGCGGACGCGGTCATCCTCGCGACGATCCGATGCGCACGCGGGGATCGACGAAACCGTAGGCGATCTCCGCGAGCAGGTTCATCAAGACGAACGCCGCGGCGAAGATGACGGTCGTCGCGAGGATGACGTCATAGTCACGGCTGACCACTGCTTCGAACGTGAACCGGCCGATGCCGTTGATCCCCAGTAGCGTTTCCACAAACAGGGCGCCTTCGATCACGCCAGCCAGGGCAAACCCGACCACCGTGATCAGCGGGAGCAGTGAGTTCGGCAGAACGTGACGGAACTGCACGGCGGCCTCGGACAGCCCCTTCGCGCGCGCCGTGCGGACGAAGTCCTCCAGGTTCACCTCCAGCGCGCTCACGCGGACCAGGCGGGCGACCGAGACGAAGCCGGGGAGCGTGAAAGCAACCAGGGGGATGTACAGGTGCGGGTCGGGGATCGGGATGGCGATGACGCCAGCCACCCACCAGATGTCGAACACGCCATCCCAGCCGCCCACGGGCAACCAATCAAGCTGGACGCCGAACAGCCAGATCAGCGGCGGGATGATCACCAGCACGGGGATCGCCTGGAGGAACAGCAGCGTCCCGATGATCGCCGGGTCGATCCATGAACCCGCAAACCGCGCCGCCAGCAGCCCCGTCGGGATCCCGACGGCGAAGATGATGACGAGCGCGATCAACCCCAGCTGCGCCGAGATCCACATCCGCGGGAAGATCAACTCCGAGACGGAGAAACCCTTCTGCAGATAAGACTCGCCGAAGTCCCCCTGGACCGCCTTTTCGAGCCAGCGGACGTACTGGACCACCACGTTTGAATCCAGGCCGCGGTCCTTGCGGATCTGATCGAGCACCTTCGGGTCACGCACCTGCCCGGCGGTCACGCTCACCGGATCGCCGGGGCCGAAACGGGCGAGCGCAAATGTGCCGAATGAGACAAGGAACAGCACAACGGGCAGCCAGAGCAGCCGGCGGACGACGTACGCGCCCATCAGTCACCCTTTCCCACGCTACAGCCTCTGCTACCGGGCCAGCTCGACGAAGCGGAGACGCGGCACCACCATCGGCGGTTCGAACCAGTTCTTCACAGAGTCCTTGACCACCACATGCGCCTGGGAGAAGTAGAGCGGCAACCACGCGGCGTCGTCCAGGATCTTTTTCTCCACCTGCCGGTAGAGATCGAGCCGGCGGTTCGCGTTCGCCTCGGTACGGGCGGCGTCGAGCAACTTGTCGACCTCGGGATTCTTGTACCCGACATCGTTCAGTGGCGAACCGGAATGGAACTTGACGTCCAGGATGTCCTCGGGGTCCGGATAGTCCATGATCCAGCCGGCATTGAACGCCTGCAGCCGCCCCGCGTCCTGGTCCGCAAGGAACGTGGCAAAGTCCGTCTGCCGAATGCTGATGGTCAGCCCGATCTTTTTCCACAGCTCGAGGAACGCCTGCGTGTCGATACCCGCCTCGGCGCCGGCCCCGACCTCGCTGATCTCTATCGGGGGCATCTTGCCGGCGTACTTGGACTTCGCCAGTTCCGCCTTTGCCGCCTCGATGTTGTACGAGAGCGTCTTGTCGTCCGGGGTGTATCCAGGCATTTCCGGCATCAAGATCCCGGTCGCCGGCTGCAGCATGTTCTTGAACGTGACTTCCGCGACCCGTTTGCGGTCGATAGCCATACCCATCGCCCGACGGACAGCCACGTCGTCGAACGGCGGGACGCCGTTATTGAACGCGATGTATGCGATCGAGAACTGCGGCCAAGCCTTGTAGACTTTGTTCAGGTCGCTTTTCGAGTCGCGTGCGCGGTCAATGTCATTAACGGAGATATTCGCGATATCGAGTTCGTTGTTCTCGAAACGGGTCAGGGCGGAACCCCCGGAAAGGAGGTAGTTCACTTCCTTCAGCTTCGGGGTACCGAGGTGGAACTTCGCGTTCGCCTCCAGCACGATCCGCTCGCCCAGTCGCCACTCCATCAGCCTGTACGGCCCGGTGCCATTCGGCTTGCGCGACCAGTTGCGCGGGTTGCTCTCGATCTGGCTCTTGTCCACAACAAACGCCGTGGGGTAGGTCAATTTCGCCAGGAAGTACGGCTTGGCGGCATCGATCGTGAACCGCACATGACGGTCATCGATGACCTGCACACCCTTCACGTCTTTCGCGACGCCGGCGAAGTGCTCTCGCACACCGAGGATGTCGCCGAGGTACGCGAGGGCAGTGGGCGAGGCCAACTCCTTCGAGGACGCTCGCTCGATCGAATACTTGACGTCCGTCGCTGTGACCTTCCGGCCGCTGTGGAACACGGCATCAGCCCGCAGCGTGAACGTGTACTGCTTCCCGTCCGGGGAGATGTCGACCTTCTCCGCCAGGTCCATCTCGATGTCCAGCTTCGGGGAGAGCGTCACGAGGCCACCGAATATCTCGACGATGTACTCGGCGGAGGTCGCGTCGCCGGCGATGTGCGGGTCAAGCGTGACCGGGTCGGTGCCGGGAAGACGCAACGCCCCTTTGGCATCACCCCCACCTGTCCTCGTTCCCGATGAGGTCGTGGTGCCGCTCCCGCTGTCCTCGCTCTTGCCCCCGAGGAGCAAGACAGCGGAGAGGCCGCCGACAACGAGGACGAGCGCAGCGAGGACGCCGAGCAAGACGGCGAGCAGACGGTTCTGGCTCATTCAACCTGGCCTTCCGGGCGGGCGACGCGTCAGGCCTCGCGGCGTCCACTGGGGCGGAGCGAATCGAAGCATATCGCAGCGGCACCGGCAGCGGTGGCCAGTCCGAGGCGTCCTGGCTTATTCGGTAGACGCGGCCCCCGCCCGTTGCTCCGCCAGCGCCTCCTCGGCGTCCGGGGCCAACCGGATGTGGACGTCGCGCAGCTGGCGCTCAGAGACCGGGGCGGGCGCTCCCGTCATCGGGTCACCAGCGGACTTCGTCTTCGGGAATGCGATGACCTCCCGGATGTCCCGCTCACCGGCGAAAAGCGCGACGGTACGGTCGATGCCCGGAGCGATGCCGCCATGGGGCGGTGCGCCGTAGGAGAACGCCTCCAGCATGTGGCCGAACTTCAGCTTCGCCTCGTCCAGCGTCAGGCCGAGTGTCCGCAACACCGCGAGTTGCACTTCACGCGAATGGATACGGATCGAGCCGGAACCGATCTCCTGGCCGTTGCAGACGATGTCGTAGGCGTGCGACCGAACACTACCGGGATCGCGCTCCAGAAGGGGGATGTCGTCGGTGAACGGCGAGGTGAAGAGGTGGTGGACGGCGCTCCACTTCTCCTCGTCTGCATCCCACTCGAACGCCGGGAACTGCGTCACGAACAGGAAGGAGAGCGCCGCAGGGTCAGCAAGACCTCGCTGTTCCGCGACCGTCCGGCGCAGCAGGTCCAGCACCTTCGAGCTCAGCGCGTCCGGTCCTGCCGCGATGAGCAGCAGGTCGCCCCGGCGTGCCCCGCAGGCCTGGCCGAGGGCCGCCGCCTGCTCCGGCGTGAAGAATCGCGCCGCCGGCGACTTCACCTCGTCCGCGGTCAACCCGTCCAGCGGGCCCTCCCCGGCAAACTGGAACCAAACGATCCCGGACGCACCGGCCGCCCGCGCCAACTCGACGTATTCGTCGAGTCCGCGACGGCCGACGTCCGCGCCGCTGGGCACGGCGAAACCGCGTACGCGCCCACCCGCTTCGATCGCCTGAGTGAACACACGGAATTCGGCGGTGCGGACGAGACCCGTGAGGTCATGGAGTTCGAGCCCGTACCGGAGGTCGGGCTTGTCGGAGCCATATCGCTCCATCACCTCCGCGAAGGTGAAACGAGGGAACCGCGCGGGGATCGTCCACTCCGGACGGACCTCCTCAGCCAGCCGGTGGTAGAGGTCTTCCGTGAGGTCGAGGATGTCCTCTTCCTCGACGAACGCCATCTCCACGTCCAACTGGGTGAACTCAGGCTGACGGTCGGCCCGGAGGTCCTCGTCGCGGTAGCAGCGCGCGATCTGGAAGTACTTGTCCACGCCGCCCACCATCAGCAGCTGCTTCCACTGTTGCGGGCTCTGCGGCAGTGCGTAGAACGAGCCGGGGTGCACACGGCTGGGCACGAGGTAGTCGCGCGCGCCCTCCGGTGTGGCGAGATTGAGGACGGGCGTCTCCACTTCGATGAAGCCGCGCTCGTCCATGAAGTCACGCATCAACTTCACCACACGGTGGCGCAGGCGCAAGTTCCCCGCCATCCGTTCGCGACGCAGGTCGAGGTAGCGGTAGCGCAGCCGCGTCACCTCGTCGACGTTGGTCTCCTGGTTGACCGGAAACGGCGGCGTCTCGGCGGCGTTGAGGATCTCCGCGGACGCGGCCAGCACTTCGATGGCGCCGGTGGACAGCTCCGGGTTTTCCGTACCCGCGCGGCGCGCGGTGACCTCACCATGGATGCCGAGCACGTATTCGTTCCGGACTTCCGCTGCCACCGCCGAGGCCGCAGGCTCCTGTTCCGGGTGGAACACAACCTGCACCAGCCCCGTGGAGTCGCGCAGGTCGAGGAAGATCAGACCACCGTGATCCCGCCGGCGATGCACCCATCCCGCGAGCGTCACTTGCTCGCCGGCGTGCTCCGCCCGCAGTTCACCGCATCCGTGGCTCTTCAACACCTCGTGCACCTCGCGGCTCGCGCCCCGGCGATCTGCCAGGGTGATCCGCCGCAGTGTCGCACGCTGCGCCGGGAGGTTCGAGGACAGGCACGTCGCTAGCTGTTTCCGAAGAATTGCTCGGGGGTGATCTCCAGCGCCACCCGCTTCGCCTCATCCAGCTGCTTCGAAAGGGCCGCCAAGTCGGCGTCGGGGCGGGAGCGGATTGCCCATCGCGGCGCGGACCGAGGCGATCACGGCATCCCGGGCCGGGCCACCGGGGATACCATCGACCGTCCTCCGAGTTCGGAGACAAGTACCCGGTCGCGGATGCCACGGTCGCGGTGGACAGCCTGAACGTCGATTGGGACGCGCAGGCCGTGAAGTCGGCGGCGTCGTACCTCAAACTCACGGGCTTCTCGTGCCAGGGACTCATCGATCAGCTCTCGTCGCAGCACGGCGAGAAGTTCACCGTGGCTCAGGCGAGGCACGGCGCCACGCAGGCTGGTTTATGATGAGAGTCGCCCATTGACCGCCGCCGCCTTCCTCGCCTCGATCTTCCTCGGCTGGTTCATCCTCGGCGCCGCCGGCATGACCATGTGGATCAACCGACCGAAGCCACCACGCGGTGGCCATCGGATTCCTTCGGATCTGCGCCCCCTCGCACTTGACACAGTCTATACGTATCGTATAGACTCCGTGCATGGAGATCAGGCTCACCGGACACGCAGACAGCCGCATGAACGACGCGGGCCTCACCCGCGAAGATGTAGTCTTCATCATTGAGTCGGGCTCGGTCGTCGAGCAGGGCGTCACGGCGTCCCTGCACGAAGCGACCGTCCGAGGTATCCCGTTCCGGGTGGTGGTGAAGCGAGACTCCGACCCACCGCTCGTGATCACCGTCTTCGAGGTGTACCGATTGAGGGAGACAACCATGCGTATCGAATACGACGGCGAGGCGGACGTCCTCCTCGTGCACCTCGCAGAGAACCCCGGCCATACGCGGGGGAAGCAGATCGACGAGCGCCGGATCGTCCACTACGACGACAGCGACCGGCCCGTCGAGATCGAGCTGCTCTTCGCGTCCCAGGGCGTCGACGTCTCAGGACTCCCGGAGTCCGAGGCGCTCGCCGACCTGCTGCGGTCCTTCCCCCGCCTCGTCGCGTGAGTGGCGAGGATGTGTCCTCCTGGCTCCCGTCCGCCCGCGAGAGGCTCGGGCTGAGCCAGGCTGAGCTCGCCGACCGCCTCGGTGCCTCTGCGAACACGGTCGCGCGGTGGGAGCGCGGGGAGTTGAAGGTGCGCCTGGCGCCGATGCTCCGGCTCGCCCTCGAGGCTCTCGCCCGGCCAGCGTCACGGGTGAGCCGGCCGCGCGGGTGACCGGCGGGAGCGGACCGGCGCGGCGGGGGTTGGCTGACCGGCGCTCCCGCCGTCACCACCCACCCTTGCTCATCGAGGCCAGAGGTCTAAGGGGCAGATGGCGCGCGTACTACCGCTTCGGATTCTTCAGCGTCTCGACCGTCGTCGTCGTCGGACGGCTTTTCGCTTCCTTCACGGCGATGAACTCACCGTTCCTCGCGTCGCGGCCAATCTTTCGGATCCCAGGCATGTCACTGTCCTCTGCACTACGCGCTCGTTTCGGGCCGGGGTTGGACTCGGACGGAGCACATCCGCTCCGCCCGAGTCGCCCGGCTAGGCGGCCCGTCCCATAGATCACAAGCTGCTTCCGACCATCCGGGATCAGCAGCGCGACCTTTGGCTGACGGCGCGTGTTCGTCCACTTCGCCCGGTCGCTCGTGACCGAGATCAGGATGTGCGCGCGGTCGAAGCGATAGTTGACCATCGACAGTTGCGGAGAGCCATCCCGCTTGCCGGTGCCAAGCACCGCCAACTGGTGGCCCTCCAAGTACTGGCGCTGCTCATCGGTGAATTCCATCACGCCTCCTCAAGTCCCGGTCGAGTGAGGCTATCGCCCGAGGCGCAGCCGTCGCCATCCACCCCGCTGCGCCACGGTGCCGCCGAGGGCGGTCCCGAGACCGACCAGCGCCAGAATGATGATCGCCGCCATCGCACCTTCGAACGTCCGGAAGACGACGATGCCGATGTACTCGTACAGCGTGAGCGCCGCGAAGACGACGGCGACACGCTGCCGCGCCACGACCGCCGCGACGGCCAGCCAGACCGCGTACGCGAACAGCAACCCCTCGTACGCCCCGCCCTCGCCGATCGCGAGGACGACACCTGCCACATTCGCGACCGCCAGCGCACCGATCTGCCACCAGATGCGCGCGGTGCGATCCAGCCGAAGGGTGGCCTCCGTGAACGCGAGCGCGGCGAGCAGGAGGCCCAGCACCACCATCACCTGCGCTCCGGCCGTCCCCGGTCCTTCGCTTCTGGCGTCGCCCATCCACCAGCCGAAGACACCACCACCCCAGGCGATCGCGACGGGGACGCCGAGCGCGGCGAGCGGCGCCGGGAGGCTTCGAGCAGCGGCGTAGCCGGCGACCGCACCGACGGCCGAGGTGAGGAAGAAGGCCGTCCGCATCTCGGCCGGCGTCGAGTCGTCGCCCAGCCAGCCAACCGCGCTACTGGCCTGCAGCGAGGCCGCGTACCAGAGGACGGCAGCGCTGAACCCCAGCGCGTCCGCCGCCGCCGTCCCCCCCGCCTTCGCAAGCAGCCACGCCAGCGCCGTCCAGCCAGCCGCAACGGCCACCATCACCCCGAACCGTGACCAGCCGGACATGCCATCGAGCACGGTGAAGTAGATGCCGAAGACGGCGCCGAGGGCGACGAGCGAACAGGCGTACTGGAGCAGAACGCCACCGCTCAGGCCTCGCGCGGCCGGGACCGGGGCCAGCGAATCGATCCCCTCGTGCGCGGCGATCGCGCCAGCCTGCTCGGCCGAGATCAGGCCGGCTTCAGCCCAGCGGTCCAGCGAATCCACGAGGTCGCGCTCATCGAGGTGGCCCATGCCAGGAATCGTACGGCGTGCACCGCCGGGACGGCGGATGGAGCGGGCGGGGGGCGGCTGTTACCCTCGGTACATGGCCTCGACAAGCCCCGTGGGACAGCAGACAGTACGGATGTCGGGGGGAAAGCCTGCGCTCGCCCTCTACCTCCACATCCCGTTCTGCTCGTCCAAGTGCGGCTACTGTGACTTCAACTCCTACGAGGGGCTGGAGCACCTCGTCCCGGAGTACACCCCGGCGCTGGTCCACGAACTCGAGCTCTGGGCGCCCGCCGCCCGCACCTTCGGCGTAGACACGGTCTTCTTCGGCGGCGGCACTCCCAGCCTGACCACGCTCGATGACATGAGCGCGATCGTTGCCGCCGTCCGCGAACAGTACGACATCGCTCCAGACGCCGAGTGGACGCTGGAGGCGAACCCGACCGAACTCACACGCGAACACCTCGAAGGGCTGCGCCACCTCGGCATCAACCGTCTCTCGATGGGCGTCCAGTCGATGCGACCGGATGAACTGGAACTGCTGGAGCGCGCGCACACGCCGGAACGCGTCGTGCAGGCCGTCGAAGACGCACGCGCAGCGGGATTCGACAACCTGAACCTCGACCTGATCTTCGGGTTGATCGGCCAGCGCCCCGAGCACTGGCAGGAGACGCTGGAGCGTGTCCTCCAGTTCCGCCCCGAACACCTCTCCTGCTACGCCCTCACCGTGGAGCCCGGCACCGCGCTCTACTACCGGGTGCAGAAAGGCCAGCTCCCCGACCCCGACCCTGACATCGCCGCCGAGGAGTACGAGTGGACGCGAGAACGGCTCGCACGCGACGGGTACCAGCAGTACGAGATCTCCAACTGGGCGAAGCCCGGCCGGGCGTGCCGCCACAACCTCGTCTACTGGCGTGCGGAACCGTACCTCGGGTTCGGGGCGGGCGCGCATTCGTTCTTCGCCGGGCAGCGCTTCGCGAACGTCGACGCCCCCAACCGGTATGAGGAGGCCGTGGCCGCCACGGTGGAAGCGCGCGCCACGACGGGCAGCGCCGCCATGCAGCAGATCGCGGGCGGCGAGACGCCTGACCACACGACCCAGATGGCGGACGCGATGATCCTCGGCCTGCGTCTGATGGAGGGCGTCGGGCTCGAAGAGTTCACCACCCGCTTCGGTGCGAGGGTGGAGGATGCGTTCGCGGACGCCCTCGCAAAGCACACGCGCCTCGGACTGATCGAGGTGGCAGACGGCCGGCTGCGGCTCACGTCGCGTGGACTGCTGCTCTCCAACGAGGTCTTCGTGGACCTGCTGCCGGACCCGCCTGAGGAGTGACGCATGGCGGTGCAGGTCTATCGCTGCTCCCACTGCGGGCGCGAAGTCCTCGTCCGCATCGCCGCGCCGATGACCGAGGCTGAAGCAGCCCGCCGCCGCGAGGAAGAGATGCGGCCGGTCGTCTCGGGGCCACAGGGCCCCAACTCCTGGAGCGACCGCCTCCGCGACTACATCTGGCTCGGCCTCTCCGGCCTCGGCGAGATGGTGCCGCGCGAGGAAGTCCCGGCCGAGTGCCCCGCCTGCCGCCGCACGACGCTCGCGGTCGCCCGGGTCATCGAGTAGCTACCGCATGTTCGTCGTAGGCACCGCCGGCCACGTGGACCACGGCAAGTCCACGCTCGTCCACGCCCTCACCGGCATCGACCCCGACCGGCTCCGCGAGGAGCAGGAACGCGGGATGACGATCGAACTGGGCTTCGCCTGGCTCACGCTGCCTTCCGGCCGGGAGATATCCATCGTCGACGTCCCCGGCCACATCCGCTTCGTGCGCCACATGCTCGCCGGGATCGGGGCGGTCGACCTCGCGCTGCTCATCATCGCCGCTGACGAAGGGGTGATGCCGCAGACGCGCGAACACCTCGCCCTCCTCGACCTGCTGGAGGTGCGGCGCGCCCTCGTCGTCCTCACCAAGTGCGACATGGTGGACGACGCATGGGCCAGCCTGGTCGAGGAGGACGTCCGGGCGACGCTCGAGGGCACGACGCTCGAAGACGCCCCCGTCATACGGGTCTCGGCGGTGACCGGCGCTGGCCTCGACACGTTGCGCGCCGCCATCGATGACGCGCTTCAGGCTGCGCCCCCGCCGCGCGACATCGGACGCCCGCGCCTCGGTATCGACCGCGTGTTCACCATGACGGGGTTCGGCACCGTGGTGACCGGCACGCTGCTGGACGGCCGCCTCCGCACCGGCGACACGGTGGAGGTCGTCCCTGGCGGACGGAGCCTGCGCGTGCGCGGTCTGCAATCGCACCGCCGGGAGGTCGAGGAGGCACTGCCGGGCACACGGGTGGCCGTGAACCTCGCCGCCATCGGCACGGACCACCTCACCCGCGGACAGGCGCTGGCCGCACCGGGCCACCTGGAGGCTGCACGCGCCCTCGACGCGCGGATCCGCGCACTCCCCGGCGAGACGATGCGCCACAACCTGCGGGTCACTATTCACCTCGCGGCGGCAGAGGCGCCTGCTCGCCTCCGCCTGTTCGGCGCGGACGAGGTGGCCGACGGCGCCGAGGGCTGGGCGCAGATCGTCCTCGCGGGGCCAATCGCGGCCGCACCCGGTGACCTCTTTGTGGTGCGCCTCGGAGACCAGACGCTGGGGGGTGGGCGCGTCGTGGAGGTCAACGCGCCACGCCATCGCCGAACAGACCCCGCCGTGATTGACCGGCTGGCCTCGCGCGCCCTCGGCACCCCTGAGGCGCGCGTGCTTGCGGCGCTCGAGCGGATCGAGCCGTGCTCCGCTGCCGCGCTGGAGCGTGCCGCCGGACTGTCGGCGGACGAGGGACGGCTCACGCTCGACGCATTGATCGAAGCGGAACTCGTGCACCGCCTCACGCCCGCCGCCGGTGAGCCGATCCTGGTAAGCGGCGTCACGCTCGCACGCTACGAGGAGACCGCGCGCCGTGCGCTCGCCGCCTACCACATGGCCCACCCCCTGCGCTTTACCATGCCGCGGGAAGAGGTGCGGGGCGCGCTCAACGTTCCTCAGCGCGAATTCGGCGCCATCCTGGGCGCCCTCGCCCCCGGCATCGAGGCGCGCGGTGAGGGCGTGGTGGAGGCTGGATGGGAGCCGCAGCTATCGCCCCAGCAGCTGGCCGCGGTCGACGCCGCCGCGGGCGCCCTCGCCGCGGGCGGGCTGCAACCCGACCGCATCTCCTTCGAGCCGGCTATCGCCGCGTACCTGGTGGAAGCAGGGCGCGCGGTCGATTGCGGCGACGGCGTGCTGCTCGACGCCGCGGCATTCGAGGGCGCTCGGGAGCACGTCATGGAGGCGATGCGCGCCCGGGCTACGCCTATGACACTGGCGGAGACCCGCGACCTGCTCGGCGTGTCACGACGAAATGCGCAGGCCATCCTCGAAACGCTCGACCGCCAGGGTGTGACGATGCGCGTAGGCGACGGCCGGACGCTGAGGGCTGTCCGCTAGCTGGCAGGCTGCTTTACTGCCTCGCGACGGCGTCCGAAGAAGCGGGCCAGGTCGCCCTCTTCCCAGGCGACGAGCAACTGCGACGCGATGCCGATGCTGGAATAGGTGCCGGCTGCGACACCGACGAAGATCACCAGCAGGAACGAAGCGATCGTCGTGCCGCCCAGCACGAGCATCGTCGCCACCGTCAGCAGGACCGTCGTCGAAGTGTTGATCGAGCGGGCGATGGTCTGCACCAGCGCCGCGTTCACGTTGGACGAGAACGGGGCATGCGGCGACTGTCTCACGTTCTCGCGGATCCGGTCGTACACGACGATCGTGTCGTGGACGGAGAACCCGATCACGGTCAGCAGGCCCGTAACGAACATGAGGTTCACTTCCACATGGAAAAGTTTGGAGAACAATGAGAACGCGCCCAGCGTAATGATCACGTCGTGCAGAAGCGCCACGATCGCGCAAACGCCGTACCGGAACGGCCGCGGCAACGACGCGAATGCGAACGCGATGTACGCCATGATGAACAGGGTGGTGACCGCCACCGCGATCGCCGTGTTCCGCACCGCCACGCGCGACACGGTCGCCGACACCGATGCGAACTCGCGCACCTCGAACTCGCCGAAGCGGTCGCGCAGCCCGTTCTCGATCACGGTCTGTTCGCCACGGTCAGGCTGCGGCACAGCCTCCTTCGGCTTCTCTTGGTAGTCGCTGACATCCTTCGCTGCCACATACCCGGAGACATCACCGACCAGCAGTTGGAAGAGGTCACCCTCAGCGCAGCCCTTGAGGATCTCGACGACGTCCACCCGGTCGCCGGCCTTGGCCGTGCCTAGCTTCTGGGTCCCGATCTTGCAGGCTCCGGCGCGATCGACATCAAGCAGATCGAGCGAACCCGTTGCTCCCTGCGCCCCCATCACGGCCGTCCCGATCACCTTCAGCGGCTCCGGGCCGACGGGCGCCGGCGTCGCGGAGGCCTTCGGCTTCACCTCCGTGAACGACCCCGGTGGGAATTGCAGTTCCCGGGTCCGGATCAGGTACTCGGTACTACCTACCGTCTGCTGGATGCGGGCTTCATCGTGCCCGAGGTCGGCGTACGCACGCCGCAGGTCCTCCTGCGACACGGATTTCGAGAACCGGATCAGCGCCGTCGACCCGGCGGTGAACTCGATCCCCGGCCTGAACGTCGGCGGGATTGCGAGGACGATTAACGCCAGCAACGCGGTCACGCCGCTGATGAGGAATGACCACTTACGTGTGCCGACCAGGTCGAGCGTCGTCATGCACGTGCCCCTTCGGCCGCGGCACTCGGCTCCGGCACAAACCAGTCATGGCGGCGGGAGATCCTCGTCCCTACGAAGAGGTGCAGCAAGATCCGCGTGACGGTGATCGCGGAGAACATCGACACCCCCACACCGACTGCCAGCGTGAACGCGAAGCCCTGCACCAGTGGCGCGTCGAACGTCCCGAGCAGCGGCACCTCAAAGCCGCCCCCAAGGACGTAGAGGATCAGGCATGTGATGAGCGTCGTGACATTGGAGTCGCGGATCGAAGGCCACGCCCGGGAGAAGCCGGCGTCGATCGCGGCGGCGTACGAGCGGCCGGCACGCAATTCTTCCTTCATCCGCTCGAAGATCAGGATGTTCGCGTCCACCGCCATGCCGATCGACAGCACGAACGCACCGATCCCGGCGAGGGTCAGTGTGACGGGGATCAACTTGAACAGCGCAATCGACAGCAGCGTGTACACGACCAGGGCGACCGTGGCGATGATCCCCGGGAATCGGTAGTAGAGGATCATGAACAGCGCCACCAGAAGGAGGCCGATCTCGCCGGCCAGCACAGAGCGGTGGACCGAGTCCTTGCCGAGCGTGGCGTCGACGCTCTGCTCCTGCAGCACCGTCAGTTGCAACGGGAGTGCACCGGCATTCAGCTGGATGACCAGGTCCTGCGCACGTTCCAGTGTGAGCCCGGTGATGCTCCCGCGGTCCGAGATCACGCTCTGCACCACCGGCGCGGACAACTGCTCGTTGTCCAGGAAGATCGCGATCTGCTGGCCGATGCGACGCTCCGTGATCTGACGGAAGATCTCGCCGCCATCTCCCTGGAACTCAAACCCGACGCCCGGGCGGCCGGCCTGGTCGAACTGCACGTACGCGTTCGACTTCAAGTACCGCCCAGTCAGTGCTAGCCGCTGGCCGTCCACATCGCCGGTGGCCTGCTGCCACTCGCCGGCCTCATCGCACAGCCCAACGTCCGCGGCGTTCGCACCGGCGGGCTCGCAGAAGCGCAGTTGCGCCGTCCGCCCCAGCAGCGCCCGTGCGCGCTTCGGCGTCAGCCCCGGCAACTGCACCGCCAGGTTGCGGTCGCCCTGGCGCGAGATCTCGGATTCGGAGACGCCAGACGCGTCCACGCGCTTGCGGAGCACGCGCATGGTGCCCTCGAGCGCGTCGTCCACGTTCCCCTGGAAGTCCTCGGGCACTTCCGCACGCAACAGCAACCGGGTCCCGCCCTGGAGGTCGAGGCCCAGACGTAGTGTGCGCCGCTCGAATGAGCCGATCTCGATGCCCTTCCCGGCGGGCCAGGGGATCCCACCGGGGAGGAACTCCTTCGGGGTGGAGGGCCAGATGAGGTAAAGCGACGCAGCCGCCAGGAGGATGACGAAGGTCACGGGAAGGAAGCGGCGGACGCGACGCATCACAGGTGCTTTCGCTAGTCGAGGTTCTGCCGTGAAGCGTACCCCGGGCTAGCGGCGGCGGCGAGCCGGAGCTGGCGTGACCGGCACAGGCTCCGGTTCCTCGTCGTCGTCCTCGTCGTCGTCCTCGTCCCAGTCGTCCTCGTCGTCGTCGTCTTCCTCGTCGTCGTCTTCGTCCCAGTCGTCCTCCTCGTCGTCCTCGTCCCAGTCGTCCTCGTCGTCGTCCTCGTCCCAGTCGTCCTCGTCGTCGTCATCCTCGTCGTCCCAGTCGTCCTCATCCTCGTCGTCCTCGTCGTCCTCATCCTCGACATCGTCGTCCTTCGTGGGAACTTCGTCCGAGAGACGGCGGCGCGCTTCAGCAGGGCGTTGCGCAAGGACCCCAGTGGGGCCACCCAGGACCGGCAAGTCAGGGAGTTCGATAGCCGGCAGCCGTGCGAGCACCTGCCGAACGAGGTCAAAGACCTCCGTCCGAAGGTGAGGAGGGGGCGTGGGGCGGAGCGTCCTCGGCACGGTGGTATCCCTCTCGCGTGCACTACCAGTGCGGCGAACCTCGCCGCCAGGTGTCATGAACTGGTGGTGGACGCCGGCCCACCTGCGTCAACCGAGGGGACACGTCGAGTGACCGACCCAACGGCGGCCGCAGTCCCGCGGAGCAGCAGCCCCGGCGCGGCCTCCAGCACGATCTCCGTCTCGCGATCCTCCTGCGTATTGATCTCCCGCACGATGGCATAGAAGCCACCGGACGTCAGCACCTCGTCGCCGACCTGCAGGCTGGAGATATCGCTCCGGTGGCGCTTCTGCTGCTGGAGGACCGGCCGGAGGAGGATGAAGTAGAAGGCGCCGATCACGATGAACAGGACGAGGATGTACTGGTCCATCTACGCCTCCTCATCTCCTTCTCGGCCGTCCGGTGTCGCGCGGGGAGCGGTCAGTTTGACCAGGTCCGTCTTCGCGTTCAGCCGGTCAATGTACAGCAGGCCGTTCACATGGTCGGTCTCGTGTTCCAGAGCCTGCGCCAGCGTGTCGCCTTCCGCCTTCACACGCACCTCGCGCCCGTTCTCGTCCAGCGCCTTGACGACGACGGTGAGTGAACGCGTCACCGTGCCCCGATAACCGGGGACCGAAAGACATCCTTCATCCAGACGGCGGTCACCGCTGCGCTTAATCACCTCCGGGTTGATGAGCGCGAACGGCTCCTCATCCGGCATTCCGATGACGACCACCCGCAGGCCGACACCGATCTGAGGTGCGGCGATGCCGACGCCATGCGCGGCGTACATCGACTCCGTCATATCAGCGATCAGGCGACGGATCGAGTCATCGACCCTCGAGACCTTCTTCGCGGGCTTGCGCAGCACCGGGTCGCCTAGGTAGCGGATCGGGCGCACCGTCATCGGCCACGTCTCCCCGTCATCGATCCCGTCTTTCGAACCGTCTCAAGCCCGTGAGACCGCGACGGATTGTAGCGTGCCATCCCCGGCTATCCGTCAACTCTCGCGTATCGGCGCTGGACTGGCCAGTGCCTAATCGAGTGTGAGTGGGTCAACGTCGATCGCCCAACCCGGCGGCAGGGTGTCCAGATCACGCAACAGGTCAGTCGGATCATCGGCGCTGCGGACGATCACCGACCAGCGATACCGTCCTCGCACCCGGGCGACACCTGGCACCAGCGGCCCGATCACCTCCACTCCCGGACGTCCGGCCGCCAACGTGCGCAACTCCTCCGCGAATCGCGCGGCCTCTTCGATGGCATACGTCGCATTGGCGTGTGTGAAGAGCAACCGCACCAGCCGGCGGAACGGCGGGTGGCCATGCTCGTGCCGCCACGCCAGCTCCTCCTGGAAGAACTCGTCACCCCGATACTGCGCCGCCGCGAGGATGGAAGGATGTTCCGGCTGCAGCGTCTGGACGATGACGCGACCGTCCCGCTCCGCACGTCCCGCGCGACCCGCCACCTGCACCAGCATCTGGTATGTGCGTTCCCGAGAGCGGAAGTCCGCCTCTCGCAGCGTGTAGTCGGCGAGTACCACGCCCACCAGTGTCACGAGTGGGAGGTCGAGCCCCTTCGCCACCATCTGCGTCCCCACGAGCACGTCGCCCTCGCGGATGAATTCCTGCAGGATCGCCTCATGCTGCTCCAGCGTTCTTGCCCGGTCCCGGTCCCAGCGCACGACCCGCGCCGTGGGATAGTGCCGTCGTACCTCCTCCTCCACACGCTGCGTGCCGGCACGTACCGGCCGCAGGACAAGCCCACAGCCCGACTCCATACACCTCGGCGGGGCGGATCGCGAGCGGCCGCAGGTGTGACAGATCAGGCGCCCACCCTCGTGCAGGGACATTGCAATGTCGCACGAGGAACACACGGGCGAGTGCCCCTTCGGGCACAGGAGATAGGCCGCCAGGCCCCGCCGATTCAGGAAGAGGACCGCCTGCTCTTCGCGATCCAGCACCTCCCCCAGCGCCTCCACCAGTTGAGGCGAAAACAGATGTGTCGAACCTCGCATGTCGACGATCTCGACCTCGGGCAGGGTCGCCTGGGGCCACAATCGCAGGTGCCCGTCCGTATCGGCCGCCGGGCGCATCCGGCGGGGCAGGTCGAGGCGGGTCAGCTGCCCCTCCTCTGCCGCCAACCAGCGTTCCGCGTCCGGTGTCGCCGACCCCAGGACGAGCGCCGCGCCCGTCCGCCGGGCGAGTTCCAGCGCCACCGTCCGGGCGTCGTACCGCGGCGTCGGATCGTGCTGCTTGTAGGTCCACTCGTGAAACTCGTCGATCACGATGAGGCCCAGGTCCGGCTGGGGCGCGAAGATCGCGCTGCGCGAGCCGATGACCACGTCGTATGCACCGGACGCGATCGCCTGCCATTCGTCGTACGCCTCGCCCAGGCTCAGGCCGGAATGCAGCACGCCTACTTTCCCGGGGAATCGTTCCGCAAACCGCCGCACCGTCTGCGGCGTCAGCGATATCTCCGGCACCAGCACGATTGCGTGACGCCCGCGCGCGACGGTGTGCCGCAAAGCGTCCAGGTAGACCTCCGTCTTGCCAGAACCAGTCACGCCGTTTAGCAGGAACCCCGTACCCTCGAAGGCATCGATCCCCGCGCGGATGGCCGCCGCCGCATCACGCTGCTCCGCAACCAGCTCCACCGGGGGCCGCACGATGACGTCAAGGGTGGCCAGCGGGTCACGGCGGTCGAGCACCTGCTGCACCTCGACCAGCCCCGCCTCGACCAGCCGGTCAACCCCCGCGCGCGCCTCCCGTCCCGCCGTCGCCGCGAGCCCGCGCAGCGGTAACACGGGGTCCTCGCGCGATTCCGCACGGGTTGCCAGCAACTCCAGCGTGGCTACCGCTGCATCCTCGACGGCGCCGCGTGAGAAGCGCCGCAACAGACGGGGGACCTCCCGCGAGTCGATGGCCAACCGGACAGCCTCGACCTCTCGCGCGAGCACCCCGTCCTCGAGCAGCGTCTCGACCGCCGGCGCGCCACGTGCTTCGCGGGCGACCAACTCGAACGGCGTTGGGCCATGCTCCTGCACAAAACGCACCGCCCGCGCGCGCCGGGACGCGCGTCGCCCTTCGATCGCGTCCGCAAACTCCCTGGCCCGGTCCGGCGTGACCCGCAGTCGAACGACCTCCGCGATCCGCGCGTGGCCGCGGGGCCGATCGAGCGAGTAGTGGCGTTCCGCGAGTCCCCGACGCACGAGGAGCGACAGCGCCGGCTCGAACGACCGCGCCGGGACACGCCCTGCCACACGCTCCCGCAACTCGTCCGCGTCTCGCGGCTCGGCGTCGAGCGCTTCGTACACGGCCTGCTGTCGCTCCGAAAGCGCGACCGCCGCGCCGTCACCACGCACGTACGCCGTCCGCGGGCGCTCCCCGGCGCCTGGCGGCAGAAACAGCGCGTGCGCCTCCCATGGAGGGGCGAGGTAGTACCGCTGAAGCCACGCCGCCAGTGCCATCCGCTCCGGGGAGACTCGAGGCGCGCCCTCCACCGGCGCTTCCAGAGGCCGTACCGCCTCCGGGTCATACCCCGGTGTGTCGAACGGCCCCTCCACCACGATCCCCTGGAAGGTCTGCTTCCCGAACGGGACGTGGACCATCTCGCCAGGGGCAATCGCACGCCCGGCCGGAACGGAGTAGGAGAAGGTGAGGTAGGTCGGCCGACCGGAGTTGACGGCCACCTTCACGTAGCGTGGCCGCGCCCGCTGCTGGTCGGTGATCGTGGTGGTCGGCATATCTCGATCCTATCGAGGCCGGGCACACCGGATAACCCGAGCACGAACGAAGGCCGGGCATCGCCCGGCCTGACATCGCATGCGCAGGCGCAGGGGGACTAGCCTCGACGGGCTTCCTTCACGCGAGCGGCGCGGCCGGTCAGGCCGCGCAGGTAGTAGAGCCGGCTGCGGCGGACGTGACCCCGACGGGTCACGGCCAGCGAGTCCAGGCGCGGGCTGTTCATCGGCCAGGTACGTTCGACACCCACGCCCGAAGCGATGCGCCGGACGGTGAAGTTGCCCGCCGGGCCCTCCTTCATCCGGATCACCACACCCTCGAAGGGCTGGAGACGCTCGCGATCACCCTCGACGACGCGGGCCTGCACCCGGACGGTGTCCCCGACGGCGAACTCGGGCAACGCCGCCAGGGCGGGGTTGCGTGGCTGGGTCAGCGTGGCGAGGTCGATCGACATGGCAGTTGTCCTGTGTCCTGAGATTCGGGGCGGCAGCCGAGCCGCGGAGGGTCAGTCTACCCGGCTCGTCTCCGTACCGTCGAGGGCAGACGGCTGGGCCGCCTCCAGAGGCTGGCTGTCCAACCACACCCGTTCCTGGGGGGTCAGACGCGCGAGGGCAAGTAGGTCGGGGCGGCGCAGGCGGGTACGCAGGATCCGGAGACGGCGGCGCCATTTCGCTATCTCGGCATGGTGGCCGGAAAGGAGGATTTCGGGCACCGACCATCCACGGAACTCCGCCGGACGGGTGTACTGGGGATACTCCAGCAACCCTTCGTCAAACGACTCCTCCTCAAGCGAGCCCTCACTGCCGAGGACACCCGGGATCCGGCGCGACACGGCGTCGATCACGACCATCGCCGGAAGTTCCCCGCCAGAGACCACGAAGTCGCCAATCGAGACCTCCATATCCACGGCGTGCTCCAGCACTCGCTCGTCCACCCCCTCGTACCGGCCGCAGATCAGGATCAGCCGAGGATGGCTGGCTAGTTCCTCGACCAGCGCCCGGTCAAGCCGGCGGCCCTGAGGGGACATGAAAATCACCGTTGCGCGGGGCTCCGCCAGCGGCTGCACCGCCTCGATTGCCTCAAACAACGGCCCCGGCCGCATCACCATCCCCGGCCCGCCACCGAACGGTGCGTCGTCCACGGTCCGATGCCGGTCGTGCGTCCAGTCCCGCAGGTCATGCACGTGGACCGAGACCAGCCCCGAGGCCTGCGCCCGCCCCATGATTGACTGATCGAGCGGCCCCGCGAACATTCCGGGGAAGATCGTCAGCACATCGAAGCGGATCTCGCTGACCGCGGTCACGACGGCCCCTGGAGCCGCCCGTGCGTACCAGCGCTCTCCTCCGCGTCGCCTCGCAGCGAGGAGCAGGCATGGTCCAGGATCGGGAGCAGCACCGTCAGATTCTCCCGCGCGCCTCGTTCTGACCCCGGTAGATTCACGATTAGCGTCTGACCTCGCACGCCGCAGACCGCGCGAGACAGCATCGCCGTCGGGACCACCGCCAGACTCGCCGCGCGCATCGCCTCCTCCATGCCGGGGACGCGATAGTCGATCACGGTGAGCGTCGCTTCCGGCGTGCGGTCGCGCGGCGAGAGCCCCGTCCCGCCGGTCGTCACGGCGACGGCGACACCTGCTTCGTCCGCCCACCGGCTGAGCAGCGTCGCAATCTGCTCGGGCTCATCCGGCAAGAGTGCGTGCTCCACTACCTCGAATCCGGCTCCCGCCAGAAGCGCGGACACAGCCGGCCCGGCCGTGTCCACGCGCTGCCCGCGCGAGCCAAGGTCGCTCACGGTCAGTACGGCGGCGCGGTGGCGGATCGGCATCGAGGGCTCCGGGGTGCAACGGGATCGTACAGCCGTCGTTACGGGCGTGCCGAGGGGGAAATCGGACGAAAAGTGGGGAGAAGTGTTGCAAGATGTGGTGCAGAATGGTACCTTCGGTCACGGTGTGGGGAGGAGTGGGGAAACTCAATCCTCTCGTCCGTTCCGAAGGTGACGAGGAGTCACGGTTGTGTACTTCTTCGGCACTTTCGAGCACTCCATCGACGAACGCGGCCGCTTAGCAATCCCCGCCCGCTATCGGTCCGCGTTCGTCGACGGTGGTGTCCTCCGGCCAGGCCCAGAAGGTGGCCTGGAGCTCTACACCAACGCCGGCTTCGACACCCAGTTCTCGACTCGTCTCGCCGAAGCGACCGGAAACAACTCGCCGGACGCCCGTCGCCTTCGGCGCGGTTTTATGTCTGTTGCCTACCCGGTCGAACTCGGCAATCAAGGTCGCATCCTGATTGAGCGCCAGTTGCGAGATTCCGCGATGTTGACAGGAAAAATATTGATCATCGGATGTGGCGATTACCTGGAATTGTGGCATCCTGACCGATGGGCCCAGGAACTTGCCCGCATTGCCGCCCTCCAGGCGGAGGCGGATCGGGAGTAAAGATGTCGTCCGAACGTGCCCCCCAGCACGATCCCCGACACGAACCGGTGATGTTTCACGAGGTCGTGGACGCGCTGGCCGTGCATGCGGGCGGACGGTACGTCGACGCGACCGTCGGCCTCGGCGGACACGCGCGCGTGATCATCGAGGCCGCCCAGCCGGGCGGACGCCTGCTCGGGATCGACCGCGACCCTCAGGCGCTCGCCATTGCCGCCGAACATCTCGCCCCGTTCGGCGACGCCGTCGTGCTCGCCCGCGGGGAATTCACCGAGATCGCGCAGATCTGCGAGGAACGCGGCTTCACCCCGGTGGACGGCATCCTGATCGACGCCGGCGTCTCTTCATTCCAGCTGGACACTCCCGGTCGAGGCTTCTCGTTCCGGCGCGACGAGCTTCTGGACATGCGCATGGATCCGGATGGCCCGGTGACCGCTGCCGACATTGTGAACACCTCCGATGAGGCTGATCTGGCAGCGATCATCTTTGAGTACGGGGAAGAGCGAAGGAGCCGCCGGATTGCCCGCGAGATCGTGGCGCGGCGCCCCTTGCGCACGACGAGCGACCTCGCCCGCGCCGTCGAGGCCGCTGTGGGACGACGGGGGCAGGACCGGATCCACCCGGCCACGCTCACCTTCCAGGCCCTTCGGATCGCGGTAAACAACGAACTCGACCAGCTCGAGACCGCCCTGGAGGCCGCGCACCTGTTGCTGGCGCCGGGCGGGCGGCTCGTCGTGATCTCGTTTCACTCGCTGGAAGACCGCATGGTGAAGCAGTTCATCCGCGAACACACCAGGGATTGCATCTGTCCGCCACGACAACCGGTCTGCACCTGCGACCACCGCGCCACCCTGCGCGACGTCGCGAAAGGCGGCCGCACCGCCTCGGACGATGAGGTCGCGCGGAATCCGCGTGCCCGCTCCGCGCGCCTGCGCGCAGCGGAGCGTCTGGTGGAGGCCGCCTGATGACCTCACTCCCCAACGTCCGCAAGCCGCGTGTCTCCAACCCGGTGTCGCCGATGCGCACCGGTGCCGCCACCGTGATCGCCCGGCCGGGCGGCGTCATCCGTCAGTTGCCGGAGGGCTGGGGTGTCGTCCGCCAGCGCATCTCCCGCACGATGCTGGCCGGACTCGCACTGTTGACGGTCGCGGGGGTCGGCATCTTCCAGGTCCTGCAGACCTCAAATGTGGCCAGTACCGGGTATGAGGTGCGACGGCTGGAAGGCGAACGGACAGACCTCGACGCGGAGATCCGCCTGCTCGAGGCGCAACTGGCCTCCAGCGCCAACCTCGAATACCTGCGCAAGACAGCGTCCGAACGCCTGGGTATGACACCCGCCGCCAACCGGCTGCGGATCAGCGTGGACACCCCGGCGCCCGACGTCGTGCCGCTGCCGCGTCGCTATGTCCCCGTCGTCGAAGAGCAACCCGCGCCGGAGCGGTCATGGTGGGACACCTTCGTCGATGCGATCCCCGGGCGACGTTAGGACGCATTCGCTCACGCGCGGTCCCCGCGTGATAGCAGGAAGGATGAACCCGGCATGAACACCGGTCGGGGACACAACCTCACCTGGCGTCACCGCGGCATCGCGCTGCTGGTCTTCCTCATGTTCGCAGCCGCGATCGTCCGACTCTACACGGTTCAGATCAGGGACCATGAGAAATTCGTGAGGGAGGCGGCGATCACCCGTCAGGGCGCAGTGAACATCCCCGCGCCGCGGGGGGCCGTGCTGGACGCCACCGGTTATCCCCTCGCGACCTCCATCGACACCTGGGACGTCTATATCGACCGCGTGCAGTGGGGGTATCAACCGGCGGCCGCCCGTGAAGCGGCCCAGGCACTCGGCGCGTTCTTTGGCCTGAACCCGGACGACCTCCTCCGGCTGGGCATGGAGGCACGAGGCGGCGATGTCCTCGTCCAGCGCCAGATGGACTACGCGCGCGGACTCTCACTCCGCACCGCTGACCTGTACGGCGTCCGCCTCGAACCCAGCCAGGTCCGCGTGTACCCGGAAGGAGACATCGCGGGGCAGCTCCTTGGCTTCGTGGGACGCGACGGCAAGGGCCTCTGGGGCGTGGAGGCGGACTTCGACCACTATCTCCGAGGCAAGGACGGGATCCTTTCCACGGAGCGGGACGCGCTCGGCCGCCCGATCGCCTTCAGCGCGCGGCACGAGCGGGCGGCCGTGGGCGGCGGCGAGGTACAGCTCACGATCGACCGATTTGTGCAGGCGATTGCCGAACGCGCACTCGAAGACGCGATGAAGAAGTACCACGCGCGCAGCGGCCAGATCATCTTGATGGATCCGCATACCGGCGCGGTCCTCGCCATGGCATCCCGACCCTCGATCCGGCTGGGCGCCGTCAATCTGGACGACCCCAAACTGCCGGAGCTCGTCCGCGGCCGCCCGATCACGGACCTGTACGAGCCGGGCTCCGTGATGAAGATCCTGACCACCGCCATGGCGATCGACCAGGATCTCGTCACGCCAGACTCGACGTACAACGACACCGGGTCCGTGGAGGTCAGCAAGTACCGCATCCTGAACTGGGACTTCTCTGCGAACGGCACGACCACCGTGCGCAAGTACCTGCAGAAGTCATTGAACACGGGCTCCGTCTGGCTCGGGCAGAAGATCGGGCCGGACAGGTTCTACGACTACGTGAAGGCATTCGGCCTCGGTGAATCGACCCACGTCGGCCTCTCCGGCGAAGCCGAGGGTACCTACCGGACGCCCAACGACCCGAACTGGTACGCGGTCGACCTTGCGACGAACTCGTACGGACAGGGTCTCGCCACGACGCCGCTCGCGATGCTCACGGCGGTGAATTCCATGGCGAACAAGGGCATGTTGATGCGGCCATACGTGGTCTCCAAGATCGTGACCGAAAGCGACGTCCGTACGTTCGAGCCGGTGCGGGTGCGCCAGGTTGTTTCGCCGCAGGCCGCGGACACAATGATGGGCCTGCTGCATGACGTGGTGGACGGGGTGGAGTTTCACGGCGCACAGGTACCGGGTTACCAGGTCGCGGGGAAGACCGGCACGACCCTCCTCTCCATCCCAACCGGATACGACCTGGACTCCACCATCGCGTCCTTCGCCGGCTTCATCCCCGCGCAGGATCCGAAGGTCTCGGTGCTCATCAAGATCGACCAGCCGGCGGGCGGCCTGAACCTGGGCGGCCAGGTGGCCGCACCCGTCTTCGCGACCGTCGCCGAACAGGTGATGAAGTACTACGCGATCGCTCCCGCGGCCCCTCAGAAAAACTTGGTGCGGGCGCCATGAACACCCCGGCGCTGGACGCGGCCTTCGTCGCCCGGGCCCTCGGCACGCGCCTGCGCGCGCTCGAAGGCTCAGCCACGATCGAGTTCACACGAGCCGTGGTGGACTCACGCGAGGTACGCCCGGGCGACCTGTTCGTCGCGCTGCCGGGGGAGCGCACGGACGGGCATGATTTCGCGGCTGCCGCTGTGCGCGCGGGCGCCGCGGGGTGCCTGCTCTCACACCCCGTCGAGGGTGTGGGCGGTGTCGCCTCGTTCGTGGTGGACGACACGCTCGCTGCGCTCCAAGAACTCGGTGCGGCATGGCGGGCGATGCTACCGGTGCGCGTCACCGGCATCACCGGGAGCGTCGGGAAGACCACCACGAAATGGATCACCGCCGCCGTCCTGGCCGCGCGGTACCGCGTCCAGGCGAACCCCCTCAACTACAACAACGAGGTGTCCGTCCCGCTCTGTCTGTTGGAACTCCGGCCCGAGACGGAGCGCACCGTGATCGAGATGGGGATGTACACAAGGGGGGAGATCGCCCTCCTCTGCCGGTGGGCGCGTCCGCACACCGGCGTCGTCCTGAACGTGGGCCCCGTCCACCTCGAACGCGCCGGAAGCATCGAGACGATCACTCAGGCCAAGCGCGAACTGCCGGAGGTGCTCCCCCCGGACGGTGTCGCCGTCCTGAACGCTGACGACGAGCGCGTACGGTCGATGGCGCCCCATACGCGAGCGAGGGTCCTCTGGTTTGGCACCGCTGGCGACGCCGAGGTCCGGGGTTACGACCTGATCTCGCAAGGGCTCGACGGATTCGACTGCACCATGACGCATGCCGGCGCGTCCCGTCGGGTGCGTGTCCCGCTCGCGGGCGCGCATCTGCTCTCCAACGCGCTCGCCGCGGCCGCCGTCGGCCTTTCGGACGGCATGAGTCTGGACGATGTCTGTGAGGCGCTGACACGGATGGACGTGCCTTCCCGAATCCGCGTGGTCACCCTGCGCGACGGCATTCGCCTCTTCGACGACACATACAACGCGCAGCCGGCCTCGATGCGCGCCGCGCTTGACCTCCTTGCGGAGACCCCGGGCCGGCATCTCGCGCTGCTCGGCGACATGCGCGAACTCGGCCCGGCGTCTCGCGCCGAGCACCGGTTGGCCGGGGAACACGCCGGGCGCGTGGCCACCCTCGTCCTGACGACGGGCGAAGAAGCGCGTGTTCTGGGCGAAGCCGCCGAAAGCGCCGGTGCGAGGACGCGCCACTGTGCGGACCGCGAGGACGCTACAGCTGCCCTGCTCGCGGAACTCCAGCCCGGCGATGTCGTCCTAGTGAAGGGTTCTCACGCGCTTGGCCTCGAACATGTCGTAGCCGCGCTGGAAGCCGCCCTCGGCCGTCCCGAAGGAGATGCCGCGTGATCGAAGCCCTCCTCTCCGGTACGGGCGCGTTCCTGCTGGCGCTCCTCCTCGGGCGCCCGACGGTCGCCTGGCTGCGCGCGAAGAAGGTCGGGAAGTCAATCTCGGTCGACCAACCGTCCACCCACATGGTGAAGGCCGGCACTCCCACGATGGGAGGGGGTTTCATCTGGGGCTCCGTCGCCATTGCCACCCTCACCACGAACTTGTTCGAGTGGCAGGACGGCTCCCTCGTCCTGGAGCGGCGTTCGATGTTGCTACCGCTCCTGGCGGTGATCGCGATGCTCGCCGTCGGCGTCGTCGACGACCTCGGCTCACTGGTCGGGGGCGCGCGACGCGGGCTGTCATGGCGGCTGAAGTTCGTGCTGATCGCGATCCTCGCGGTCGCGGTGTCAGCCACGATGTACTGGGGCCTGGACGCTCAGAGTGTGAACGTCCCCTGGGCGGGACAGTACGAACTTGGTTATGTCTACTTGGGAATTGCCTTCTTGGTCGTCTTCGGGACGACCACCTCGGTCGCGATCACGGATGGGCTGGACGGGCTGCTGGCCGGGCTCGCAGCATTCGCCTTCGGGGCGTACGCGGTCATTGCCTTCGCGCAGGGCCAGGAATTCCTTGCCGTCTTCTGTCTGAGCGTGGTTGGGTCGCTGCTTGGGTTCCTCTGGTACAACGCGCATCCCGCCCTGGTCTTCATGGGCGACACGGGGGCGCTCCCCCTCGGAGCGGCGTTGGGGGTCGTGGCCCTGATGACGGGGCACTGGCTGCTGTTGCCGGTCATCGGCCTGGTGTTCGTGGCCGAGGCTCTGTCGGACATCCTCCAGATTGGCTACTACAAGCTCACCGGCGGCCAGCGGCTGTTCCGAAAGACCCCCCTCCACCACCACCTGGAATTGATCGGCTGGTCCGAACCCCAGGTCGTGATGCGCCTCTACCTGTTCGGAATGGCAGCGGCGATGGTCGGTATCGCGCTGGCGTTGTCTATCTAATGGGCGCGCCAGCCGTCTCTGGCTGGCCGGTCAGATACGGGCTGTGGTATACCGTGTGGATAACAACGGCTTACCCGCTATGACAGATATGCCAAATAAGCAGAATCTGCGAGGTGCGCGTGTCACGGTCATCGGCCTCGGCATCGAGGGGATCGACCTTGTGCGATTCCTCGCGGCCGAGGGCGCGCGGGTGACCGTGTCCGACATGCGGACGGCGGACCAGTTGCAGGACGCGCTGAACGCCATCGCGGATTGCGACGCGACCCCCTCGCTGGGGGTCAACCGGCTGGAGGACGTGATCGAGGCTGACGCGGTCTTCGTCTCACAGGGTGTGCCGTCCACGCTCCCCGCGCTCATCGCAGCGCACGAGCGCGGTATCCCGCTGTCCTCGATGCTCCAGTTGTTCCTCGAACGGTGCCCCGCGCCGGTCACCGGAATCACTGGTTCATCCGGCAAGACGACGACGACTTCTCTCACGGGAGCGATGCTGAACGCCTCCGGCCAGGACTACGTCGTCGGCGGCAATATCGGCGTAGGCCTGCTCTCGCTGCTCCCGGAGATCACGCCGACCACACGGGTGGTCGCGGAGATGTCGCACTCCCAGCTGGAGCGTGCGCGGAGCAGCCCACACGTCGCCTGCGTCACCAACGTCACCCCGAACCACCTCGACCGGTATTCCTGGGAGGGATACATCGAGTTAAAGCGGAACATCGTCCGCCACCAGACCTCAGACGACATCGCGGTGCTCAACTACGACAACGAAATCTCGCGTTCGTTTGCCGCGAGCACTCCGGCGCGTGTCCTGCACACGTCCCGCTTCGAGGCGATCCCCGGCGACGGCGCGGTGCTGGACAACGGCGTCCTCGTGCGCGTCCTCGACGGCGCGCGCGAGACCGTCGTCCCGCGCTCTGAAGTCGCACTCCGCGGCGAGCACAACGTGGAGAACCTGTTGCTCGCGACGGCCGTCGCATCGCAGATCGGGTGCTCCGCCGCCAACTGCGCCGACACGGCGCGTACGTTCACCGGAGTCCTCCACCGCCTGGAGCCCGTGGCTACGGTGGGGGGCGTGCTCTGGGTGAATGACTCGATCGCCACCACTCCGGAGCGGACACTCGCCGGGCTCCGCGCATACACGGAGCCGCTCGTACTCCTCGTCGGCGGACGCGACAAGTACCTGCCCAACCGGGAGATGGCAGCAGGGGCCGTACGCCGCTGCCGCGCAGTCATCGCGTTTGGCGAGTCCGGCGACCTGTACGCGGACGCCGTCCGCGAGGCCGCCCGCGAGGCCAGCGTCGACATCCCGATCAGGCGCGTCGAACAGGTCGAGGACGCGGTGACCGCCGCGCATTCGCTCGCGCGCGCCGGGGACGTGGTCCTGTTTTCGCCTGCGGGCACCTCGTTCGACCGATATCGCAATTTCGAGGAGCGCGGCGAAGCGTTCCGTGTGGCGGTGCGTGCCCTCGCGCAGGCGGGGGGCCGCTGATGGCCATGCGCCGCACCGCCCGCCGCGAGGATCGGCCGTCCCACGCACCGGACTACCTTCTGCTGACCGTCGTCCTCTTGCTCTCGGTGATCGGCATCATCGCCGTCTATTCCGCCTCGTACGCGCTGGGCGAACGGCAGTTCAACGACCCGAACTTCTTCGTGAAGCGCCAGGCGATTTTCATGGTGGCCGGACTGTTGATCATGGCCGTGACCATGCGTCTCCCGTACCACGCGCTGATGCGCCTGAGTCCGCTCGTCATGCTCGCCGCGGTCGCCGGGCTGGCGCTCGTCCTGGTGCCGGGCATCGGGTACGAGCAGAACGGCGCGCGGTCGTGGATCCGCATTGGCGGCATCCCGCCGCTGCAGCCCTCGGAGTTCGCGAAGTTCGGCGTCATCGTCTACCTCGCCGCGTGGCTCACGGCGAAGGGCGACCAGTTGAGGGACTTCTCGCTCGGAGTCGTCCCCTTCGTGGCGATGGTTGGATTCGTGGTTGCCCTGATCATGCTGGAGGGCGACCTGGGCACAACGATCGTGGTGGGCGCGATCACCGGAACGCTGTTCTTCATCGCGGGCGCCCGCCTGACGCACACCCTCACGCTCGCGACGAGCGCCGTGCTGGCGGCAGGCGTGCTGCTGGCGACGGGCGACCAGTACCGGATGGACCGCCTGACCTCGTTCCTGCACGCGGAGAACGACCCGCAGGGCACCGGATTCCACACCCTGCAACTGCTGGTCGCCTTCGGCTCGGGCGGCATCGACGGGTTGGGGCTCGGCGTCTCCCGGCAGAAGTTCTTCTACGTCCCGGGCGCGCACACGGACGGCGTGCTGGCAATCATCGGCGAGGAACTGGGCTTCATTGGCACCTGCATGGTGATCGGCCTCTTCATGCTGCTGCTGGCGCGCGGCTGGATGATCGTGAAGCGCGCGGATGGCCAGTTCGGCTCGCTGATGGCGGCCGGAATTCTGGCGTGGATCGCCTTCCAGGCGCTGATCAACATCGGCGGCGTGACCCGGCTCATGCCGCTC
This sequence comes from Chloroflexota bacterium, assembly GCA_016875635.1. Taxonomy (GTDB): domain Bacteria; phylum Chloroflexota; class Dehalococcoidia; order UBA2979; family UBA2979; genus SURF-43. The sequence goes on from VGPD01000007.1 coordinate 48,784, forward strand.
ACCGGCATCCCGCTCCCGTTCGTCTCGTACGGCGGCACCGCGCTGCTCGCGATCTTCGCCGCCACGGGCGTGCTGCTCTCGATCAGCCGGTACACTGTGGAGCCCGCTCCGGCCCGCACGCCAGTTGCCGCCTCGCGCCGGGCGACGCCCTCCCCGGGGGGTGCACGATGAAGAAGTTTGGCCTCGCGGGCGGAGGCACGGGCGGACACGCCTATCCGGCGATCGCGGTCGCCGAGGCGCTGCGCGCCGGCGCGCACGCGGACACCACCGAGGTCGTGTACTACGGCACCCGCAACGGTCCGGAGCGCCGGGCCGCTGGCGATGCCTCGATCCCGTATCGCGTGGTCCCCGCGAGCCAGGTGCGCGGGCGCTCCCCGATCCGAGTGACGACCGGGCTCTGGCACCTGTGGCGGGGCACTCGCGTTGCCGCTGCCCTGTTACGCGAGGACCGTCCAGACGCCGTCTTCGCGACCGGCGGGTACGCAGCAGCACCGATCGGTCGTGCCTGCCGCGCCGAGGGCGTCCCCCTCGTCGTCTTCATCCCGGACGCCTACCCCGGCTGGGCCGTGCGGTTCCTCGCGCGGTACGCGACGAAGGTCGCGTGCGCGGTCGAGGCGGCTGTACCCCATCTGCCACAGGACAAGACGGTCGTGACGGGATACCCGGTGCGCCGCCAGTTCCTGGACGCGACACGCGAGGAGGGGATCCAGCGCTTCGGCCTCGACCCTTCGCTCCAGACCGTGCTGATCGCCGGCGGGTCGCTCGGGGCACACACGATCAACCTCTCGGTCGCGGAGTCGATTCGCACGCTGCTCGACCGGGCGCAGTTGCTCCATATCTGCGGACGCGACGAGGAACACTGGCTGGCGCGCGAGCGCGAGAAGCTCCCGGAGTGGCTGCGCGCTCGCTATCACCTCATCGCCTACACAGACGAGATGGCCTACGCGATGGCCGCCTCCGACCTGGCCGTGACTCGGGCGGGTGCATCGACACTCGGCGAGTTGCCAATGGCGGGGCTGCCGGCCGTGGTGATCCCCGGCGCCTTCTCGGACCAGCACTACAACGCCGACTACCTCTCGGACCGCGGAGCAGCCACGACGCTCCCGCACTCGGAGGTGGAGCGCCTCGGGCCGCTCGTCATCGAGTTGCTGGACGACGAAGCGCGACGCGAGACGATGGCGACGGCGATGCGCGCGCTGGCGCGCCCGGACGCCACCGAACGGCTGGCCACGCTTCTGCGGGAGGTGGCCGCATGATCGGCATGAAGCCACGCCAGCAGCCGCGCAAAGGCCATGAGGTGATCCCGGCCCGCGTCCACCTCGTGGGCGCCGGGGGGATCCACATGTCCGCGATCGGCCAGATCCTCCGCCACCGCGGCGTGCAGGTGACCGGCTCCGACCTCACGTTGTCAGAGCACACGCGCAGGCTGGAGGCGCTGGGCGCGCATGTCTACACCGGCCACGCCGCGTCGCAGATCGGCGACGCCCTGCTCGTGGTGACGACAGCTGCCGCGAAACCAGACAACCCGGAACTCGTGGAGGCCCGCGCACGAGGTGTCCCGGTCATCCTCCGCGCCGAGATGGTGCAGCGGCTGATCGCGGACCGAGACGTCCTCGCGGTCGCGGGGACGCACGGCAAGACCACGACCTCGTCGATGCTGACGCTGATGTGCGTGCGCGGCGACCTGGACCCGCTCGTGCTCCTCGGCGGCGATGCGCGTGACCTGGACGACGCGAACTGCCGCGACGGCGACGGGCGCGTCGCCGTGGTCGAAGCGGACGAGTACGCCGAGGCGTTCCTGCAGTACGACCCGCGCATTGCCGTGATCACCAACATCGAGGTCGACCACCTCGACTATTACGTGACGGCGGAACGGTACCGCGAGGCGTTCGAGCGGTTCGTTGCACGGGTGCGCAAGGACGGGACGCTGATCGTCTGCGCGGACGCGCCCTGGGCGCTGGAACTCGGACTCGCCCGACGTGCCGCTGGCGCGCACGTCGAGCGCTACGGCCTCGACACCGACGACGCCGAGTGGCGCGGCACGCGGGTGCGCGGGAACGACCGTGGCGGCCTGGACTGCACGGTGAGCCTGAACGGCACTGAGCTCGGCCGGCTCTCGATCAGCATCCCCGGACGGCACAACCTGCTGAACGCCCTTGGCGCGCTGGCCGCGGCGATGCGCGCCGGCGTCGACTTCCACCGGGCAACCGCGGCGGCCGCCGCCTTCACGGGTGCGCGCCGGCGGTTCGAAGTGAAGGGTGAGGTCTTCCTCGACGGCGGCCCCGTCACGGTGGTGGACGACTACGCGCACCATCCGACCGAGGTGCGCGCAACGGTGCTTGCTGCCCGCCAGCGCTTCGCCGGGCGGCGACTGGTCGGCTGCTTCCAGCCGCACACCTACACCCGCACCGTCTACCTGCTGGACGAGTTCAGGACCTGCTTCGAGGGCCTTGACGCGCTGTACATCCTCCGCACCTACGCCGCGCGCGAGGACCCGGACCGCGGAATGGATGCGCTGGCGCTCGCCTCCCAGATCGCGAAGCCCGCGCCGATCACTCTCGATTCCTTCGAGGAGGCGGCGACGCGCGTGGCTGCCGACCTGCGGCCGGGCGATGTCTTCATCACGCTGGGCGCCGGCGACGTGACCGACCTCGGCCCGATAGTCCTCGGCGCATTGGAGGCCCGGCGATGACCGCGACCACCCTCCAGCGGCTGGCAGTGATCTTCGGCGGCCGCTCCGCGGAGCACGAGGTTTCCGTGGTCTCCGCGCGCGGCGTGATGCGGGAGGCCGACCCGGCGCGCTTCGAAGTGGTGCCATTCGGCATCACCCGCGGGGGCGCGTGGCTCACGCCGGAAGAAACGCGCCTGCGCCTTGCGCGCGTCGAAGCCGGCGAGCGGCGCGACCTCGGCGACGAACCCGGTGAAGGCGTCTTCGCCTACCCGGAGGTCGTGGCCGCGCTGCGCACGATCGACATCGCGTTCCCGATCGTGCATGGCACGTTCGGCGAGGACGGCACGATGCAGGGGTTGCTGGAGATGGCGGAGTTGCCGTACGTCGGCCCCGGCGTCGCTGCTTCCGCCACCGGAATGGACAAAGAGCTGATGCGCGCGGTCTTCGCCGCGAACGGCATCCCGCAGGCTCGCTACATCGTGCTCCGCGACGCCGAGACACGCGACGCAGGCCCGGAGACCACGCGCCGGATCGAGCGCGAGATCGGCTTCCCCTGCTTCGTGAAGCCGGCGAACGGCGGCTCCTCCGTCGGTGTGAGTAAGGCGCGTTCGCGCGAGGACTTCGAGGGGGCACTCGCGGAGGCCGCGCGCTTCGACCGCAAGATCCTGGTGGAGGCGGCGCTGACCGGGCGCGAGGTGGAATGCGCCGTCCTCGGCAACCGCGACCCGCAACCATCACCCCTCGGCGAGATCCGCCCGAGCACGGAGTTCTACGACTACACCGCGAAGTACCTCGACGATTCCGCGGCGTTGGTCGTGCCGGCCGAGGTGGACGCACCGACGACCGCCCGCGTGCAGGATCTGGCGGTGCGTGCCTACCGCGCACTCGACTGCGCCGGGCTTTCCCGCATCGATTTCTTCGTGGAACCGACGGGCGACGTGAAGTGCATCGAGGTGAACACGCTGCCCGGGTTCACGCCGATCTCGATGTACCCGCGCCTCTGGCAGGAAGCAGGCATCTCCTACCGCGATCTCATCTCGCGCCTGGTCGACCTCGGCATCGAACGGTTCGAGGAGGTGCGTGCCCGTGCGTGACCTCTTCCGGAACCTGCAATGGCCAGGCCGTCGTCCGTCCCGCCGCCCGGCGGCGCGCCGTTCCTCGCTGGGCGAGGCGCGCTACGGCGTCGCCCCCCGCCGGTTCGAGGCTTCTCGCGCCGAAACGCCTCGGCCGCGCGCCCAGCGCCCGCCGGTCTCGCGACGGGCGTTCGGCCTCATCGTCGGGGCGGTGGCCAGCGTGTCTCTGGTCAGCGCCGGCGGATGGTGGCTGCTCTCCAGCGACACGATCCGCGTCCAGCAGGTGCGGGTAACCGGTGCGGAAGTCGCCTCCGTGGAGGAAGTGACGAAGGCGGCGGGCCTCACGGGTCATTCGATGGTGCGGCTGGACGCGAAGCGAGCTGGCGACGCGGTGCGGGCCCTGCCGTCCGTGAAGGACGTGCGGATCACCCGCGACTGGTTCCACACGGTGAAGGTGGACGTGACGGAACACCAGGCCTTCGGCTACTGGCAGTCTGGCGCGCAGCGCATCGTGGTGGACGAAGAGGGTCGCGCCCTGCAGGCATCGCGCCCGGCGCCGCACACCGCACCGACGATCGTGGAGCTGGGTGCTGATGTCTCGAAGGGCGCCGAGGCCGATGTGGACACGGTGCGGCTGGTGGCCCGCCTGCTCCGCGACGGCACGTTCGAGCGCATCGGCAAGCAGCCGAAGGCATACCTGTTCAGGGCGGACCGGGGCCTCACGGTGATCGCGGGCGGGCATCCGGACGTGATCTTCGGCGACTCCTCCAACTACGACTTCAAGGTGCAGTCCTGGATCGCCCTCGCTGACCGGCTCAAGCAAGAGCCGCCGAAGGAGACGGTGCAGGAGATTGACCTCCGCTTCGGGCGGAACATTGTGTTGCGTGCCCCCGCACCCCCGACCGCCACACCCGGTCAGGGACGCGCCACGCCCACAGGTACGCCCGTCACCCCCACCGCGACGCCGGGGCCGGGAACCCCGACTCCCGCGGGCGGAACCGCGCGACCGGCCTCAACGCCGGCCGCGGGGGGGAGTCCAGCCCTGGGCGGGGCGCCGACCGTGGGAGGCCGCTAATGGGCAGCCACAGCATCGCCGCCATCGATGTGGGGACCACCAAGGTCTGCACGATCGTTGCGGAAGTCACACCGCAGGGAGAGTTGCGGATTCTGGGCGTCGGCGTCGGGCCGTCCGCCGGACTCGACAAGGGGGCGGTGAACAACATTCAGGCCGCCATCGAGGCGATCGCCTCGTCTGTCGAACGGGCGGAACGGGCGAGCGGGGCGAAGATCCTCTCTGCCCACGTCGGTGTCGCCGGCCCGCATATCTCGTCGATGAACTCGCGCGGGATCGTCGCGATCACGGATCCCCGTCGCCCGATCGGCGACGGGGACGTGCACCGTGCCCTCGAAAGCGCGCGGATCGTGAACGTCCCGAACAACCGTGAGGTGATCCACGTCGTCCCGCGCTACTACGTGGTGGACGGCCAGGATCATGTCATCGACCCCACCGGGATGTTCGGCTCCCGGCTGGACGTGGAGACGCACGTCGTCACCTCCAGCGCGGGTGCGCTGAACAACCTCGTGCAGTGCGTGGAGGGTGCCGGCGTCCGGGTGGAGTCACTCATCCTCGAGCCGCTGGCGAGCGCCGAGGCGGTCCTGACGGACGAGGAGATGCGCCAGGGTGTGGCGTTGATCGACATCGGCGGCGGCACGACGGACATCGCGGTCTTCGTCGATGGAGCGGTCACGCACACGGCGGTGCTGCCCATCGGGGGCGTCCACATGACGCGTGACCTTGTGGTGGCGCTGCGCGTCCCCCAGCCGTCGGCGGAGCAGGCGAAGAAGCGGTTCGGCCATGTCATCCCCTCGTTCATCGAGGAGGAGGAGCAGGTCGAGCTGGAGGCGTTCGGCTCGGACGGCAACAAGTACGCCTCGCGCCGTTTCATGGCGCAGGTGCTCCAGGCCCGCACCGAGGAGTTGCTGGAGCTCGCGCTGGCGGAGATCAAGCGGGGCACCGACCCGGAGATGCTCTCCGCCGGTGTCGTCCTTGCGGGCGGGGCTTCCGGCCTCGGGGGCATCGACATGCTGGCGAGCGACGTACTGGGGCTGCCCGCGCGAATCGGTCGCCCGCGTCACCTGGCCGGGCTCTCGGACATCCTGGACGACCCCGCCTACGCCACGAGCGTCGGGCTCCTGAAGTGGGCCCTCAAAGAGCAAGAGATCATGTTCCGCTCGTCGCCGGTCCCCGTACCGGCGCTGGGCGGTGTGATGAAGCGGTTGGCGCACCTGATGCGTCTCATTCTGCCGCAGTAGGCGGCAGGGACGCAGGCGAGGAGCATGGCGATGTCGAACAGCAACGAACCACAGGCGATGGGCGCTGGCACGCTCTTCGACTACTTGGCCGCCGCCCGACGGGCATCCCAGGACGCGCCGTCCGACGGCCCCGGACAGTACGAGGCGTTCGCGGCCCCGGTGATCGGCGCACCGGCATCCTCATCCGAGGCCTCCGCCCCGACTCCTGCCGCAGAGCCTTCCGCGCGCAACCTCGACCTCACCGTTGAGCCGCCGCGGCCGGACACGCGTTCCGAGTTCGACACCCCGTCCTGGTCCCGCGGGGCACACCGTCCCGCGGTGGTGGACGAGTCGACCGAGCCGCCCCCACCGCCGATGGCGGTCAGCGCGCCTCCCGTCCCGATCGCGCCGATCGTCATCGCCCAGCCCTCGGCTGAGGCGATGACAGAGAAGCCGAAGGCAGAGCACGCACCGCGGCCCCACCCGCACCCCCGCCCGCGAGAGACGCAGGCATCCATCCCGGAGGAAACCAGCAGCACGACGGCATCCGAGCGGAGCACTCCTCCCTCGGCCGGCCCGACGGCTGGGAAAGGCAAGGCCGTGAAGTCGAACAGTCAGGAGCGAAACATGAAAAGCGTGGACGGCCTGCCCCCGATCAAGGTGGTGGGCGTGGGCGGCGGCGGCAGCAACGCCGTGAACCGCATGATCAGCGCCCGGCTGCCGGGCGTGCAGTACGTCGCCATGAACACCGACATGCAGGCGCTGGAGCACTGCGAGGCAGAGGTCCGCGTGCGCATCGGCGACCGCCTCACCCGCGGCCTGGGCGCCGGCGCTGACCCGCTGCGCGGCCAGCGATCGGCGGAGGAGTCGCGCGAGGGCATCGCGGAGGCGCTGGCCGGGGCGGAGATGGTCTTCGTCACCGCCTGCCTCGGCGGCGGCACCGGCACCGGCGCCGCCCCTGTGGTGGCGGAGGTCGCCCGCGAGATGGGCGCACTCACCATCGGCGTGGTCACCAAGCCGTTCTCCTTCGAGGGCGCCAAGCGCCGCCAGCAGGCGGAGGAGGGCGTCCGCGACCTTGAGGGGAAGGTGGACACGCTGATCGTGATCCACAACGACCGCCTCCTCCAGATGGGGGACGACAAGATCTCCATCACCGAGGCGTTCGCGATGGCGGACGACGTACTGCGCCAGGGCATCCAGGGGATCAGCGAACTGATCACCACCCCCGGCCTGGTCAACCTGGACTTCGCGGACGTCCGCAAGATCATGACGGACGCCGGCCCCGCCCTGATGGCGATCGGCTCCGGCCGAGGCGAGAACCGCGCCACGGACGCCGCCCGCCAGGCGATCTCCAGCCCGCTCCTGGAGGTGGACATCACCGGCGCCCGCGGCGTCCTGTTCAACGTCACTGGCCCCCGCGACCTCGGCCTGCGCGAGCTCGACGCTGCCGCACGGGTGATCGCCAGCGTGGTCGACCCGGAGGCGGAGATCATCTTCGGCACCAGCCTGGACGACTCCCTCAAGGACGAGGTGCGCATCACCGTCATCGCCACCGGCTTCTCCGGGGTGAAGAAGATGCCGCTGCGCCACCTGCTGGACGAACAGCCCGAGCCGATCAAGCTGGGCCAGATCCGTCCTGACCCGACGGCCTCGGACGCGCTCACCGAGTCCGACCTGCCAACGTTCCTGCGCCGCTCCTTCCCCACCCGGTAGGGCGCGCTTTCACGGCATCGAGGAAGGGCGGCCGTTTGGCCGCCCTTCTGTTTCTCCGCGTTTCACACGCTCCGGCGTCGAGGCGTTTCACGTGCGGGCAACGCGAACGAATTTGACACGCCTCGGCACTCGGTCAACTTCCGCCCACAGCGTTGGGGACAACTTCGGTGCAAGCGTGTGGATGCGCCCGGTTGTCGCCGTGGCCTCTACCGCGCATAGTCCAACATCCGGGGGTGCTCCCTCCCCCTCCACTTGAGTCCCTCTCCCCCGAGGAACATGAGCACACACCTATGAAGTGCCCGTTTTGTGGCCATGCCTCGACGAAAGTCATCGACTCCCGCGCCGTCGAGGCGGGCATCCGCCGTCGCCGCCGCTGCGAGTCCTGCGGCGAGCGGTTCAGCACGCAGGAGCAGATGCAGCGCGCCATCGTGATGGTGGTGAAGAAGGACGGCCGCCGCGAGGAATTCTCGCGCGAGAAACTGCTCTCCGGCCTTCGCATTGCCGCTCGCAAGCGCCCGCTCCCCACCGGAGCGGTCGAGGCGATCGTCGAGGACATCGAGCAGCGGCTCGCCGGCAGCAGCCGGCCCGAGGTGCCCAGCCGCGTCATCGGCGAGATGGCGATCACCCGGCTGAAGCGGCTGGACCCGATCGCCTACATCCGCTTCGCCTCCGTCTACCACCAGTTCGTCTCGCTGGACGAGATGCTGGAGGAACTCAACCGCATCGCGCGCTCGCCCATCGGCCTCGACCCGGAGCAGGCGCGGCTGTTCGAGGATGACCTGGATGCCATCGCCCGCGGGGAGGCGCCGTCCGTCCCGCTCGACGAGGACGACCTCGAACCGATCTCGCTGGACGCCCACCGCGCCGCGGCGCCGTCTCGCTAACCCTCGCACTCGCTCACCTGCAGTGACGCCCGGCCTCACCAGCCGGGCGTCGTTGTCGGCGTGTCTGACGATCCCATCGCCACCACGTTCCCGGCATCGACACGCCTCCGCCCCACACCGCCGTACCATCAGGCATGCACCGCCCTTGATCGCGCGATATAGAACCGATGTTCTATACTCCATGCCCCGAGTGAAAGGGATCCCTCGATGGTCGTCGCGGGACTAAGGACATCGCCGGTCGCGCTCTCCGAGAACGCGCGCGTCGTGCTGGAGAAGCGCTACCTGCTGCGCGACGCCGAGGGCCGTCTCGCCGAGACGCCCGAGGGGATGCTCGCGCGGGTCGCCCTCGCGATCGCGGCGGCGGAGCCGGAGGCGGAGCGTGGCGCGTGGGCGCAGCGCTACTACGACGCGATGGCGGCGCGCCGCTTCCTGCCCAACTCCCCCACCCTGATGAACGCCGGCACCGGCCGCGGCACCCTCGCCGCCTGCTTCGTCCTGCCCGTCGAGGACACCCTCGAGTCGATCATGGCGACGGCGACCGCGGCGGCGATGGTGCAGAAGTACGGCGGCGGCACCGGCTTCTCCTTCTCCCGCCTGCGCGGCGTCGGCGAGCCGATCGCCACCACCCACGGCGCCGCCTGCGGGCCCGTCTCCGTCCTCGTCCACTACGACGACGTGTCGAGGTTGGTCACGCAGGGCGGGAAGCGCGACGGCGCGAACATGGGCGTGCTGCGCGCCGACCACCCGGACATCCGCGAGTTCATCCACGCGAAGGACGACGGCGTCACCGCCACCCGCTTCAACATCTCGGTCGCCGTCACCGACGAGTTCATGGCCGCGGCCACCTCGGAGGGCGAGGGGCGGCGGTTCACCCTGCGTGACCCGCGCGACGGCGCCCCCCGGGGCGACATCGATGCCGGCACGCTGCTGAACGAGATCGCGCAGTCGGCGTGGCGCACCGGCGACCCCGGCCTGATCTTCCTCGACACCATCAACCGCACCAACCCGACGCCCGCGCTCGGCGACATCGAGGCGACCAACCCCTGCGGCGAGGTCCCCCTGCTGCCCTGGGAGGCCTGCACGCTCGGCTCGCTCAACCTCGCTGCCTTCTGGGACGCCACCCGCCGCGACCTCGACTGGGACGCGCTCGCGGAGACCGTCCGCCTCGCCGTGCGCTTCCTCGACGGCGTGGTGGAGGTCAACGAGTTCCCGGTGCCGGAGATCACGGCGGCGGTGCGTGGCAACCGGAAGATCGGGCTGGGCGTCATGGGGTTCGCGGACCTGCTGATCGCCGCGCGGCTCCCGTACGCCTCGGAGGGCGCGCTCGGGCTGGCGGCGCGCGTCTCACAGTTCATCGCGCGCGAGGCAGACGAGGCGAGCGCGGCGCTGGGCGAGGAGCGCGGGCCGTTCCCCAACTGGGCGGCCTCGGTCTACCGCGACGGCCCGCGTTACCGAAACGCGACGCGCACCTGCATCGCCCCCACCGGCACGATCGCGATCATCGCCGGCGCCTCCTCCGGCATCGAGCCGCTCTTCTCGCTCGCGCACGTCCGCCGCATGGGCGACGGCACCCTGCTCCCCGAGGTGAACGAGGCGTTCCGCGCGGAGGCGGAGGCCAGCGGCTACGCCTCAACCGACCTGCTCGAGGACCTCGCCGGCGGCGTCCTGCTCTCCGACTGCGACGAGGTGCCCGAGGACATCCGCGCCCGCTTTGCGACGGCGCACGAGATCGACGCCGAGTGGCACGTCCGGATGCAGGCGGCCTTCCAGCAGCACACCGACCTGGCCGTCTCCAAGACCGTCAACCTCCCGCACGAGGCCACCCCCGCCGATATCCTCGCCACCTACGTCCTCGCCCACCGCCTCGGCTGCAAGGGCGTCACCGTCTACCGCGACGGCTCACGCGCCCTCCAGGTCCTCGCCCACACCTCGGTTTCGGCGGTCTGCCCGGACTGCGGCCAGCCCCTCGCCGTCCTCGAAGGCTGCGCGAAGTGCCCCGCCTGCGGCTACGCGAAGTGCGAAGGCGGAGAGGTATAGGCGTGGCACACGACCGATCGATTTTGCTGCGTGCGTCGACTGAACGGGCCCTCAGTCTCCCCTCGTGACACCCCCCGCGTCCAAGACCCACTCGATACCCACCCCACGCCCCCGACTAACCTGAACTGCCACCGCTCGGTTTTGAAGAGGCGAGCCCCGATCTTGCCCGGTGCTATCGCTAGGGCGTCCAGCCGGGCAACGCCGCTGCCTGCTTCACCCATGCCGCCAACTGCACCTCGTCGAGTTCGTCGTCTTCGTGGATGTCGAGGTAGCGCACGTCCTGGTGCTTGCTGGGGCCGGGCGGGGCAGGTCGCAGCGATGCGCCGTTGAAGAAGGTCACCTTTACGTAGCGGGTGAAGACGTGGAAGGAGAGGAACCAGCCCTGGCCCTCGACGCCGTAGAACGGCGAGTTCCACTTCACGGCCTTGCGCACCCCGGGCACGTTTCGCACGATGAGCGCGTCGAGCCGTTTCCCGACGTCGCGCTTCCAGTCCGGCATCGCTGCGATGTACGCCTGCACCGGGGTGTCACCGTCCGCCTTCGCGATGCGCGGGTTGCCGCCTGAGAGGAGGACGGGAGCCTGCTCGCCTGTCCGCGCCCTGGCCGGCCTGGCCTCGCTCGCCGGACCTCGTTTCGCGGTCGGGGATGCGGACTTAGTGGGCGGCTTACGGGGCGGGTTTGCGCGCGACGTGCCCTCGGCCTTCGGTTTCGCTCTGCCAGGCATCGCCACATGTCCTTCACACGTCGCTGGAACGCCCGAGATGGTACCCGCTGACATGGCCCTCCCCCTCGGGGAAGGACGAAGCCGCTCGCTACCCCTCGATCGCGTCCAGCGCCGCGTCGAAACGCCAGGCATCGCCGGAGCGGGAGATCCGTCCGACGGAGGGCGAGCCGAAGTGGCTGCCCAGGACGAGCGTGCCGGTGTCCGCGTAACGGGCGAGGAAGGCTCGGCGGCCAGCGGCGCCCGCTGCCTTGTCCCGGTCGAGGCCGGAGGCAAGGTCAGGGAACGCGCACTGGATCGGGGAGTGCATCACGTCGCCGGTGATCACGGCGCGCTGGCCGCGCGATTCGATCTCGATGCAGACGTGGCCGGGGGTGTGGCCGTGCATCGGCACGAGGCGCACATCGGGGCTCACGACATGGTCGACGGGGACGAAGGCGGCGAGGCCTGCCGCGACGACCGGACGGACGGAGTCGGACAGCAGCTGTTCGGTGGCGGACTCCGTCAGCGAGACGGAGTTCCAGTACCCGTATTCCGGCCGGACGAAGAGATGGCGTGCCTGCGGAAACGTCGGCACCCACTCACCGCCCTCGAAGCGCGTGTCCCAGCCGCAATGGTCGACGTGGATGTGCGTGCAGAGGACGTGGTTGACGGCCTCGGGCGTCACGCCGAGGGCCGCCAGCCGGGCGAGGTACGGCGTGTCGAGGTGATGGAACTGCGGGATGCCCCCGGCACGATCCTTGCCGTTCCCGACACCGGTATCGACGAGCATGACCGCCGACGGCGTCTTCACGACGAAGGTGTGGATGCTCTGGAGGAGAAAGCCGTCCGCGTTCTGGAAGTGTGGCTGCAGCCACTCCGAGCAGGGGGCCGTCGCCTCCCGGGTCACGTCCGGCAGCAGCCAGCGGACCGAGGTGGGGAGGACGAGCTCGTCCACCCGCTCGATGGTGACGTCGCCGACGCGGATCACGGGGCCATCTGCGGTTGCCATGGGAGCACCTCCACCGACGGCATCGTAGACCCTTCACGTACTCCCTCTCGAATATCCGCTGCCCCGCCCGTCTACACTACTGATATGGCGCGCCGCGATCCCCCACCCGAGTTCGAGAACGCCTCATGGCGCGAGACGCTGGAGATCATCTGGATCGTCTTCCAAACGCTCGCGATGCCTCTGGCGTTCATGGCGGGCACTCTTGGCCTGCTCGTCTGGATCCTGCTCGCGTTGCTATCGAACGTGTGGACGGTGATCTTCCCGCTCGGGATCTTTGGGGTGGTGATCCTCTGGTTCGTGCGGCGCGACCGCCGGGAGGCGGCAAAGCTGATTGCGGAGCGCGACGGCCTGGCCCCGCCCGGCCCGCGGCGCCCGGGCCTCTAGGCGCCATGGCCTCCACCGGCACCCTCGACATCAGCGCGAACGTGGCGGCCGTCCGCGCTCGGATCGCGGAGGCCTGCGATCGCGCCGGACGCGACCCGGCCACGGTGACGCTGGTTGCCGTCTCCAAAGGCCACCCGGTGGCCCTCGTCCGCGCCGCCGCCGAGGCCGGCTGCCTCGACCTCGGCGAGAACCGGGCGCAGGAGTTGCTCCCAAAGGCGGCCGAGGCGGCCTCATCGGGGCTCATCCCGCTCCCCCGATGGCACTTCATCGGTCACCTCCAGCGGAACAAGGTGTGGGACGTGCTGCCGCACATCGCGGCGCTGCACTCGCTGGATTCGGTCGACCTCGTGCGGGAGATCGAGCAGCGCGCCGGCGGCCTCGATGCGGGCATCCGACTCCCCCGCTACCCCCTCCCCTGCTACCTTGAGGTCAACGTGGCCGGAGAGGCGCAGAAGCATGGCGTCACGCCCGACGCTCTGCCCGATCTGCTGCGGGCGGCTCAGGCCTGCGAGGCGATCGAGGTGCGCGGCCTGATGACCGTCGCGCCACACCTCGGAGACCCGGAGCGGGTGCGACCTGTCTTCCGCGCGCTGCGCGCGCTGGCGGAGGCGCATGGACTGGACGAGCTCTCGATGGGGATGACCGAGGACTACCCGGTCGCCATCGAAGAGGGCGCGACGGTGGTGCGGGTCGGGCGCGCGATCTTTGGAGCGCGGCCCGCGTAGAGGCCGCCCGCCGGGTGACGGGTGCGGGCCAGGGGGCGTCATGCGAATCGGAATCATCGGCGGCGGTTTCATGGGGGAAGCGTTCCTCCGCGGCCTCGTGCGCGGAAACGTCGCCACACCGAACGACATCGCGGTCGCGGAGGTCTCGCCGGCGCGCCGGACGGCCCTCGCGGAACACGGCGTGCGTGTGACCGAGGACGCCCAGAGCGCGGCCATCGGCGCAGAGGTCGTGCTGATCGCGGTAAAGCCGCAGGACCTTGCTACCGCCGGGGGCTCGCTCCAGGGCGCGATCGCGAAGGACGCCGTGGTCATCTCCATCGCCGCCGGCGTCCGCCTCGACGACGTCCGGCGCTTCACCGCCCACCGCGCCTGCGTCCGGGTGATGCCGAACCTCCCCGCCGCCATCGGGGAGGGCGCCGCGGTCTACCTCGTCGCCCCCGAGGTCTCCGCCGCCCAGCGCACACGCGTCCGCGAGGTCGTGGCCGCCGTCGCGAAGGTCGCGGTCGAAGTCCAGGATGACGACGACGTCGACCTCGCGACCGCGATCCACGGATCCGGGCCAGCCTACGTCTACCTGTTCATCGAGTCGCTGGTGGAAGTTGCCGTGCGGCTGGGGATGAAGCGCCACGACGCAGAGCAACTGGTCCTCGCGACCGTCTCCGGATCGGCGGCCTACGCGATCGAGACCGGGCAGCACCCGGCCGTCCTGCGCAACGCCGTCACCTCGCCGGGCGGCACGACCGCTGCCGCGCTCGCCGAACTCGAGGCCGCGGGATTCCGCACGGCCATCGATTCCGCCGTGGACGCCGCGTTCGAGCGGGCGCAAGAGCTGGGGGAGTAACGGATGCAGACGCTCGTCACGGTGGTGGCATACCTGGTGCAGTTCCTGGGGTTCGCCATCTTCGCCCGGTCGATCATCTCCTGGTTCCCGATCGACAAGAACGGTCCGGTGTTCCAGGCGCTGGCGGCGATCACCGACCCGATCCTCGAGCCGCTCCGCAAGGTCATCCCGCCGATCGGCATGATCGACATCTCGCCGATGGTCGCGATGCTCGCGCTCTTCTTCCTCGCGAACGTCCTCACGAGCCTCGCCTTCTAGCGAAACGCCGTGGGCTACGCCTCGCCCTCCGGCGGACCGTCGTAGCCCACGCGTCGCCACACCTCAGCGACCTCCAGGCCCTCGATCTCGACGACTTTCGACTTCGACGTCTGCCCGCCGACGATCCGCACGGCGCGCGTCGCGATGCCGAGGCGCTTTGCGAGCACGCGCGTAATCGCCTCGTTCGCCGCGCCGTCCACCGGCGCCGCCGTCACGCGGACGAGCAACGCGCCCATCCGCATCCCGACCACCACGTCTCGTGAGGCCCGCGGGACGACACGAAGCGCGATGCGCACACTCGGAAGGCCGGGTTCAGGACGCGGGCGCAGCGGCATTGGTCATTCCTCCACCATCGGACCTCGCCGCATCGTGCGCCCCTGGGCCGCTGTCCGTCGAGGTCGCCGAACCATCGGGGACAGCCCGTTTGTCTTTGGCGAAGCTACGGGCCTAGGATGAGAGACAGGTGGCAAGCGCCGCCGGAGGGTTGAGATGGGCGATACGAACGGTCCGAGTATTCGCTAGTCGCCCCGGCGCGTCATGCCTCGCCGTGGGCGAGGAGGCGCGCGATGACCCAGTCACACGACGACGCCGAATTCGCGGTGCTCCCGACGGAGGAAGCCTCCTCCCCCGCCGAGCAGTGGCTCGCCGTGCCCTCGGACGAGCGCGTCTCCACCTTCCAGGCACTCCCGCGCGCCGAGGCAGCCGAGGTCTTCCAGGCGCTCGACCCGTCTGAGCAGGTGGTGCTGCTGGACGCCCTCCCCGTGCAGGAGCGTCGTATCTGGATCCGGCTGCTCCCGCTGGACGCCACGGCGGACGTGATCCAACACGCCGGCAACGACGAGGAACGCGTCGCCCTCCTCGACCTCCTCGACCCCGTGACGCGGGTGGAGGTCCAGGCCCTGCTCGCCTACGCGGACGACGAGGCCGGCGGGAAGATGAACCCTCGGTACGCGCGCCTGCGCCCGGAGATGACCGTGGAGCAGGCGAGCTTCTACGTCCGTCACCAGACCGGACGCCAGATCGACCTGATCTACTACCTCTACATCGTGGACGACCACGACCACCTGGTGGGTGTCCTCTCGTTCCGCGACCTGCTGACCGCGCGTCCGCAGGCCCGCATCGGCGAGATCATGCGGCGCGACTTCACGGCGGTGCACGAGGACGACGACCAGGAGACGGTGGCGCGCGTCCTCCAGAACGCCGGCCTCTTGGCGATCCCGGTCGTCGACGACGCGGGCCGCATGAAGGGCATCATCTCCGCCGACGACGTGCTGGACGTGCTGCAGGACGAGGCGACGGAGGACATCCAGAAGCTGGGCGGCGTCGAAGCCCTCGACCTGCCGTACTCACGCACCGGTGTCCTCACGCTGGTGCGGAAGCGTGCCGGTTGGCTCTCCATCCTCTTCGTGGGCGAGATGCTGACCGCGACCGCGATCGGCTTCTTCGAGCATGAGTTAGAGCGGGCGGTGATCCTCGCGCTCTTCCTGCCCATGATCATCTCAAGCGGCGGCAATACCGGGTCACAGGCGGCGACGCTGATGGTGCGCGCGCTCGCCATCGGGGAGGTCCGTCTCGGCGACTGGGCACGCGTCATGAGGCGGGAATTCGTGACGGGCGCCGCGCTTGGCCTCATCCTCGCCCTGATCGGTGTGGCACGAGTCCTCACGTGGCATTACGCCTTCGGTTCGTACTCCGACCACGCGTTCGAACTGGCCGCCACCATCGGGGCGGCGCTGCTGGGCGTCGTCCTCTGGGGCTCGCTCATCGGCGGGATGCTCCCGTTCGCCCTGCGCCGCCTCGGCTTCGACCCAGCGACCGCCTCCGCGCCGTTCGTGGCGACGCTGTCGGACGTGACGGGACTCGTGATCTACTTCGGTGTGGCGAAGTTCATCCTGCTGCCCGCCCTCTAACCAGCCAGCCCCGGCATCACCGTCTCTGTGAAGTACCGCAGCGACCGCGACGCCTCTTCATGCGTGAGGTCGCCCCACTGGAACGAGCCCACGAAATAGTTCGCGCCGCTGTCCGCGCAGTACTGTTCCACGTACTTCCGGACGGTCGCCGGCGAGCCGCAGACCAGCGCCTCCGCCTCGATCGCCTCTTCAGGGGTGATCCGCATCGTCGCGACGGTGTTCTCGCTCACCCCGGGCCGCGGGAGTCCGGGCTGCTCCAACTTCTGGAACCATGACGACGCCTTCACGACCTCGTTGAAGGCGCCCGCGGCGCCGGTGGAGGCATCGTGCCCGTCCGGGGCAGGCTTCGCGAAATGCGAAAGGTATGAGTGATAAGACTCGATCGCGCGCTCGCGGGCCTCAGCGTCCGTGTCAGCGATGAAAATGCGACGGGTGCCGCCATACAGAGGTTGCGCCGGACGGTAGATTTCCGGTGTGTCGCCCGCCTTCGCACGCTCCCATGCATCGAGGTACACCTTCGAGACCCGCGCGATCTGGTCGATGGATCCGTTGGCAATGAAGTTCGCCCCTCGGCGCGCCGCCGTCTCGGCGTTACCAGCCCACCACAGCGGCGGGTGAGGCTTCTGCCGGGGACGCAGCTCCATCCAGAGTTCGACGACATCGAGGAACTTTCCGCGGTAGGTGAGGAACCCCGTCTGAAGCCCCTTCCGGAGGATGTCCAGCGTCTCCTCGAACCGCTCGACGTTCTCGTCCGGGTTGCCGCCCCACATGGCGAGTTCCGTGCCGCCGCCGGTGCCGGGGCCGATGCCGACGTCGAGCCGGCCGCCGGAGATCTGGTCCACCATGCAGATCTCTTCAATCAGGCGGATTGGGTGGTGCAGCGGCAGGACGTAGACCAGCGGGCCGAAGCGCATCCGCTTCGTGCGCTGCGCCGCCGCGGCCAGGAACACGGACTGGTTCGGCGCGATGCACGTGGCGAGTGGTGGTGCTGCGCAACGTGGTAGGAGTAGAAACCGGCCTCATCGGCCTGCGCCATCAATTGCAGGCGCTCCTCGTACTGCTGCGCGAGGTCGACATCCAGGCGTCGCTCGATGTGGTCGAAGATGCCGAACTTCATCGCGCTCCTCCGAAGCAACCGCACTTCCCGGCTGACCGCACGTTTGCCTTTTCAGCATGCCTCTGCCCGCCGTAGCCGGGAACGTATCATTGGAGTGTCCGCAGATGAACTTCGGCCCATGACGCGAGAAGGATCACCGTGCCGCAGACGGTTGACATCGAACGGACGTTCTAATACTGTTCCGAACATCGGTGGCGGGGGCCCCGACGAACGTGAGGCGCGTCAGCGCCGACATGGAAGGCGCAGACGAATGGCCGCCGAAAAGCGCAGCACCGAAGAGAAGAAGGCGGCGCACGCCGTCGGCACCGGCAAAGCCGCCGACCTCGCCAAGGCCCTCGAGCAGATCACCAAGGACCACGGCAAGGGCGCGATCATGCGTCTCGGCGACCCGGAGGCCGCGATTAACGTCGCCGCCATCCCCACCGGCGCCCTCTCCCTCGACATCGCCCTCGGCATCGGTGGCATCCCGCGCGGGCGCATCACCGAGATCTTCGGGCCGGAGTCCGCAGGCAAATCCACACTCGCCCAGCACATCATCGCGGAGGCCCAGAAGGCCGGCGGCACCGCTGCCTACATCGACGTCGAGCACGCACTCGACCCCGAGTACGCCGCCAAGATCGGCATCAACATCAACGAACTCCTGATCTCTCAGCCGGACACCGGTGAACAGGCGCTGGAGATCTGCGAAGCGCTCGTCCGCTCGGGTGCCATCGACATCGTCGTCGTCGACTC
The DNA here is from genome assembly GCA_016875635.1 of Chloroflexota bacterium. GTDB lineage: Bacteria > Chloroflexota > Dehalococcoidia > UBA2979 > UBA2979 > SURF-43. The sequence goes on from VGPD01000007.1 coordinate 67,133, forward strand.
TGTCGCCGCGCTCGTGCCGCGCGCGGAGATCGAAGGCGACATGGGGGACTCGCTCCCTGGCCTGCAGGCGCGCCTGATGTCGCAGGCGATGCGGAAGCTGACCTCAGCGGTCTCCCGCACAAACACCGCGCTCGTCTTCATCAACCAGCTGCGAGAGAAGATCGGCGTGGTCTTCGGCAACCCGGAGACGACACCGGGCGGCCGGGCGCTGAAGTTCTACTCGTCGGTGCGCCTCGACATCCGCCGCGTGGAGTCGCTGAAGGACGGTCAGACGTTCATCGGCAACCGCGTGCGCTGCAAGGTCGTGAAGAACAAGGTCGCCCCGCCGTTCCGGCAGGCGGAGTTCGACATCATGTTCACCGGCGACCTGCACGGCATCAACCACTGGGGCGACGTCCTGGACCTCGCCGTCGAGTACGAGATCGTCCGCAAGATGGGCTCGTTCTACTCCTATGGGGACCAGCGTCTCGGCCAGGGCCGCACGGCGGCGATGACGTTCCTCCGCGAGAACTCCGCCGGCCCCGAGATCGAGGCCAAGATCCGCGACGCCGCCACGGCGCTAAAGCGTAGCCCCTCCGCAGCCGTTGCCGCGGCCGTCGAGGAGCCGGACGAGATCTCGATCGACGCATAGATCGACGCATAGATCGACGCATAGATCGGCGCATAGATCGGCGCATAGCCAGAGCGCAACCATAGCGCAGCCAGAGCAGGGGAGGGCGACGGGCCAGGTGCACCTCACCGTCACGAGCGTCGACTACCGCCCGCACGGCATCGCCGCCGTCACCGTTGTCACCGAACCTTCGGAGTCAGCGGCCGGCGGCGACGCTGTGTCCGCCGCCCTCGAGGGCGACGGCGAAACGGCCGAGGCTGCACCCACGCTCATCCTGGGCGACACAGCGATGCTCCACCGCCTCACACGCGGGCGTTCGCTCACCACGGCGGAGTGGGAGGCGATCCGCGAGGAAGGCCGTCGCGGCCTCGCGGTCCGTCACGCGATGAACCTCGTCGCGCGGAAGCCACGGAGCGAGTCGGAGATCCGCCGCGCCCTGCTCGCCCACGCGGACGCGTTCGAGCCGTCCGAGGTGGACGCGGCGATGGCACGACTCCGTGACCTCGGCGCGGTGGACGACAGTCGCTGGGCAGTCAGTTATGTCTCACAGCCGCGGGCGAACGGGCGGGGCGCCCGGCTGCTCCGCCGCGAGCTCGGTCAGCGCGGAGTGCAGCCGTCCGACATCTCCTCCGCCCTCGATGGGCGAGACGAGGGGGCGGCGGCGCTCGCCGCGGCGCTCAAGCGCACCCGTACCCTCCGGGGCCTCGACCGCGAGGCTGCCCGCCGCCGCCTGTACGACTTCCTCCGCCGCCGCGGGTTCGACGACTCCGTTGCCCGGCGCGCCATCGAAACCGCCCTCGCTGAACTGTTCGCTGAGGCCTCGGCCGAGGCCTAACCCACTACCCTCCGACGCGCGAGGGCGGCTCCTGCCACCCGGTGATACGATCTCCCCAAGCGGAACCTGCTGATTATGTCAGCCGCCCGCCTCAACTATGCACATAAGGCCATCTTGCGACCCCCTTCGGGGAGAGGCGCGGGCCGTCCGTGAATCGGAGACCACGATGGATCCTGTGATCCTTCCGATCGTCGCAGCCGTCGCCGGGCTGGCCGGGGGCGGCGCCCTCACCTTCCTGGTGACCCGGAACGGCGCCAACAACATCCTCGCGCAGGCCCGCGACCGCGCCCGCCTCGCTGCCGAGGAGGCCGAGCAGCGCGCCCGTGCCGCCGAACTGGACGCGGAGAAGCGCGGCATCGAGCGCCGCGAGGCCCTCGACAACGAGATCAAGGAGCGCCGCGCGGAAATCACCCACGCGGAACGCCGCCTCGAACAGCGCGAGACCGCCATCGAGCGCCGCGGCGAAGTCATCGAGCGGTCCGAGCAGTCGCTCCGCGACCGCACCGCCGCCATCGAGCGGGCGGAACGAGAGGCTGAGGAGGCCCGCGCGACCTCCCGCGCAGAACTCGAGCGCGTGGCCGGCCTCACGGTCGAACAGGCCCGCGAGGAGCTGCTCGAACGGCTGGACGAGGAACTGCGCGAAGAGTCGGGGCGCCGCGTCCGGGCAATGGAGACCAGCGCCCGGAACGAGGCGGACACCCGCGCCCGCAAGGTGCTGGCCACCGTCATGCAGCGCATCACCTCGGACATCACGGCGGAGACGACGGTCAGCGTGGTGCCGATCCCGTCGGACGAGTTGAAGGGCCGCATCATCGGCCGCGAGGGACGGAACATCCGCGCCTTCGAGGCGGCCACCGGGTGCGACCTGATCATCGACGACACCCCCGAGGTCGTCACGGTCTCCGGGTTCGACCCGGTCCGCCGGGAGATCGCGCGCGTCGCCCTCGCCCGCCTGCTGCAGGACGGCCGCATCCAGCCGACCCGCATCGAGGAGGCGGTCGACCGCGCCCGTGCCGAGGTCGACGAGATGATCGACCAGGCAGGCCGCCAGGCGATGCTCGACGCCGAGGTGCCGACGTTGCACCCGGAGGTCGTGAAGACCCTCGGCCGACTGCGCTTCCGCTTCTCCTACGGCCAGAACCAGTTGCGCCACTGCATCGAGACCTCCTGGCTGGCGGCGGCGCTGGCGCACGAGATCGGCGCGAACGTGGAGGTCTGCCGGATGGGCGGGCTGCTCCACGACCTGGGCAAGGCCGTCGACCGCGAGATGGAGGGCACCCACGCGAAGCTCGGCGGCGAGATCGCCCGTCGCTTCGGCGTGCCGCGCGAGGTCGTCCACTGCATCGAGGCGCACCACGAGGAGGTGCGGCCCGAGACGGTGGAGGCGCTGGTGGTGATCTGCGCGGACGCGATGTCCGGCAGCCGCCCGGGCGCGCGCCGCGAGTCCGCCGAGGAGTACATCCGCCGGCTGGAGGCTCTGGAGTCGATCGCCAACTCGTTCGAGGGCGTCGACCAGTCGTTCGCGATCCAGGCGGGCCGCGAGGTGCGGATCATCGTGAAGCCGGAGCGGGTGGACGACGCCGGCGCGATGCGGCTGGCGCGCGATGTCTCGAAGAAGATCGAAGAGTCGATGCAGTACCCCGGCGAAATCCGCGTGACCGTGGTCCGCGAGATGCGGGCGAGCGCGGTCGCCCACTAGACGCCCGTGGGCGACTCGCTGCTCCCGATTGTTCCGAGGGTTCGCCGAACGTCCCAGGATTGAGTCAGGCTCGTACCGCCTCGGCTTCGCCGAGAGCGGCCCATCCCCCTACCCCCTTCCCTCGGGGTGTTGCCCCCTCGGGGAATGGGGTTACAGAAACGGGATCACCCTCACCCCCCCCCCCCCCCCCCCCCCCCCCCCCGCGG